>NVVG01000223.1 GCA_002402125.1 Moraxellaceae bacterium
AGCGAAGCATCTACGCAGGCAGCAGCCCAAGCAATTAATTTACGCATGGCAGCGAAAACAAATGCACCATTAGTTCGAATCCCCCACCCAAACACCTAAGTCAGGGTAAATCTCACCAGCGTATTAGCTTAACAATAGGGCTAAAAGTGCTAAATCAGTTAGTAGGTGCTACACTCATTGCCTAAGAAAAAACCAGAAAATATACCGCCGCCTAACAACCCCAATAAAGATGATCATCTATGAAGTTTAGCCATGCCATTTCCAAAGCAATATTAATTGCAACATTATCGATGGCATCTATTGCTCAGGCCGGCTTGATCCAAGTTTCAGAAGTGTCAGCCTCACATACTTTCGGTAACTATCGCGCTAATAACCTAATCAATGAATCGGGCCTTTCTGGTGACCTACATGATGGCGGGGCGAATAGTAAGTGGCTCTCTTATAGGGTGAACGGGTTTGTGCTCTTTGATTTGGGTGCTATTTTTGACATCTCATCAAGCAACATTTGGAATTATGGCGGTGGATGCTGCGGAAATTCTCGTTCCGTAAAAGACATTATTGTAGAAGCATCTCTAGACGGAAATACCTATTTTAACGTTGGAAGTTACGTATTAAACCAACCTAAAGACCTCCCCTTCGGCCCTGACGAAATTTTGTTAGATACAACCGCGCAATACATCAAGTTTACGCTTAAATCCAATTATGGCGATGCCAACTACATCGGTTTAAGTGAGGTGAAATTTTTTAGTGAACTGCTGCCGATCTCAGCACCCGCAAGCATTGTGCTATTTGGGCTTGGATTAATCGGGCTCGGGCTATTAAGAAAAAAAGGCTAAGAAATTAATTTATACAATAAGCTATTTTTCACATTCAAAGTGACCCTTCATACTCCCTAGAAATATTTTGAAATCGATTTTCTTGTTGCATCGCCTTTAATGCTCCATATATTTTTGGTACTAGGTTTTTATGCTTTTTATGCAAGTAGTGATAAATAGACATTTCTAGCAACGGAGGCTGCAACATCTTGAAGTCTGTAATATTGGCCTGCTTGAAAGCTCTCAACCCATTAAATTTCGAAGTTACAATCAATTCGACCCGTTCTTTTTCTAGCATCCTAACAAGCAATTCATGACTAGGAACAAAATGACGATTCATCCCTTTGGTAATGGCAGCACCAAGCTTACTACCTTGCATCACTGCAATACTATAAGGTTTTAAGCTATCCAATCCATCAATAGGAAAATCCAACTTCTTTGAAAAAGCCATTCCCTGAACCTTCATAATAGATATGGGGATTTTTATTAGGTTAGGATATTCCTCGTGGATACCTGTAATCCTTCCGAGCTCACCATCCACATCTACCCCTCTATTTGCTATAACCAGAGATCTTTCAGCGGGAAATTCGATCACAGATATTGACACGCCTATTCGCTGATACGCTTCCTTTAAAATATGCAACCCTAATTTGGTAGTGGCGATATTTTGAATCGTTGAGAATACAAGTTTTTCCTCCGCACTAACTACTGTAGAAAAGGAAAGGAAAAACTGACAAACAAAAAATAGTATTCCTATTTTCATATAATACGATCTTTCATAAAATTCGGAAAAATACGATAGACTGGACTGCGAACCTGAGGCTTAAAACTATCTAACATTCAATCTTATAYCCAGCCCCATACACCGAGCGAATGTAYTCYCTYTCCGTATTTAGAGAATACAGTTTTTTTCTAATATTACGAATATGGCTATCMACCGTGCGGCCAGATACGAYATGACTATCCTCGTACACTAGGGTRACCACCTGYTCWCGGGAATAGATACGGTCTGGATGATTGTAAAGCAGTGAAAGCAACTTAAACTCAACGTGTGAGAATTCCACATAATCGCCATCAAAATTRGCACGTAACTTTTCACGGTCTAAATGCAAGGAGCAAACTGCRTCTTGAGCTCTATTATAAAGCGCCACAAGGCTTTTTATTCTAGCAATCACTTCTTTTGCGCTATAAGGTTTACAAATATAGTCGCTTGCCCCCATTTCAAAACCTATCAAACGATGGACTTCTTCCACTTTGGCGGTTGCCATTATTATCGGCACATCAGAAAACCTRCGYACYTCTTTGCAAACCTTCTCYCCACTYTTRCCCGGMAGCATAAGATCCAAYACCACCAAATCTGGACTATTWTCTCTAATCCACTGYGTGGCCTCTAAKCCATTATTAATRATATGAGCGTTCATACCCGCAGMCAYTATAAATTTACTTAAAAGCTCTGCTATTTCCTTTTCATCTTCAACAATAAGAACCTGAATCATTTTTTACTACCGCTTATTTGTTCAGTAATTTTAAACACTGGCAATGTAACTGTAACCATCAAACCACCAAGGCCTGAGTGATCTATTGTCACCGTTCCCTCATGGGCTTGAACGATAGAGTTACAGATCGAAAGCCCAAGTCCTGCTCCACCAGCCTCTCTATTTCTTGAGGACTCTACTCTGTACAGGCGCTCGAATAAGAAACCCATATCATCATCGCTCACACCAGGTGCTGAATCTTCTATTTTTATCACAACCTGATCCAGTTCCGTTTTACCTGATATTTTTATCTCGCCGCCAGGGTCAGTATATTTCATCGCGTTATTTAGGATATTCGAAAATACCTGCGACAGTCGTCTCCAATCAGCATAGACCATCAAATACTCCGGAAAATCGAATTCACATCGAATGGAAAGTTCATTTTTAGACGCTATTTTTTTATACGGTTCAATAGTATCTTGTAAAAATAATTCGATCTCTAGTTGTTGGCAATGAAGCGCTAACTGATCTATATCTGCCAACGATATCGTATACAGGTCTTCAATAATTCTTTCGACCTGAGTCAACTTTCGTTGCAACACCTCATAACCGCTTTCTTCATCGACAATCCCTTCTTGCATAGCTTCTATTTGCAGCCTCAAAACTGCCAAGGGCGTAAGCAATTCATGGGATATATTTGCCATAAACTGTGTTTTATTCTCTAGAATTTCTAATTCCTTTTGTCTAATTGCCTCTAGCTCTTCATAGGCAGCGCGTAATTTTACTTCTCGATCTTCTAAATCCTTGGTACGTTCAAACACTTTACTTTCCAGGTTACTGGCATGATCTCGCAATTGGGCCTGATTATTGGAAATTTCAGCCACCATCGAATCAAATGCATTTTTAAGCAATGAGAACTCATTATTTTTACTGGTAGCCAGCGCAACACGCGGCGTTGAGACTAAATTGTCGGATCGAATATTTTCGATTTGCCCAGTTAAGTCGGCTAGAGGCTTACTAATGATATATCTGGCAAAACCAATAAATAACAACCATAGCGCAATACTTTTGAGCAGAGAATTCACCAAAATCAGGAGAAAGCCGAGCTTTACACGTTGAAACACTATATTCAAATTTGAGAACAGGCTTAATTGGCCAACAAGAAACGGTGAATCCTGATAATAGAAATACAAGGGTATTTGATGTTGATAAACACCTTCAGAGATGTTCGCCKCCCTAGCTGCCCCCGTTTGATTAATGGCTTGYCCAAGGCTATAACCAATGACATTAACGCCATCTTCATTATCGACCGAGATACCACTTACAACTGGTAATTTCTGGGTACCCTCAGCAATAGCTACCAATTGGGAATGATGAACATCCCACAGTGCTTTAGCGATGCTTGGGGCTATWGAGGCGCCTATAGCACCTAACTCCTTTTCGATACTCTCYTTAGTRCTATTGAATTCCACCAGCATATGAAAGGCCGTGGTGGCTATGGCRACGAGTAAATAGCAAATAAATACTTTACGGAATAGTTCAGTACTCACCGAATTGTTTATCGAGACTAAACCAAAGGCCTTCATACGACAGAATCCATGACCATGYAAAAGAAARTAAGACTACTCAGATWACGAGAATATACTATATATGCATAATCCTCTTTTCTCCATATTCTCTGCACATTTGCTAGCTATTATTCCTGTTGGGAGCCTTTGACAGGTATATTGCCTTAGCACAGAGGAATTAGCACAGAGGAATTAGCACAGAGGAATTAGCACAGTAGATTAAGTACCGTAGAATCAATACAGATCAATAAATACAGCAGAATGCTCAGAAACCTATCGATGAACCTTCATACTTAAGGGACTCTATATGAAAATAATGGTAGTTAACGACGTAGAGCTCAATTGCAAGCTGATTTCCTGGATGCTGGAAAGTGCAAAACACTCTATTGTAGCGGCCGATAGCGGCTTGGAAGCACTGGAATTGGTTGCAGAAAACACCCCCGATCTAGTTTTTATGAATACCAAAATGCCCGACATGGATGGCTTTCAAACCTCTCGTTTAATTCGTCAAATTCCCAGCTGTAAATATATCCCCATAATCTTTCTTTTAACAACGCTGGATCAAGCAACATTAAGTGAATACCCTACGCCTGGTGCTGACGACATTCTTAATATACCGATTAACGATCATCAATTATTAGAAAAAATAAGAAAATACAGTGCTTAATTGGTGTTCTGGGGGGGGGCTTGATCTGACAATTATCACTACAGGGTTGATTTCATAGGGGCTGTAGATCCAATTAACGTTTCACGACGAAATCATAATGTGTAGACCCATAAATCAACGACTTACAACAAGTTTGCTAAATATGGACGGCATGCCCCAGAGCCACGCACACAAAGCGTTATCACTGAAGATGCCTATCAAGAATTTTTTGGTAGATACCGTTTGTTTTAATGGTTTTTAATGCTTCCCTAAATTCTTCAACTAATTTATCTGGAGTATTCTGACTAAAAGCCATGAACATATTGCCAGCCGAAAAACCCTCCATCTTATAGGCCTTCTTAAGAATGTCGCGAGAGCCATGGCCTTCTGATTTCAAAATCTCATACGCAACAAGCTCAGCCATCGGCCACAAATCTATTCTACCAATGAGTAACTTCTTTAAATTAGATTTGTAAGACACGTTCGACTGGATATTTGAAAAACCATTTGTTGTTAGAAATTGCTCTGACGCCTCATTTTTAACAGTGCCAATTGAATATTTTTTTGCATCCTCCAGATTACTGATTTCGATATCCTTTCGGCTTCTTAGTGAAAACAAATAGAATTCACTTGGCGCTATTTCGCCAATCCATTTGAAACTATTTTCTCGCGTAGGAATCCGGCTAATTGAAAAGATAAGCGTATTTTCGTTCTCCAAAGCCATCTTATAAGCACGGGGCCACGGATAAGAATTTATTGTCGCGGAGACATCTACTTCTTTCAAAACAGCTTCAACTACCGCAACACTCACCCCAACTACCTCACCATCGACCTTATAATTATAGGGTGGATTTTCCTCAGTAACGATGGTTATTTTCTGGCCGTAGGCATTGGCAGAGAGAAACACCAACACCAACAAAAGTTGCATTTTCACGATCACGGCTTTTTTTTGTCTAAAAAACATACTTGTACGGCCTTCAATTAATCTAATAGTATCAACTACATTAGTACAATATTAGAGCTACGTAAAAGCCACACCTTAGCATCCGATATCTGCCTGATTAACTAAATTCACCTCCATATTTTCGGGTGCAGGAAGGATTAACGCCCTCACTTATCTATCAATTGGCAGCTATTTCAATGCTGTCAGCTACCTAAGTCTTATTCTCAACGTAGCAACTGTACATAGTTTTCGGGGATTAATACAAGAACAATTGGGAATATATCACAGAAGGGGGGCCTACTGGCTCAAGCAGAAGCGGACCGGTGAGATAAATGGTTAAACCCTGGCAACCTAAACCTTTCCAACATAGCTGACGCAATAAATAACCCAAAGAGACGGGAGCGCCATATAGCGTCTATAACTGAAAAAGTCTAAGTAAGTCGCTGTAACCCAGGGATAAATTGGGGTGACTAACTAGTGAGCAACTCCGTTGGGACGTACGGATCCCCCCAATTTTGTGCCATAACGTCTCGTAATACCTGCACATTGTTAACACCAATTCGCCCTATTAGTTGAGCCTCTATTTCAGATAACCCTAGCGTTGTTGTAAGAGCCAACTGCTTACCTTTTGACGTGTAGGTAATTATCTTTGCCCGCAGGTCTAGTGGATCAGGTTTTAGTACTACATAACCTAGCCCCACCAATTCATTCACTGTTTGGTGCAATGCTTGTCGTGTAATCCCCAACCTGGCGGCAATTGCTGAAGGGCGTGTAATGCCGTCACTGAGACTAATAAATACTTGCGACTGAGCTTTGGATATATATTCCTCGCTGCGTTCTTTTAGCGTATTTTGGAACCCTTCATCTGCCCAAAAAAATGCTTGCATAAGGAGTTGTGCCAAATTAGTAGCTGTTGATGCTGTCATTATCTTTCACCGTTAATAGAGTGACAAAAATTGGCCATGCCTATTCAAGTTATAAACAATGATAACAGTCAAATGTGCATTGAACGTGCAAGCATTGAAAAAGGTATCATACTGCCATTAGGCTTACTCCGCGATTTGCCATAACCAAAACACAGGGTTTGTTCGAACTACTTTCTCTTACAGAGCTTCTTCGCTGCTTTAACTTTCTTCTTGTAACACTTATCTTTTAGCCCCGTTCCTTCACACCAAAGTTTCTTGTTATTCCACGCCGACAGATCAAACTCCTTTGAGTTTGAACAGGTAACTACGTAGTGGACATAGGTAACGTCATTAACAAAAATTTCTTTCAAATATCTTATGCTCTTAGGTTTTGCGGCGAAACTTTGGCTACAAATTAAAAATGTAGCGATTAGTACTATTAGAAATCTATTCATGGGAAATCCTATTATAAATTTTCAGTATTGTTTTAAACTCAGCTGATGTTTTGTTTCCTATTCCCACCGAAACTCAACATCCAACCCAACTGTGCGCGGCATTCCATAAATTTGTGGGTAAACATCACCGATGAGCGAACTAGTTCGGTCATACCCATAGACGATATACTCTTCATTTGTGAGATTTTTCGCCCATAGTCGTACATCCCATTTTTCTGATGCAGGAGCAATTCCCAATGTGAGATTTAGAAGTGTCCGGCTATCTGATTCTAAATGCTCGTTAT
>NVVG01000224.1 GCA_002402125.1 Moraxellaceae bacterium
GTTAGCGCATCTTCAAAATCATGAGAAATGTGCTTATAGAACTCGTTGTACTCTTCGTCATCAATCTCGTTACGAGATCGCGTCCACAACGCCGTTGCTTTGTTGATCACTTCATCTTCGGGTTCTGCCTGCTCTTCACCTTCTGCTGCGGGCATAGGTTCAGTTTTCATGATAATGGGCAAAGAGACGTGATCAGAATACTTCTTGATGATGCTTTTTAAACGCCAACTATCGGCATACTCTTCACAATCATCACGAAGGTGCATAATAACCTTGGTGCCACGAGTCGCTTTATCGATAGACTCAACGGTAAACTCTCCTTCACCAGCAGAAACCCAGCTCACGCCATTTTCAGCAGACTCACCGGCTTTACGTGTTTGCACTTCTACTTTATCTGAAACAATGAACGAAGAATAAAAACCNACACCAAACTGACCGATTAGATTTGAATCAGACTTTTGATCACCAGACATATTCTCTAAAAATTGCGCGGTACCAGATTTTGCGATCGTACCTAAATGCTCGATCACGTCTTGGCGATTCATGCCGATGCCATTATCTTCTACTGACAATGTCTTCGCTTCTTTATCAAACTCAATGCGTATATTTAGCTCACCAACCCCTTCCATCARGGAACCATCGGAAAGCGAGGCAAAACGTAGTTTATCTGCWGCATCTGACGCATTCGARACTAGTTCGCGTAGGAAGATCTCTTTATTGCTATAAAGAGAATGGATCATCAAATCTAGCAGTTGTTTGACTTCGGTCTGAAAACCTAAGGTTTCTTTTTGTGCTTCAACGGTCATGTTATCGATTCTCTCGGTACTATTAGTTACGGTATGTAGTTACGGTATGTAGTTACGGTATGTAGTTACGGTACGTAGTTACGGTACGCGGTGTCTATACGTAGTTCTTGAACCCAGCCCATAAGCCCTGTTGGCAATAATCGCTGTTGTAGCTGTAGTTAGCTGTCGTAGCATTAGTATTTAGCTGTTATTAGCCATAGCTCAGACAATTGGGGTCGAACTTATTTTTTCAACCACGCAGCCAAAAAATTGTTACTATTTTGTAAAACTGTTACTGTTATTTCATGTCATCACCGCAGACCCACTAATGACCCTAGATACCCAGTCTTCTCTCGACAATTCGCCCCAAAAACCGCCCCAAATAGCACTTTTTGTTACCTGCCTAATCAACCAATTCCGCCCGAGTGCTGCTTTTGCGGCAATATCACTACTAGAAAGTGTCGGTTGTGACGTTGTTGTACCACAAAACCAGACATGCTGTGGACAACCTGGCTATAACAACGGGCTTAAAGATGCGGCAATAGCAACCGCAAAAGCAACGATACAACTTTTGGAGCCCTATGATTCAATTGTAATCCCTTCGGGCTCCTGCACCGGCATGATTACCCGGCATTACCCTGCACTTTTTTCTGACGACCCAGCCTGGAAAAAGAGGGCTGAACTGTTATCGAGCAAAACATGGGAGTTATGTCAGTTTTTGGCTAAATATGAGGACGGCAATATCCCAACCCATTATCAATGTCAAAACAGGACAATCACCTATCAGGATAGTTGTTCTTGCAAACGAGAGCTCAACAACACCGAAGCTCCCAGAGAGCTCATATCGCAGGCCTGTATGGGGGCGACCCTTGTCGAATTAGACGATCCAGAAACATGCTGCGGTTTTGGAGGCACCTTTTCCGTCAAATTCCCGGACATATCACAGCGCTTGGTATCAGATAAAACCAAAGACATTGCCGGCACTCAGGCTGACATCGTTGTATCAGCCGATCTCGGCTGCCTACTCAATATTGCTGGTTATGTATCGAAGCAGGAAGAAAACCCCATAGAAGTGCGCCATATCGCCGAAGTATTAGCGAACTACATGGATTCTCCAAGCATGGCTTGCAGCACAACTACAAAATCAACAACATCTTCAACACCACGCTAGGATTCGACAGTGCCCGCCAACCCACCCAACAATAAGGCAATGTTTTTTAAAGCCGCATCGTCGGAAGCCCTATTGGACCCTACGCTGCAAACCGCGCTCAAAAAAGCCAAAGGCGGATTTATTGCGCAACGAGCCCGCGCGATAGAGGAGGTAGATAGCTTTGACTCCTATAAAAACCAAGCTCAAATGGTTAAAAAACACACCATCAATCACCTCAGCTATTACCTCAATCTGTTCGAGGACAATGTTGTCAAGAATGGCGGTATGGTTCATTGGGCGTCAACGCCTGAACAACTTAATAATATTGTTTTGCACATCTGCGAACGCCATGACGCCAAATTGGTCACCAAAGGCAAATCCATGGTGAGTGAAGAAGCAAACCTTAACGCCGCACTAGAAGCCGCCGGCATACAGCCAACAGAAACAGATCTCGGCGAATACATCATACAATTAGCAAAAGAGCCCCCTTCTCACATTATCGCACCCGCCATTCATAAAACGCGTCAAGAGGTTGAACGCCTATTTAAGCAATTTCACCAACTTGGCGACCGATCGCTGGACCAAATCGCAGCATTGGTCGATGAAGCAAGACAACAATTACGGGAAAAATTCCTCAATGCAGATATTGGCATCACCGGAGCTAACATGCTCATTGCTGATACTGGCTCCGCTATGCTGGTAACAAACGAAGGCAATGGTGATCTAACCGCGACGCTGCCAAAGGTACACATAATTACCGCCAGCATAGAAAAAGTTGTTCCCGATTTGGAGAGTGCTACAGCTATACTGCGAGTGCTTGGACGAAGCGCTACCGGCCAAGCGATGACTTCATACACCTCATTGTTTTCTGGCCCATCCGCCGTGGATGACGTCGATGGGCCAAATGAGTTTCACGTCGTATTACTCGACAATCAACGCTCGCAAATGCTCGGCAGCCCCTATGAAGAAATGCTAAACTGCATTCGTTGTGGTGCATGCCTTAATCATTGCCCAGTCTATTCTACCGTTGGAGGACATGCATATGGCTGGGTATATCCTGGGCCTATGGGGTCTGTTCTCACCCCGCTGATGGCCRATTTAAAAAGCAGCAGCGACCTACCCAACGCATCAACTTTTTGCGGCCGATGTGAAGAAGTTTGYCCAATGGGTATACCTCTTCCGGAGATGCTTCGCCAACTTAGAAATAAAGAACATGATGAAAAGCTAACACCTTGGTCGACTAGATTTCCGCTACTTGGGTTTATGTGGCTTACCCGCTACCCGGCCGTATACCAATGGACAACAKCATTTCTTCACCGCAGTTATTTGAAAAGAATAATCCGCTTTTTATTGGTAAAACGTATCTTCTCTGGCTGGACGCGCAGCCGAGAGCTGCCGATCAGCGAWGTAAAAGGCACCTTCATGTCACAATACAAGACCCAACAAAAAAACAAAACCAACAACACATCAAATAAGCCCCCCTCATGAGCATTAATCTAAACCGTTACAACCGTATAAACCGAAAGAAAATATTCAATCGGATTGAAAAGATGACAAAAGACGGCATTCCTCAAACACCGGTTCGTCCGCCATTATTGCATCCCCAAATTGACGCGTCAGCATTGACCGATATTTTCCTTTCAAAACTAACCAAAGTATCAACCAGCTACCAAATAATTGATTCTCTTTCACTGATCCCAGAACTAATACTGCAGTATGCAGAAGAGAAAAATATAGAAAAAAGACTTGTTACCAATATATCCATTGAAGAGATAAAGACCTGGCCAGACCAACTAACCGTCACCAAAGGGCCTGCCACTGGTGAGGAGAACATAGGATTAAGTTATGCGACAGCAGCTATCGCAGAAACCGGATCATTAGCCATTTGTTCTTCTAAGCAAAATCCTACTACGGTAAACTTTTTACCCGATCACCACATAGTCATTTTAAACGAGAGCGACATCGCGACCAACATCGAACAACTGTGGGAAAAGCTACAGCTTAAAGCGGGAAATATGCCAAGGGCTGTTAACATTATCACCGGGCCATCACGTACAGCAGATATCGAACAAACTATTCAATTAGGAGCGCACGGGCCGAGGGGGCTTCATGTATTGCTTCTTACTGATAAGCATTCATTAGATAGCTAAGCGTTCTATAAGCAACACTAACTACCGTTTTCGGCATTTGATCGTATAAGCGCCATTAATACTTTAGACTTAAATTCTCTGCGATATAACACGCACACCACAAGTGCAGATGCACAAACAAACCCCCAGCCACTGACAAACCAAACAATAAATGCCAACGCAAAATAGTAAGACCGCAACCCCAAGTTAAAAGCATGCGCGGCCCTAGAAATCACCAGCGCCGAGTCTCGGTAAAACACCCCACTACCAATCAAATTACCCACCCCTACATTGATTGGCGCACTCCCAACCATAACGCAAGCGAAACCGTACTGCCGCAAAGACCACGTAAACTTAAAAAATGCATACACGAATATACCGGCGAGTATTAGCAATTTTTCAGCCCAGGTTTTTTGTAATTCCGCATCAATAAAAGGGACACTATCTAACCTATCAATCGAACCAAATAGCGTCAGTATACCCGCTATAATAATGATTGATGTTGAGGCAAAAAATGCAACATTTCGCTCAAGATTGGCAAGCAACGCCGCATCGGCAACCCGATTATCACGCATAAGCATATTAGACATCCATATCTCACGATGACGGTGTAACGTATTAGAGAGGCTGGGCCTTCTGGTTGCATTCGATTCCGAATAGTAGGTATACCCAACCCAGCAGCACACAAACCAAATAAATGCCCCCGCCTCAGGTGTTGATAACACTATTAACACGTCTTTAATTAGGTCCACACCATTCTCCTGATTTTTGTGTGGACATAATAGCAGAGTAATAAATAGGTTCATTTGTTTTGAGGCACTATCACTAACTTTCTATTAAAGCAGCCCCAAACGCCGGAAACCAACTCCCAGGTGGGAAAATATCTTGCATTATTCCCAGAATAACCCATAATGATCTAGGAAACATGACAAAACCCAGGAGGTGCACACCATGCACAGCGCCAATGCAGCCCCTTATTCAAACTTAAGCACTAAAGAAGATAGGCTAAACGCTACCGCCATCCTGAATTTCTTTGGCATCACCAATGAATGGGACCTACAAGCAAAGGAGCAAATCACTTTATTGGGCGGCCCCTCCAAAAGCAGCTTCTATCGCATGAAAGAGTTCGCAGAAGGAAAAAACGACCGCCCCTCTAAGCTACCTAAAGATACCCTTGAGAGAATATCCTACATCATGGGCATCTATAAAGCGCTAAACATCCTGCTCCCTAACTCTCGACGTGCCGCCGAATGGATAAAGAAAAGCAACGCCGCAGCTCTCTTCTCGGACAAAAGCGCACTTGAGACCATGCTTCAAGGTAGAGTAATAGACTTAGCAGACGTTAGGCGTTACTTGGACGCTGAACGAGGCATATAGACATAACGTCTCACTTCCTGGGCGCAGAGCGCATAATCAATCTTCCAGAAAGCAATTCCGACATCCACCCCGACAACCACAATAAAAACAACCATGCAAAATATTAAAACCACCGAAGTGAGCGGCAATCAATATCGAATCATCCCATCGAAGCTGCCACCGATAAATTTCTTTGAGAGATTCACTCCTCCAGAGCTAATGGACGAAACATTTGAGCTAGAAGGCCTAACCAATGAAAGGCTACAGGATGAAGTAGGAAATCTGCACCTCATTGCCCACAAAGATCGGGTGTCTGGCCCCGGAGCCTCCATTTTGATGGCGGCCTTCACGCATACGGGCTATCCAAGTAGATTCACCGATGGAAGCTACGGAATCTATTACGCAGCGCGTGACCTAAACACCGCAATCCGCGAAACAATATATCACCGAGAGCGCTTCTTAAATGCGACTAAAGAATCCAGCTGCGAACTCGACATGAGAGTATACATAGGAAAAGTAAACAAACCATTAACGGACATTCGGTTCAACGAATACGCGCACCTTACCCAACCAAGCAACGGCAATTACACAGAATCCCAAGCATTCGGCAGCACACAAAAAAAGACTAATGGCTGGGGCATAATATACCCCTCTGCCAGAAACCCCGGCGGCGAATGCCTTGCTATTATGCGCCCACCTGCAGCCACAATCCCCATCCAAAGCGCCCATTTATCCTACCACTGGAATGGCCAATTCATTAATGCAGTTTTTGAGAAACGCTCCTTAGAACTAGGTTCCAGAACCCCAGGAAAAAGAGTACTAGGCAAAAGAACAATAAACTCAAGCACACAGCCGCCAAGAATCCATGACGCACAACCAAGCTAATTCAAGCAAAAAAATCTAAGCCAAACTAGCGAGCGGCAGGCACCAACAAGCAACAACAACCGGCAAAGAGCGCCCTTAATTAGGGCGTTTTTTATTTAAATAATTAGCATAGATTTACACAAAAAAACCGCTATATTTAGAGCTAAAGCACATTACGGCCACCGGTATCAGGCACAGGCCATGCACGTTCATCCGCATTAAGGCTCTACATGCAGTTAGCTATATTCTTATGAAGTGGTTCAAGAAAATTTCGATACGCCAAAAAATCATCCTTATTGCAATGACATGTAGCCTCTTTGCAGTAATTATTACTTCTGCATTTAATATTTGGCATAGTCAAGAAATAATACTAAAAAATGCAGAAGAAAGACTATCTCTAACCAGCCAGTTGACCACTAAAAAAATAACAGCATTATTGCTCGAAAATAACAGAGCCTCAGCTAGAAAGACTTTACACTCAATCTCTTCGAATAAGTCCATCCTGATCGGATGTTTGTATACCGCCAACAATACGTTATTCGCCCAGTTCAACAAAAGCAACGAGTCCAATCTGCAGTGCC
>NVVG01000225.1 GCA_002402125.1 Moraxellaceae bacterium
TACCCATCAGCAGAAAGTAGTTCGCAATGATCTTTACCAACGACACTCCTCGAGCCCCCTCAGTGGTGTTGAGGCTATGCTTGACGACATATCCATTAGCGAAGATGCACCCATTGTAGTCGTTAAAGTTATACGAGGCGGGTTGGGTGTGGGCCCCGCATCTGTTGATATTGCTTTAACCAATCAAGGTAGTGCCGTAGAAGGCACCGACTTTAGTTTCTCTCAAAATGTCACTGTTGAGTGGGCAGATGGCGAACAAGGTGAAAAGGAAATTGAAATAACATTAATCGATGATGGTGTGGTAGGCCCGAACAAGAACTTTGTACTTGCTTTAGAGTCAGAATCAGCACTTCAAATCGGTCAAGACAACGAAGCTACGATTAACTTAGTCACCGGTCTAGATCTAATTAGCTTTGAAAAACCTGTCTTCCGTGCGGCAGAGGAAACAGGAAGTGTCGATATTAAAATTCAACGAGTTGGTACCGGAATAGATGAGGTTAAAATCAACCTAACCGCCGCAGACGGCACCGACAGCTCACGCCTCATAGCGACCGTGAATGATGATTACACCGTCACCGATTCAACAGTGACTTGGGCCGATGGTGAAACTGGCTTCAAGACTATCACTATCATCATTGCCGCCGACAATGGCGACGCTGACGGCGAGTACTTCACCTTAACACTCGATGAAGACTCACTCTCCGGTCGCGCCAAACTTGTGGAGTCCGCAAAACAAGCGGAAGTACGCATCTTTTCCCAAGAGCTGTTAGGAAACATAATAAAAGAAACCAGTAAAGTGAAAAAAGTTGCTGACGCTTTGGATGGGCTCTGTGAAGGCACCAGCAATTCTACAACATCTCAACAGTGTGCCAAATGGTCCCAATTAGAAGAAGCCGAAATAGAAGTTGAACTAGAAAAGTTAATCCCTAAAACGGTAAAAGCTCAAATAGAAAGCGCGGTGGAACTTGCAGGCAATCAGCTACAAAACATGACGCGACGTTTAACAGAACTAAGAACCGGGCAGAACCAAATCAGCATCACCGGTCTCAACATGTCGTTATTCAGTGAAAACGTTCCACTTACTGCCGCTATGCAATCCATGGTGAACGAATCCGTTGGCGGCAACGCGGGGGGAAATGGCGACCTCCTCGGTTCACCTTGGGGCGCATTTATCAATGGTACTATTTCCATAGGATCTCAAGATTCAGGGGAAGATTCCATAGGCTACGACTTGGAAAGCAAAGGCATAACTGCWGGWATCGATTASCGAATCAATTCYAGACTGGTTRTTGGTGGMGCYATTGGTTATGGACGYTCYGTCACTGAATTTGATCAAGCCAACGGTGGCGAGCAAAATGCCACTAACCTATCTCTGACCCTKTTCGGCAACCACTTTATCAACAGCAAAATATATGCTGACTGGGTCCTCAGCTACAGCCTCAACAACTTTGATATTACTGCCCCCTATGAAGACCTKGAYGGTAACCTGTTAACGCTTGTATCAAAACCCGATGGTGATCAATACAGTTTATCGTTAGGGGGCGGATACGATTATGTACGTGGTCCACTACAAATTACCGGGTTTGGCCGCTTTGACTACATAAATTCCACCATTAATAGTTATATWCARTCWGGTGGCGCTTTCGACMTRAAACTATCGAAACAGAATGACGCYTCRCAATCCCTTGCCTTCGGTGCAAAAACATCTTATGTCATTGCRTTAAAGACTGCSGTAATTGTACCAACGATAGAGCTAGAATGGGTCCACCAATTCAAAGGCAAGGATCGTGAAATTGACATCTCCTTTGCTGAAGACCCTGATGCAGGAAACTTCTCCATCACCTCGGAAGGTGAGAGCTCGGAACGTTTAAACGGTGCGTTCTCGCTCACAGGGACCTTTACTAATGGAAAATCAGCCTATTTACGTTATGACACACTGTTAAACGATTCCGATCGCACCAKCGTAAGTTACACAATAGGTGGTCGTTACGAATTTTAAATGGAAACCTAACTGACTAAACGGCTACAATATAGGCAACTTTTGTTATTTCAGGCCATATTTACCCTATATAGATTAAACAAACGYAACAATAAGCACWCAAAAGCCCCATGGTATTTACTGAAAATCTGGCCAATGATTAATGTAACAGTCTATACAACCTCACATCGGGAGGAAAAACAGTTAGTTACATTCAGCCACCTCAGCGAGCGCAACGCCAAAGAACACTCACTGGTGGCTATCACTACTCGCACTCAACGATGTCGTGAAGTGATCCCTTTTTGCCGGAGTAGGCCATATTAAGCCGTTACGGTTATTACTATTCTAGTACTGTGATCAAATTAAATGTCTAAACCAGACGGTGAATAATCTACGTTTAGACCATCCAACCACCTGAATTTAAGGGCAGTTATCATGGGCATGAGCGAATCTGAAATCATATCAAAAAATATTGACATCACCGTTCGTAAGATGAAGTTCGTCATGGGAACCAATAAGACAAAAAGATATTGGCACAATGACAGTCCTTTTGTCTCAACCTTTTGGAGTGCACTATCCACCGCCTTCCCTGAAGGTGAACGCTTTTTCATGGACTCTGGACGATTCTATAAAGATGACATTAACGATCCGATACTAAAAGAACAACTTGCAGATTTTGTTCGTCAAGAAGCCCACCACACCATGCAACACAAAAAACTAAACTCTCTAATGGATGATTTTGGTTATGATATGGAAAAATATGACGGATGGTTTGGCGGCCTTTTAGGTAAAGTACGCAACAAAGTTTCCCAGCGAATGCAACTTTCGGCATCCATGGCGTTAGAACATTTTACCGCGAACTTTGCTCACCAGTATTTAGCCAACGAGAAGTTTACTGAAGGCGTTGACGCTGAAATAAAAGCCCTCTGGTCCTGGCATGCAATAGAGGAAATCGAGCACAAGGGTGTACTATTTGATATCTACAATGAAACTAAAGGTGGATACATTGAACGCGTAGTAACCCTACCAATAGCCTGGGCACTTGTCCTTGGCATAACCTTTGTTGCACAAGCAGATATGTTGGCAAAAGACGGAAAACTTCTCAACGTTTCTGACAACTTAAAAGGGCTATGGTATCTAGCGGGATATGATGGCATGCTTACCAACATGATCCCAAGCTTTATTCGCTACTTTAAACCAGACTTTCACCCTTGGGACGAGAACGACATGGAATTGATTGAGGCATGGCAAGCCGAATACAGTGATCACATCATCAATCTTAAGGCTGTTGCTTAGTCGCGAATTTTATCGAAATCTCTTCTTAATTTTTGCAGAAAATATTGGCCGGAGATCTTCTCCGGCCTTTTCTATTCGCCCCCAAAAATGCCAATCAACAACTTCCCTGTCGATATTTTTAGATCAAATATTCACAATCTATATAGAATGTGAATAACGAACCAAGTRCATTTTTAACACGCTGTATTAAAAGGACGTTTTYACCTTAAAWAAGAATTTATTTTAGGGTAAACATTCGACACTCTATATAACRTCCGCATKGGGAAGATWGTGCTTTATACTGAACTTAGTAGTTTTTAAAAAYWCTACAGGAGTTCAAAATGCGACACCTACACATAACGTCARTAATTTTTAGTTTTCTACTAGTATTTTTWACTTCGTTATTTTCCACACAGAGTTATTCCGCAACAGGCATACTTGACGGCAAGACGTTTATTGGTCTGTCAGGAGAAATGCTGGATAATTCCAAAAAAAAAGAAGAACTGCGCTTCAATAATGGCGAATTATTCTCGGTTCAATGCGCCCAATGGAATTTCAGTGCTGCAAACTACACCGCAACAAAAGACGGTGATACCATTACATTTAGCGCCACTACCACCAGTCCAAATGACGGACAGATAAAATGGGAAGGTACTATTCAAGGAAATACGATTAATGCCACTTTCACATGGACGAAAAAACGCTGGTGGTGGACGGATGCAAAAATTGCTTACTGGTTTAAAGGAGAGCTAAAAGTAATCTAATGGCGATGATAAGTTCTCCACAAGATAAAAGTTACACGCCAACCATCCGTAAACCGTAATAAATTGCAGCCAGATAACCATAACTCTTACGAACAAAAAGGCCCAGGAGGTATGGCAATCAGTTTTACAACATCAATCCTTCACTGGCACAAAGTAAACAGGAATCGATGACTGTCGCAAAACACCCTGACTTGCGCTACCCATCAACGCCCCACCAACCAGGCTATGACCATGTGTTCCCATCAAAATAAAATCCGAATCGGCATGTTCTGCCTCATGCACAATGGAGAGCGCCGGACTGCCCTCAACTACCGCGCTATCAGCCTCCACACCCGCGTCATGCAAGTAGTTGACTAGTTGCCGCAGCTCATCTTTAGCCTCTGGAAACTCCTCTTCGGTCCCTAATCGAAAACGGCCTTTGGTATCTACATTGGCCCCCACAACATGAACAAGGTGAATTTTACTATCGATAGCTTTCGCCAGCGTGAGTGCATGATCAACAATAGACGGAGTACAGGTAGAGAAATCAACAGCGACTGAGATATTATTCATTATCAATCCTCCTAATACATTGGTATTCAACAGTTCTATTCTACCAATTTTTAGATCGATATTTAACCTTCATCCCCTTCTACATGATTGCAATAATAGATCAATTCGTTCTATCATTATTATTTGAGTTATAAATAGACAACGTCAAACCAGCGGTAGAATATTAGCAAAAACCCTACATGTCAGTTCTTCACTGGAACAAAGTAAACAGGTATTGTCGATTGCCGCAACACACCTTGGCTAGCACTTAACGCCCCACCTACCAGACCATGCTTACGTGCTCCCATGAGTATCAAATCTGCATCAACATGTTCAGCTTCATGGATAATTGAAGGCGCGGGGCTACCCTCTACCAATGCGCTGTCGGCCTCTACCCCTGCATCTAGAATGAAATCCACTAACTTACGAAGCTCCCCCTTTACCTGTGGAAACTCCTCATCAGTACCCGATTGATATCGCCCCTTTGTATCAGTATTAGCCCCAACAACATGCACGAGGTGTATTTTACTATCATTGGCTTTAGCGAGCGTTAACGCATGGTCAACGATAAAGGGGGTATCTGCGGAAAAATCAACCGCGACTGAAATGTTGTTCATTAAAAGACTCCTTTGTTAATTGATGGCTAGTCAATTGAGTCTATCAAATCCTCCCAAACAACTTAGATCAAATAGTCATAAAACCATTTTTTTCATCCTTGTTTTGATAGGGGAATAATTAAATTGTCGAAACATTGCTATCCCCAAAATCTTAGCCTTAAATAAGGTTTAGCCATAAATAGATACCCACCCTGCGGTGACCAATAGCAATCTAATTTTTACTGATCAATGTGAGTCAATTACTCTGGCCCCATTGATTTTATTTTATTTGATTTCCATTGATTAAACTCCTTTAATTACTTCCACCGCTTATTAATAAGGCTGTAAATATTTTCGAAAAAACATCTTGGATCCACTATATTCCATTCAGAGGGCATATAAAAGCATTCGTCATGGTCATCCAATAAAATCTTATTAAAATCATAATCACTTTTGTCTAGCGCACTTTTCAAAACCCTCACAAGCTCAACTTTGTGATCAACTGTAAGAGCGTCTATTTTTCGCGTGTTAAAAAAACACTCTTCAAAAATTTTCTTAAATTCATCCTCATTGTTTGGGTCAAAAGTATTGAGATGTACCTCTAAAGTTTCCTCTCGATCATACACGTCGAATCCTCCTATAAAATATGCAGGAGACACGTCAAAATCTACTTCGCTTTCTGGATATTTTAGTTTCATTTCCGTCATCTCACTTTTCAGGATAACCAGTAAATGGCTTGCCTGTTTCAGGATCGTATCGAATAATCCAATTATCTAATTGCTCATTATATTTTGGAGATTCGGGGTTTCTACGATTCGGGGTATAACCTCGCCCTGAACCATAAGGAGTTGAACCTTTCACTGCGTTATTCCCACGCCCATCGCGCGCATTATACTTTGGCAACCCTCTTGCCTCTCGAGTATTTGCTTCATTAATAGCATTTCTCTGAGTTTCCCAATCTTTGAATTGTGAACTGGTTTCTGCCCTAGCTCTTCCCCTACGTCTTCCTGTTCTTGGATGGCTACCATCAATAGAACGCTGCTTAAGGTTTGGATCTAAAGGAATATCTGGCCCATGCTTATCCGATCCGATCAATGGGGTCAGAGTAATTGATTATTTTTATAACCCTCAGACTTACGATCTCCTCCTCTCTGCATAGGAGAAACCCTACGCCCTGYCTGYTTTTCTATYTGWRTTTTAAAACTTYCATCACCTAACACCCAAKCCTTGWTTGTGGCTTCTCGTATTTGATCCACTGTCAAATTAGTAATATTATCAACAAATAGATATCTATAGGCCACTTGCCTTTTGGCTTTCGTTTGGCCAAGCCGCTCATAACACCCGTGAGATGTTAATAATTTTATGTCTTTACCTAAAGCATTCCTGTGATAACTTGACCAGGGGTATTCCACTGTATGCTTAACCATTCCCGCCCGTACGGGATTAAGTTCAATATACCTGCTTACTGTAAGCAAGTACCGTTCGCTATCTACTAAGGTTGACTTGAATCGCCCTTCCCATAGGGTTCCGGTTCGATTGTAAGTATGATTAACATAACGAACATAATAACGACCAAGGGATTGCATTAGTTGACTAACACCTTTTTCTGTAGCCGGAGTCAG
>NVVG01000226.1 GCA_002402125.1 Moraxellaceae bacterium
CATGGTCCCCAGTTAAAGGAAACAACATGGCAGCTTGGGTGTAATTGCTTAAAGCGTAACGCCGTCTTATTGAGGATTTCATTAGCAACAGAGTAATCAGCCTGACCTTCGTTGCCGTAGTATCCAGCGGCAGAAGAGAACAAGACCAGATGAGTCAATTGACTGGCATCAACACAGTTTAGCAACGCCGTCATACCCTGAATCTTGGTTGAATAAACCGCATCAAAGTCCTTAACAGTTTTTTGCTCAATGTACTTATCGGCTAATACACCTGCACCGTGGATAATGCCAGTAATAACGCCCAGCTCCTTAATGGCTGGAGCAAGCTTCGCTGGCATACCTGCTACGTCGGTCACATCTGCACTGACGTATACCGCTGTACCGCCAACAGCTTTTATCGCACTAAGAGATTGCGAAATTTCCCGTGCCGATAAGATTGGCCACAACAAATTATTCACTTTAACCGGTGTTGGTTTGTCACCTTGTGCAATCAACTCTTGCATCGCAAGCTTTTTAAGTTCACCGGCATCCAAGCAGTTTTTAACCCATGCAGGCTCTTCACTGTTATACACCGATCGACCTAGCAAGATAAATTTACATTGGTGTCTCGCTGCTAGTTTCTCTACACACTTAGTAGTAACCCCCTTAGCACCTCCACTCACCAAGAATACTGAATCCTTTGTGATGGTATTGCCAGCGGCTACAGAGTAACTATCCACATCAACGGTCTGCAAAGTAACTCGCCCGGCAGTACCGTAACCCACTTCTACCAATCCGGTATTCGTGTCGTGCAATTCAGCAACGATAGCATTCACCGCATCTTGCTCGGCAATGGATGAGGCAATATCAATAGTACGACAGAATACTGAAGGCCACTCGAGTTTTACGGTTTTGGTAAGGCCAAACAATCCGCCTTGAACAATATCTTCTCCGGCCGATACACCGTAACCTAATGATCCATCCAATCGTGCCACGGTAACAAATGCTCCGCGACCCGTTTCTGCTGCACTATTTAGTGTTTCCTTAAGGTGTTTCGCTAATAAGAAGCCATTTAATAACGTCGCTTTACATGCAACAGGATAATCAATAGCTTGTTTGGTTGAATCAACCTTAGGTTGCAATACAAACGCTGCACCAATAGCACCAACATCACGTTTGATCGTGTCTAAACACTCTACCAATGCTGCTTCAGTTGCCTCTTTCATAGTAGCGCTAGGTACGCCTTTTACGGCTTTCTTAGAAGCAACTACAGATGTTGGCAGTTTCAAGATCGCTGGCTTCCAGCCTTTAGCGGCCAACTCTTTCGCCAACAAACCAGGTATACGAGAACCATCATCGACAATTAACGCTACATTTTCTGTCGGTACCGAAATAACCTGTGCATCAGGTGCCGATAGAGCAACAACCTCAGCAATACTGCTAGGAGCTTTCTCTGATGAGGTACTTGCTGTTACCGCTTGCGCAGGTGTTGCACTAGCGACTGAAGCACCTGCACCAGATGATGCTGTTGCTTTCATATAATCAACGATCTCACCCAGAGTACGTAGCTCAGATAAATCGTTGGCATTTAGTTCTGGCAACTCAGGCAACTCATCTTGAACCGCACCGAGAATCTCAACGCGTTTGATGGAATCGATACCAAGATCCGCTTCCATGTCCATTTCGAGTTCTAACATCTCTACCGGGTAACCGGTTTTATCGGCTACCGCGGACATCATCACTGAGTTAATCTGTCCAAGATCTAATCCTGGTGTCGCTGCAGCAGGTGCTGCAGCTGCACTAGCGGGGACCTGACGCTGCATATACTCAACAATTTCACCTAAGGTACGAAGCTCAGATAAATCGTTGGCATTTAGCTCTGGCAACTCAGGTAGTTCGTCTTGAACCGCACCAAGAATTTCAACTCGCTTGATAGAATCGATACCAAGATCCGCTTCCATGTCCATGCCAAGTTCTAGCATTTCAACTGGATAACCGGTCTTATCTGCAACAGATGCCATCATTACTTGATTGATCTTATCAAGATCCAAACCTGATGCTGCGGCAGCAACCGGTGCAGCAGCAACGGATGCCGCTGGCACCTGTGCCTGCATATAATCAACAATCTCACCGAGAGTACGAAGTTCTGACAAATCGTTAGCATTTAACTCTGGTAATTCAGGTAGCTCGTCTTGTACTGCGCCAAGAATTTCTACGCGCTTAATAGAGTCGATACCAAGGTCAGCTTCCATGTCCATGCCGAGTTCTAGCATTTCAACTGGATAACCGGTTTTTTCTGCGACCGAGGCCATCATCACTTGGTTGATTTTACCTAGATCTAAACCTGGAGCAGCAACTGCTGCTGGTGCTGACGCTGCAGCAGGCACTTGCTTCTGCATATACTCAACGATTTCACCTAAGGTTCGAAGCTCAGACAAATCATTAGCATTAAGCTCTGGCAATTCAGGTAACTCGTCTTGTACTGCACCAAGAATTTCAACACGTTTGATAGAGTCGATACCAAGGTCAGCTTCCATGTCCATTTCAAGCTCTAGCATTTCAACCGGGTAACCGGTCTTATCTGCTACCGATGCCATCATCACTTGATTGATTTTGGCAAGGTCCAAACCTGGTCCTGCGGCGGCTTGAGGTGCCGGCGCAGACGACGCCGCTGGTACTTGTTTTTGCATGTACTCAACGATTTCACCCAAGGTTCGAAGCTCAGATAGATCATTGGCATTTAGCTCTGGCAACTCAGGCAGCTCATCTTGAACTGCACCAAGAATTTCAACCCGCTTGATGGAGTCAATTCCAAGGTCCGCTTCCATGTCCATTTCAAGCTCTAACATTTCAACAGGGTAACCTGTTTTATCTGCGACTGAGGCCATCATCACTTGATTGATTTTAGCCAGATCCAATGATGGAGCCGCTGCAGCGGCAGGCGCTGCTGCCTGCGGTGCAGCTGCAGAACCTGCAGCTGGCACTTGCGCCTTCATGTAATCTACAATTTCACCCAAGGTTCGAAGCTCAGATAGATCGTTGGCATTTAGCTCTGGCAATTCAGGTAACTCATCTTGTACTGCACCAAGAATTTCAACACGTTTGATGGAGTCAATTCCAAGGTCGGCTTCCATATCCATTTCAAGTTCTAACATTTCAACAGGRTAACCTGTCTTWTCTGCTACWGAYGCCAACATAACCGTATTGATTTTTGCTAGATCTAATGTCGGYGCWGMTTGAACWGGTGCYGCTTKWRCSRSMGSWGSTKKYKYYRCWRSSGSWGSMKKTSYYRCKRSWGSAGSKKYYRCNANNACTGGAGCCKGCCTTKGCGYWRCWGGMGCAAYTGGCGCMGSTGKYGCYRSYGKWGYKAYRRSWNNNGCACTAAMAGTWGGYGCTACTGCCYGAGCAGGWACMACTGGCGCTAWWCCTGCGGARCCYGATTGWARCTGACCACTCARCATTCTTAATGCTGYTGTGCCCTGTTGGGTTTGATTTTGCAGGTACTGTTCATGCACCTTTAAGGTATCCGCTTGGTGCGCATGGAACATCATCATGCTGCGTTGAACWCTCTCRGGGATTTCAAATCCTTGAGCAGCAATTTGCATTTGCTGACCCATCAAGTTTTCAAAAGCATCGGAATACTGACGCGGAGACTCAAGATATTTCTCATGCACATTCAAAATTTCATTTTGATTCTGGTAGAAACTCTGTAAACCATGTTCAATGCTATCGGCTAACTGCGCTCCATTTACCGAAGGCGCCGCAGTCGCAACAGGCGCTGCTTGTTGTGGTGCTGGCCTTTGGACTGCTGGTTGCTGAACTGCTGGTTGCGAAGCTACAGGCTGCGGAGCTATAGGCTTCACTACCGGCTGCTGAACAGTGGCCGCTGGTGCTGCAGCGGGTCTACTTGCCGCTGCTGGGGCAGGTGCACTAATAGCAGGAGCTGTTGATACACCTTTAACTTGGTGTCCGTCCGCCAACGCATCAGCATAGATCTTCTTGGTTTTCTCACTAACATGATTAAAACCACCCAAGCTCAATGACATTGGAGACTTCTTACGCAACGTAATGTCTTCGCGCTCTCTCTCGTAAGGGTCAATATTCTCTAAAGATAGCCCGGCAACCGCTAGTTGAATAATCGCCTGACGAAGCTGAATATCTGCGTCTTTCTTATGACTTGCATTTAACGCGATGGAGACATGAGGTTTATCCCCCAAAATATTCCCGACCAATTTGGAGAGAACATTCTTTGGACCAAATTCGACAAAAATACGCCCGCCAGCATCATAGATATTCTCAATGGACTCTTTAAATCGCACGGGTTCCAAAATATGATTCTTAAGTGCTTTCTTTATTGTTGCTGGTGTATTGGAGTACGCAACACCCGTTCCATTGGCAAATACCGGGATACTAGGTTTGCTGAACTTGGCCTTTTGGATTTCCTCAGCAAACGGCTTTTGCGCGTGCCCTACCAGTGGCGTGTGGAAAGCAGCAGATACTGGCAAAGATACAACCTTGTACCCTTTTGCAGTCAACTCGTCTTTAACACTATTAATCTTGTCTGTTTCTCCCGCTACAACAACTTGATTGTTAGAGTTGTAGTTGGCAATGGAGATGCCTTCTTTGCCTTTTAATTCTTCATCTAAGTTAGAAACATCACCAATTACAGCGATCATAGTACCAGCATCAAACGAGGCATCATCCGGAGCGGCCATGGCCTCCCCTCTGGCTTTCGCTAGGCGGAAATAATCTTCTTCACTGATTACGCCTGCTGCCCACAACGCAGTTATCTCACCAAAGCTATGTCCTACAGCAAAATCCGTAGAAAAACCTGCTTGACGGAACAACTCAAATAAACCAAAACTCATCACGCCAATGGCAGGTTGTACATTTTCAGTTTTTTGCAGCTCAACAATATCCTGCTTCAGCGCCTCTTCGGTGAAAACTGGCTTGGGATACATCACCTTAGATATTAATTTTCCATCCTTTGCAAAGAGAGCATCCATCTTTTGCACGCTATCCATCATTGGCGGGTAATTAATTGCCAACTTTGAGCCCATATTCACATATTGTGAGCCCTGACCAGAGAACAGTGAAACTACAGTACCCTTAGTATTAACGCCTTTTTCACGATAGAAAATACCTGAAGGCAACTCCCAAGCAGCATCTTGAGGTTTACTGGCAAACGTCTTAGTAATTAATTCTAATGACTGAATAGTATCTTCAATAGAGGCCGATACAAAACCCACTCGCGGCAGTGATGGTGCAACTTCTCGTAAACCATTATCTTTCAAAAATACGTAATGCACTTTTTCTTGCTCGTCACTATCGGGGGCGCTTTTCAGCGTACCCAGTAGAGTTTCACATTTGGTTTTTAGATCAAGCGGGGTATGCGCATCTAACAACACAAAGCTTCCGACGCTTTGAATACGGTGTGCTCCTTCTTCTTTAGGTCGGTATTCTTCTAAAACGTAGTGGAAGTTTGTACCACCAAAACCAAATGCACTAACACCTGCGCGACGAGGTGTGCCATCGGGTCGAGCAATCCAAGGCCTAGTATCGGCATTGACATAGAACGGAGAGTTTTCAATACCCAATTTTGGATTAGGTGTATCAACGTTAATCGTCGGTGGTAATACTTTGTGATAGAGCGATAGCGATGCCTTGATAAATCCAGCGGTACCTGCGGCAGCTTTGGTATGCCCAATCTGAGATTTGACACTACCTAAAGCGATATATTGCTTATCATCACGACCATCATCAAACGCCTGTAATAATCCGATAAATTCTGCAAGGTCACCTGCCGCTGTGCCCGTTCCATGCGCTTCAATTAGCCCTACGGTTTGTGGGTCACAACCTGCATCTTCATAGGCTTGGCGCAATGCTTTGGCCTGGCCTTCTGGACGAGGAGCATAGATACTCTTGAACTTACCGTCACTGGAGGCACCAACACCTTTAATAATACTGTAAATTCTATCGCCATCACGCTCGGCATCTTCCAAGCGCTTCAAGGCAACCATTCCAAGACCCTCACCTACCAACATACCGCGTGACTTCTCATCAAAGGTCTGTACACAGTCAGCATCGGTAAAGGCTGGCGTCTTACTAAAACTCATATACATACTGATGGAGTTATCACAACAGACCCCACCGGTAATCATTACTTCACTACGACCTTCAAGCAGTTCTGACAAGGCCATACGTGTTGCCGCCAGTGAACCTGCACAAGCCGCATCCACCACACAGTTCATTCCACCAAAATCGAATCGATTCGCGATTCGACCTGCGATTACGTTGCCCAGCATGCCAGGGAAAGAATTCTCTTCCCAACCTACGTAAGCTTTCTTGAACTTGCCGATAATGGTCTCTATATCACCCTCATCAACACCACTACTTTCAAGCACTCGCTTCAA
The DNA here is from genome assembly GCA_002402125.1 of Moraxellaceae bacterium. GTDB lineage: Bacteria > Pseudomonadota > Gammaproteobacteria > Pseudomonadales > Ketobacteraceae > 42-54-T18. The sequence continues at coordinate 6,393 of NVVG01000226.1, forward strand.
AACAGGGTATTGGAGACGGGACACTAACGGGGCCAACAATTTTTGACCACCACCTACTCCGAGAGTAATGCCTATCTTTTGCGTGTCATAGCCGGAGCCTTCGCCAATACCTGCATCTTTCATCACTTCTTTGGCAACGATCAAGGATAGTAATTGTGCTACATCGGTAATTTCTAAAATATTAGGCGGCAAGCCATATTCCATAGGATTAAAATCCAAATCAGGAATAAACCCACCTCTCTTACAATAGGTTTTATCTTCTGCAGTCTTATCTTCACTGTAATAGTCATCTATGTTCCAGCGATTCTTAGGGACATCGATAATACAATCAATCTTATTGAGGATGTTATCCCAGAAGGATTGT
>NVVG01000227.1 GCA_002402125.1 Moraxellaceae bacterium
GGTTTGCGCCGTTTACCGATGTTTTTCTTGTCGCGAGCACGCTGTTTGACTTTTTTGCCTTCTACTTCGACATCTGTTTTTGTCCGCTTGCTGCCGGCTTTTTTTCCAGATGATTTCAGTTTTTTAGGTCCGGTGAATTTCCCCACCAGTCCAGGTATCGAACGTTTTTCGAAATTGTGCCGTAAATAGCGTTCGATCGCAGCTTTTAAATTCCACTCAAAGGAGGTGACAAATGAAATTGCCACACCTTCGCTTTCCGCTCTGCCGGTGCGGCCGATGCGATGGATATAATCGTCACCATTGCGGGGCAGATCATAATTAATAACCAAATCAATGTTGTCAACGTCTATGCCACGCGCGGCAACGTCAGTCGCGATAAGCACATCGATTTGTTGGTTGCGAAACAAACCCATGACATGGTTGCGCTCTTCTTGGCTTAGATCACCTTGTAATACACCGGCGCGATGTTTCTTATAGCGCATTAACCCACTGAGCCGAGTGGCTTGGATTTTTTTGTTGGTGAATACTAAGGCTTTGTTATAGGCTTCACTATCAAGCAATGAGGCCAACAGTTTGTCTTTATGATCGTTGTCGTCGGCTAAGATGGCTTGTTGTCTAATTTGGGAGTGTTTTTCGCGATGAGTGTCTAGGTACAAGGACTCGGGGTTGTTAAGTGCGCCGCTGATAATCTCGGTTAAACCTTTTTGCTTTAAGGTGGCGGAGAATAGCAGGGTTTGCCGCTGTTTATTGCAGGTTTGAATGATCTGTTGTACATCATCAATAAAACCCATATCTAACATGCGGTCAGCTTCATCCAGTACCAGCACTTCCAGATCGTTAAAATCGATGGAGTTGGCGGTAAGGTGTTCCAATATACGACCTGGTGTTGCGATAATGATTTCTGGGTTTTTACGAAATATGGATTTTTGATATTTAAAATCTTCCCCACCAATTATCATGCCCGACTTGATGTTGCAGAAGGCAGTTAGTAGCGTGCATTGTTTTTGTACTTGGCGTGCAAGCTCTCTAGTGGGAACCAGTAGCAGTGCGCGAGTTCCACTGTTGGCGGCGGGATTTTCTAAGAAACGGTGTAATGTTGGCAGTAAAAAAGCCGCGGTTTTACCACTGCCGGTTTTGGCGCTGACTAATAAGTCTTTGCCTTTCATCGCCAGCGGGATTGCCTTGGCTTGTACTGGGGTGACTTTATCAAAGCCAAGCTTGGTGACCGCTTTGAGTAAACGGTCGTTTAACGCGAGTTCAGAGAAAGAATCAGTTGATGATTCGGATGATGATTCAGATGACAAAAAGCTAGCCTCTTTAATTGGGCCTAAATGAATAGGCGTGTTTGTCTAACGATGAGCAATGTCAGCAGCTATTTCTAATTCATGGATGCCGTTTTCGACAAAATCTAGCATGCGCTGCATTGACGGCAACGTGCGTCGACATGCGGTAAAGCCAAATTCTAGTTGGTCAACATAGCTCAATAGCGTGATGTTAAGTGCGTTGCGCTCAATGGGTATGGATACGGGGTACATGCCCTCGAGCTTAGCGCCATTCCAATACATGGTTTCTTTAGGGCCAGGTATGTTGGAAATAACCACGTTAAAGGTTTGAATTCTTGGCGCAAGCCCTGTCATTACACTGATTGATGAGGGGGCCATGGTTAGCGCTGTGTAGTTTAACACCTCTTCTGGTGTCATCTGAGAAAAACGTTGTTTGGCTTCGTTGACGGAAGCTTTGATGACTTCAATACGATTGCCAGGATCCGCAATATGGGTGCCAAGGTTTGCCAAGATCATGGCAACCTGATTGCCGCCCGCGCTATCGTCATTGCGTAAACTGACAGGGACCATAGCAATGAGCGGTTGATCGGGTAACGCATGTTGGCTAATCAGGTAATCTCTCAGTGCGCTACCACAGATAGCGAGCACCACATCGTTCATGGTGGCGTCAAACGCCTTGCCGATGCGTTTGAATCGATCGATCGCAAACGACTGTGCGGCAAATCGCCTTGATCCGGTAATGTGTTCATTGAGTATGCAATGGGGTGCTTGGAATATCGACACATGATTGGGGTCGGTTTTTGCTTTGCGAATGGATTTGGCAATTTCCCTGGCAACTGTGGGTATCGTAGAGATTTGTTTTCTCGCGGTGGTACCAAAGTTTAACAGGTTGGAAAAGGTATCGTTGTTGCGTGGAGGGCGTTCCGAATTGTTCTTCCTTTGCTCCATGGCCCAGATAGGAGGCAGGTCTCGGGCGCTGGGATCGTTAGACAGCATGCGTATACACAAGCGCATGCCGGAAACGCCATCAATCATCGAATGATGTATTTTTGTATAAAGTGCAAAACGTTTGCCGCGAACCCCTTCAATGAGGTGAACTTCCCATAAGGGGCGTTCACGGTCCATGAGATTACTGTGTTCGGCGGAGACTCTGGCAAGCAATTCACGGATGCGTCCAGGTTTTGGTAATGCCTCATGGCGAAAGTGGTGCTCTAAATCAAAATGCGTGTCGGGATGCCAGTAATTTTGCCCCATTTTAGTCACGAGGTGTTGGTCAAAAGGTGGCTGTGGGCAAGCATAGGCACGCATGGATTCAGCTAATTCGGTAACGTATTTTGGGCCCGCATCTTCAGGAAAAGAAAATAACTGTAATGCGCCAACATGCATCGGTTGCTGGCGTTTTTCAATCCAGAGAAAAAGTTGGTCTACGGGAGAAAGTGGCTTCATTAGAAATCCTATCTGCTGCTAGTAAATTACTACAGGGTGAATTGTAAGGCAGAAATAGGGTAATTGTCGCTAAAGGAGATGATTGCAGGTAAAAAAAGTGATATTTATTGGGTTTTTCTGAAAAAAAGTGAATTATCAATGCAATACTGCGGTTATTAGCCAGTACATCTCCCCTGCCAGGATATAGCGGCTGGGAAGATGTATACCTAAATTGACGGATTAACTTCCTAACATGCCACGTAATGTGAAGAACAATAATGCGGCCAAGGCCGCTGAGGCGGGTACCGTGATGATCCAGGCGGCGACAATTTTGTATAGTGCCGAACGTTTCACCAGTTCTTCTTTGTAGCCTTTTTTCAGCCGTTTAATCTCTTTCTTATTCATATCCAGCTGTTTTCTGCCTTGCTTAAGGCGGCGGAAAACTTTGTTGATTTCTTCAACGGTTACCTTGGTATGGTTATTCAGTATATGTTCGACGCGTATCTTATCTTTTCCGGTTAATTGACTCGAAACGGCGTGCATCTCTGCCAAATAGGTACGTTTGAGATATTCTCGTAAAAAGCCCACGCCAAAGATGCCGCCGACCGCAATATGAGTAGAGCTAACCGGTAGGCCTAGTTGAGAGGCGATGATGACAGTGATCGCGGCAGCAAGAGCGATACAAAACGCTCGTGGTTTGTCGAGATCGGTAATCTCTGTGCCCACGGTACGAATGAGTTTGGGGCCAAATAGCGCAAGCCCAATGGCGATACCGATAGCGCCAATTAGCATCACCCATAAGGGAATGGCGGCTTTCTCGGAGATACCTACATTGATGATGGCATCATTAATAGCAGCCAAAGGCCCAATAGCGTTAGCGACGTCATTTGCTCCGTGGGCAAAACTGAGTAACGCAGCTGAGAAAATTAATGGCAAAGTAAATAGGTTGGAAACGTCGTGACGATCATTGTTGAGTTTCTCTGCCGCTTTGGCGATGAGTTGCCTGGATAAAAAGACTGTGGCAATAGCGCCGAAAAAACCCAAAAGCATGGCGGTTTGAAAGTCGATTGCCCAGATTTTTTTCACGCCTTTGAGGCACAAATAGGTGATAAATGCCCAACTCATGATCGCAAGCAAAAATGGCAGGATACGTTTGGCGGCAGTGATCATATCGTCTTGGTGAATGATCAAGCGTTTGATAATAAAGAGAAAACCTGCCGCAATAAGGCCGCCGAGTACCGGCGAGATAACCCAGCTAGCGGCAATGGCGCCCATTTTATTCCAGTTGGCGATTTCCATGCCGCCGGCCGCAATGCCTGCGCCAAGCACGCCACCTACGATCGAATGGGTGGTGGAAACGGGCGCACCCACCGCCGTGGCAAGGTTTAACCAGATAGCCCCAGCCAGCAACGCAGCCATCATTACCCAGATAAATGTCATTGGGTCAGACAGGTTACTGGGATCAATAATGCCTTTCTTAATGGTGCTGACTACATCGCCACCCGCAATAATTGCACCGCCAGCCTCAAAAATGGCGGCAATAACAATCGCGGCTCCCATGGATAATGCTAAAGAACCAACGGCTGGCCCGACGTTATTGGCGACATCATTGGCGCCGATGTTTAACGCCATGTAGCCACCGATAACCGCAGCAATGATAAGCAGCGAACTATGCGGAACCGAGGCGAAGGCGTTGGTAGTGTAAGCAATGATACCAATGCCAAATAAGGCGACAATAGCCAAACGAATTAATAGGCCGAGGGCGTTGGTATCGGAAATTTTGGGGCTCATAAAGAGTCTCCATGGTGCTTCTTGCGAATGCGTGACGTAAGTGCGTGCATAAGACCAGGGATTGAGTGGATTTTCAACCGTTAAATTGCAGTTTTATGCAATTATTGAGAGGCAAATGGAGGGGGGCTTGACTGTATTGAGAGGGTGTAAAGTGTCTGTAGTGATCGCTGTCGGGTTACAGAATGCCCGAGTCCAGTGCTATAGCCATGTATGTGCCTAACTCGTGGCATTGGCTGAGAAATTCATCTTGAAAAGGACCTTTACAAACAAGGTGGGGTTGGGCGAGCTGCCAGCGCAGCCCGGTAGTAATTGTTGTTACGGCGCGACAGGTGCCAGTACCATCGTGACCGGCTCGAACGCATAAAGCATAGGGTAGGCCTTGTTTTTTCTCTAAACAGGGGTAATAGATGCGATCAAAAAAATCTTTCATTGCGCCGCTCATATACCCTAGGTTCTCAGGAGTATAGAGAATGATGGCATCGGCGTTTAGCACTTGGCTTGGCGTGGCGGATAATGGGGCGACGAGCGTTGTGTGCACGTTGTTTGCGTCTGGCGTTAGGGCGCCTTCATGTAGCCGCTGGCTCATTTTGACGGTGTTTGGTGAGGGCGTATGCGCCACAATAAGTAGTTGTTTTACCTTCGTGGAAGTACTAGTCATGACAGAGAAACTCTTACTTTTTTACGCCATATATTTGTTGCAGGCATTGATCTAATTCAGGGAAGGTAAAGGTAAAACCACTGTCGATCAGGTTTTTGGGAACGGCTTTTTGTCCTCTTAAAAATTGATTGTGGTCATCGTTCTTGTTTTTTCCAAATTGAAAACTAGGTCGCCGGATGAGGGGCACAAGAGTGTTGTGATGCACCGCCGTTGCGACCGCTTGGGTTAATTGTTCGCCAGTTACTGGGTTAGGCGAGGCGGCGTTAAATATTCCTTCGCAACTGGGGCTGTTAGTGATATGGAGGATTAACCGGCATACGTCATCAATATGAACCCATGATACCCATTGTTTTTCCGAGCTCTTTTTGCCGCCAACACCGAACTTAATTGATTGTGCTATTTTTTTCAGCGCGCCGCCTTTTTTGCCTAACACCAGGCCGGTTCGAATAAAACACAAACGTGTACCTTTAAAAGCTATCGCTTGCGCCGCTTTTTCCCACTTTCGACTGAGTTGGGCTGTAAAATCATCACCTGCAGGCAGTGTTTCATCACACAGTTGGTTGCCGCAATCCCCATAAAAACCAATCGTTGAGCCGCTGATCATCAATTTAGGGGCTTTTTGCATTGCACATAATGCGTCTACCAGCGTTTTGGTGAAGAGAATACGGCTATCCTGAATTTGATATTTTTGCGCGTCAGTCCAGCGTTTTTCAGCGAAGGGCTCTCCCGCAAGGTTGATTACCCAGTCAAAAGGATCCATCAGTTGGAGTTGTTCAAAGGAGCTCACCGCGGCGACATCACCCTTCCATAATTCTTGGACTTTCTCTGGGGAGCGAGTAAATACCGTGATTAAATGACCTTGTTTAAGGAAATATCGGCACAGGCGTTGGCCGATAAACCCTGTGCCACCCGTAACAAGTATATGTTTAGCCATGGTCTTATTATTCTTGAGTGAGGTCTTAGGTAAGCCCTGGGAATCTACGCTGTAGATTATCTTGTTGCATAGTCGCATTTTTGACCACGGCCTTGCAAGCGCAGATAATGCGGCATTACGCGCCTGGCGTGACTGTATGTCATTTGTGTGGATAGCGTCACGTTAAGCGCTTGTTTGCAGAAGATCGCGTTATGCCAGCGGGGTTATTGCGGCTTACGTTTACCGCGCTGGTAGCGCTCTTTGCGTTCGGCTTCTTTACGGTCTTTCTCGTCTTTGACACGTAATACTTCCATTTCTTGCAAAAAAGCAAGCTCTTGCGGATCATCCTTAGAGATCCAGAAAATACTATCAGAACGAATTTTTTTATTTTGTTGATAATCAGTGTTACGCCCTACCCCTGCGCGCAGCCATTGTTCCGAGGACAAGCGGGTCACTCGCTGTTGCAAGCCATGCAGCACATCATCATCTAACGCATAAGGAATAACAATGTAACCCTCTTCACTCAACGCATCAGCGACTTTATCGATTGAAATTGACATTTTTTACCTCAATAAAGCACAGCACAGCACAACAAAAACATCACCCACAAACAGGGCACGCCGCGTCTTTCTTCAATTTCATTGTACGCCA
>NVVG01000006.1 GCA_002402125.1 Moraxellaceae bacterium
CGGATAAGAGCAAACTAAGTAAGCGTAAAAATCCCACCAGTATTAATTACTATGAACGCATGGGGTTCTTGCCAGAAGCGGTAGTAAATTATCTTGGACGTATGGGTTGGTCAATGCCTGATGAACGGGAAAAATTCACCCTCGAAGAAATGATTGAGGTCTTCGATATTACCCGCGTTTCACTGGGTGGCCCGGTATTTGATGTTGATAAGCTAAGTTGGCTGAATGGCTTATGGATCCGTGAAGAACTATCGGTAGAAGCGTTGGCTGAGCGATTTACCACTTGGGCGATTAATCAAAGTTACCTGGGTAAAGTAATACCTCTCATCCAGAAACGTATTAATGTATTGAGTGACGCGGCTCCACTGGCATCATTCTTTTTAGAAGGGTTACCAGACATTAGCCCAGAGAGCTTCGAGTATAAGAAACTTGAGGTTGAGCAAACGCGAAAGATCCTGCAATTTTCCTTATGGCGCCTAGAAGCTCAGCGAGAATGGTCCTTGGAAGCGATTCAACAAGATCTTATGGCACTTTCGGAGTCATTAGAGATAAAAATGCGTGATTTTATGATTCCCGTGTTTGTGGCGGTATCTGGCAAGCAGTCTGCACCGTCTATTATGGATGCGATGGCTATATTAGGTCCGGATATGACCCGTGCAAGGTTAAGAGCTGGGTTACAGGTGATGGGGACTCCTTCTAAGAAAGAAATGAAGCGCTGGGAAAAAGAATTCAGAGGAATGTAGTCGGGCAACTGAATAGATTGTTGACACCTAGGGCCATTATTCATAGAATGCGCACCTCTTATGAAAACAAGGCGTTTAGTGTCCTAGCTGGATGTGCTTGCTGTAAGAGACACGTCTGATGACGTGGATTTATCATCGAAAAAGGGGCCTTAGCTCAGCTGGGAGAGCGCAACACTGGCAGTGTTGAGGTCAGCGGTTCGATCCCGCTAGGCTCCACCAATTTCGATTTTGTGTCCCCATCGTCTAGTGGCCTAGGACACTGCCCTTTCACGGCAGTAACGGGGGTTCGAGTCCCCCTGGGGACGCCACTATTTTAAAAAGCCGAGTTTTTYACTCGGCTTTTTTGTGCCTGTTTTTCATGCGAAGTCTTCTTTTTAGTGAGTGATTTTTTTGCCTTTAAGCATTGCTCTAAAGATTCGACGCAATTTATTCTAAATAGAGTGTAATAAATTCTGCCTTTTACAGTCCAATGGTTGACGGTAGAGAAAATAGCTGCCTAAATGTTTTCGTGATAATCAAGAACATTCACATTTAATACCACTAAAAATCGAGAAGGAATATACAATGAAAGATACTAAATCCGTAATGAGCACTGCAATTGCTGGCGCACTAGCTCTAAGTTTGGCTGCCGCTTCAAGCTCTGCGGTTGCTGGTAAGCCAGGTTTTGAAAAGTGCCAAGGTGTCGCGAAGGCAGGTATGAATGATTGTGGCACTAGCAAGCATAGTTGTGCGGGTCAGGCTAGTACTGATGGCGACGCTGAAGAGTGGGTGTATGTTCCAGAAGGCACCTGCAGCAAGATTGTTGGTGGAAAAGTTAAAGGTAAAAAGTAACTGAAGTACCACTGGCCAGGAATCTGTTTCTTGGCCAGTATTTCTGTATTTTCTAGCGGTTCTCCCTATGAGTGAAACAGTATTTTCGCCGGCAGCATCTATTGCCGGTGCTGGGCTTGGTTTGCGTTCAGAACATTACCAACACATTTTTGACAATAAACCCGATGTCCCCTGGTTTGAGCTGCTGAGTGAAAACTATATGGCGGATGGTGGGCTGCCGCTGGTGCGAGCCGAAGCTATAAGAGCTTCCTATCCCATTACGTTGCACGGTGTGGGAATGTCATTGGGTTCTGTTGACCCGTTAAATATGTCGTACCTATCACGATTGAAAAAACTGGCTGATCGCTTAGAGCCTACTTATATTTCCGATCATATTGCCTGGGTGTCGGTGAATAATCAGTACACCCATGACCTGTTGCCATTGCCTTATATTGAAGAGGCACAAAAAATCATAGCTGAAAAAATCAATCAGGCTCAGGACTTTTTGGGTCGCACACTGTTGGTTGAAAATCCTTCCTCATACCTGACATTTATTCAGTCAGACATGAGCGAAGAAACCTTTATCGGGGAAGTGCTAAAGGACACCGGCTGTGAGTTGTTGCTAGATATCAATAACCTCTATGTTAGCGCAATTAACCATGGTTTTTCGGCAGAAGACTATTTAGCAGCGCTACCAAAAGATAAAGTTAAAGAGATTCATTTAGCCGGTTATGAAGATAGAAATGGTTATCTTTTTGACACTCACGGTTACCCTGTACACGACCCGGTTTGGAAACTCTATCGTAAAGCAATTGCCATGTTTGGATCGGTGCCGACGTTGATCGAATGGGATACTGACGTACCGGCGTTTGATGTCTTGTTAGCGGAATCCAATAAAGCTCAGAAGATTTTAGATGGGATGACATCACCGTGAATCAGAAAATGACCTTAGCCGAGCTGCAACAAGCATTTCATCAAGCGGTGTTTGAGCCAGGGGCGGAAGATAATAAGGCTCWGTATGCTCAGRTTAAACCGCTAGGTGAGTTGTCGGCGGAAAAATTAGTGGATGTTTATCGCAGCAGTATTTTAGGCGGGTTAACGGAGGCGCTTAACAATATTTACCCCGTGTGTTTGGCCCTAGTAGGCGAGCAGTTTTTTAATCATATGGTGGCAGACTATTTGCGATTATACCCCTCTGGGTCGCCGGATTTAGCGGATTATGGTGAACGATTTCCTGCCTATCTTTTGGATTTTACACCGGCCAAAGAGCTGGTTTATTTGCCGGATGTTGCCGCGTTAGAGTTGTGTTGGCATCGTGCGTTTAATGCCGCCGAAGATTTAACTGATGGTGTTAAGTCCCTTGCAGAACTAGCCGATGTGACGGAAACAGAGCAGGGCAGCATAGGCTTTCACCTGACGCCATCGGCATTTTTATTACGYTCGGATTATCCAATACAACGAATCTGGGAAGTTAGTCAAAAAGACTATCAAGGGACAGATACGGTGGATCTGGATGAGGGCGGTGTATGTTTGGTTATTTGGCGTAATGTAGAATTCGGGATGCGCATTGATGTGCTTTCCGAGCAAGAATTCGTATTTTTAACCGCCGTTAATCAAGGCAGGTTGTTTGCAGAAATAGCAACAATGTCATGTGCGACGGAACTACCAAGTATTATTGGTCGATGTATCCAGACTGGCTTGTTAGCCGGCTTCGAATTAAAAAATTAGAGAGGAATTTATGTCATTATCAGCAACTATGCTAACAAAATCCCATGGCGCAGCAACCACAGCTTTGCGAATGATGGGGCCATTGCAAGACGTCTTTCTATTGGGGGTGCGTTTATGGTTGGCAAAAGTATTTTTCCTGTCTGGTCTGACCAAAATAAAATCTTGGGATACCACTTTGGTACTGTTTGAGTATGAATATAATGTGCCTGTAATACCGTTTGAATTGGCGGCATATATGGCGACTGCAGCGGAACTAGCAATCCCAATATTTTTAGTATTTGGCTTGTTTACTCGTTTTAGTGCAGTGGCGTTATTCTGTGTAAATATTGTGGCGGCGATTTCTTACTCGGACATTAGTCCGGCAGGGGAGAAGGATCATATTATCTGGGGCATTATGACGGTTACGTTATTTTTGTATGGCCCCGGCAGGCTGGCGATAGATTGGTTTATTAAGAAGAAATGGCTAGACGCTTCGGCCTAATGCTGGTGTTCGACCCTTTAGCCTGTTGTTTTGTGATCAATATATCCAGCAGCGACTATAGACCCGATAAAGACCCGGAATAGACTTGAATTAGACCCGATATAGACTCGATATAGTTAGGAGGGATTGACCAGTAGTTCATTAAAAATCAGCGGTTTCATGCTATGATATGCCCCCTATTTTGCCTGTGAGCGGGCGTATCGTTAAAAATCTGCTGGAAAGAGTAATCTGATGAAAATTGATCTAACTTTAATACCAACAACACTGGATGTTGCCCATATTGGTCTGGTTGTTGCGATTTTAGTGTTGCTGCTTGTTCTCCTTGTTGTATCTCGATCTAAAAGGTCCGCAGCTACCGCTGATTCGGCCGTTGTTGATGCTGAAGTATCTGTTGAAGCTATTAAGCAGGAATCCCCAGAACCGGCAAACTTACTGAAAGAAACCACCCCGGAAGCGGCGTTACAGTTGTTAATGTTGTTACAGCAAGATGCTCGATTAATAGATTTTATTCATGAAGACCTCACTGGATTTAGTGATAGTGATGTCGGTGCTGCCGCCCGTGTTGTGCATGAAGGTAGTAAGAAGGTGTTGCAGCAAGTTTTCACGTTTCAGCCTATTCGCACTGAGGAAGAGGAGACTACGATCACTTTGCCAGAGGGGTTTAATGCTACAGAAAACCGGCTGACGGGCAATGTTAGTGGATCTGCGCCATTCACCGGTGTTCTTGTTCATAAAGGCTGGCGGGTGACAAACATTTCATTGCCACAGCTGGCAAAAGAGCATGATGTGTATGTGGTAGCGCCAGCAGAGGTTGAGTTATGAGGTACAGCATTGGCATCGACCTAGGCACCACCAATTCGGTCATATCCTATGTCGCATTGGAAGATGAAATCAATGGTTCTGCTCACGGGTTACTTGAAGTCGCTCAGTTGACGTCAATGGGYAATGTTGAAAAGAAAAAACAGTTACCGTCGTTTCTATACCTTCCTCATGAATCTGAAATCARCCAATCTGATACGGCGTTACCCTGGGYTTCACAATCAACGAGTATTACCGGCGTACTGGCCAGGGAGTTGGGTGCCAAGACCCCGATTCGTTTGGTTGCYAGTGCGAAGAGTTGGTTRAGTCATAGTGGWGTCGATAGAAARTCRGCGTTTTTACCGTTAAATAGTCCAGAAGATGTGCCTACGGTTTCGCCCTTGCAGGCGTCGATTGAGTATCTAGCCCATTTAAGAAACGCCTGGAACAGCGAGTTCCCTACGGCCTCGTTTGATGAGCAAGAGATAACACTTACCATCCCCGCATCCTTTGATCCCGCAGCAAGGGACCTCACGGCAGAAGCCGCCAGATCGGTAGGGATTCGCCATCTAACCTTGCTCGAAGAACCTCAAGCGGCAGTATATAGCTGGATGAAGTCTATGGGTGATGATTGGCGTGATCAGGTGACGGTAGGGGACGTTATCCTGGTCGTTGATATCGGTGGCGGTACTACCGATCTATCACTGGTAGCGGTAACTGAAGAGTCTGGAATTCTGGTATTGAATCGTATCGCCGTAGGAGATCATATCCTCTTAGGGGGTGACAATATGGATCTGGCCTTGGCCTATCAAGTTCGAGCAAAATTGGCCGAAGCAGGCAAAAATCTACAGCCCTGGCAAATACAAGCACTGACACATGGCTGCCGCGCAGCAAAAGAGCAGATGCTCACCGATGTGGCATTGGATGCTGTGCCATTAGTTGTTCCTAGTCGCGGTTCTAAGCTGTTAGGTGCAACCTTACGATCCGAGCTGACTCGAGCTGATATTGAGCAAACCCTCATTAATGGTTTCTTTCCAGAGTCCCCGATTGATGCACACCCCATAGAAAAACCTCGAGGTGCACTGACTCAGATGGGATTGCCTTATGCTCAGGATGCCGGAATTACGCGCCACATAGCCGCGTTTCTAAGTAAACAAGTTGGCGCCGGCGATCAACTGGGTTTTGAATCCCAGCATGACTTTATCAAACCCAGCGTGATTCTATTTAATGGCGGAGCGCTTAAAGCCCCGTTGTTAGCCAATCGATTACTTAACACCATCAATGGCTGGTTAACGGCTGCAGGGGCGGCGGAAGCCCGTCTGTTAGACGGTGTTGATTTGGATTTAGCCGTTGCCCAAGGCGCCGCGTATTTTGGTTTTGTGAAACAAGGTGACGGCGTGCGTATCCGGGGAGGCTTGGCATCGGCGTATTATATTGGTGTTGAAAGTGCGATGCCTGCCGTGCCTGGAATGGAGGCACCGGTTGAAGCACTTTGTTTAGCTCCTTTTGGAATGGAAGAGGGTACCCAAGCGCAAGCCTCCGATCGAGAATTTGGTCTGGTTGTTGGTCAGCCCGTACGTTTCCGCTTTTTTGGCTCTACGGTACGCAGAGATGATGTGGCGGGAACCTTGTTGGATTTTTGGACCCCAGACGAACTCGAAGAATTACCAGACATACAAGCAAACTTAACTGCAGAAGGGCGCAAGCAAGGCGAGGTGGTGCCGGTACGTTTGGTTGCTAAAGTCACCGATATTGGCACCTTGATGGTTGAAGCCATTCCCCGCGAGGGCGATGAGCGTTGGCAGGTCGAATTTGATGTGCGCGAATAAATCATTGAGATAAACCATTGAGATAAATCATGAGTAATTCGCAGCACCCTTCGGGTAACTTATCGTCGTCATCCAACTTTATTGTCGGCATTGATTTGGGCACTACTCATACGGTAGTGGCCTATGCTGATATTTCTCGTGGACCTAACAAAGCAGTCCCAACTTTATTTGAAATTGATCAGCTAGTTTCTGGTGGTGAAGTTGCCAAACGAAAGATGTTGCCGTCTTTTCGTTATCACCCTACCACCGGCGAAATTTCCGATGCTGACATCGCTTTACCTTGGGGTAAAACTACCCTACGCGGTGATGTAGAGCAGGTTGTTGTTGGGGAATGGGCAAGAGAGCTGGGTTCTAAGGTCGAAGGGCGTCAGGTAGCCAGTGCCAAGAGTTGGCTGTCCCATGATTTAGTCGACAGAACCGCCGATATTTTACCTTGGGATGGGGCCGAAGGTGTTGAAAAAGTCTCGCCGGTATTAGCCAGTGCCAGTTATTTAGCCCATGTTCGCGCTGCCTGGAATCATCAATTCCCGGATCATCCATTGGAACAGCAAAAAGTAATCGTTACCGTGCCGGCGTCTTTTGATGAGGCCGCCCGTTCGTTGACGGTAACCGCATCAAAGTATGCTGGCTTGCCGAATATTTCTTTGATTGAAGAACCACAAGCGGTGGTATATGACTGGTACTATCGACATAAAGATGATGCTAATGCCGCGTTAGAAAATATTAAATTGTTGCTGGTGTGTGATGTGGGTGGTGGCACCACCGATCTAAGTTTGATTCAGGTAAAAGAAAAAAATCAGCAGCTATCTTTGAGTCGAATTGGAGTGGGTGATCACCTGATGCTTGGCGGTGATAATGTTGATCTGGCTTTGGCCCGGCAAGCAGAGCAACAAATTGCCGGAGATGGAAAGCCGCTACGGTTATCGACATTGGCACAATTGATTCAACAGTCCAGGCAGGCGAAAGAAAAACTCATGTCGGACCCTGCACCCGAAAGCGCCAACGTAACCGTGCTGGGTAGCGGCTCACGTTTGATTGCTAAAGCAAAAACCGCGCAACTGTTTAGGGAACCCATAAGGCAATTGGTGTTGGAGGGTTTTTTTCCGTTAACAGCGTTGCATGAGCGACCTGCGTTGCAGCAAAGCGGGGTAATAGCCTTTGGTTTGCCCTACGCCAAGGATCCTGCAATCCCTAAACATATCAGTCAGTTTTTAGGGCGTTACAAGCGGCTTTCACAGCAGGCGTTAGGCGTGGCAGATGATGTTGCACCGGTACCAGATGCCGTGTTGTTTAATGGCGGAGTGTTTAATAGCCCGTTGATCAAACAACAGTTACTGGATTGTTTGCAGCAGTGGCGCGGGCAACCGTTAACAGAACTCGATAACGGTTCACCGGACTTGGCGGTGGCCTATGGCGCGGTGGGTTATGCATTGTCCACGCTCACCGGCCAGTTTTCTATCGGTGGCGGGGCTGCACATTCTTTCTTTTTGTCCGTTGAGGATCAAGCACAAGACGATGTAACCCCTGCGGTGGGTATCTGTTTGATGCCCAGAGGTACAGAAAAAGGCGAAGAGGTATTGCTGGCGTCAAAGCGGTTTTCGTTACGGTTGGGAGAGCCGGTTACATTTAATTTGTTTTCGGTTTCCAATGACGAACGTTATTTCCCCGGCCAAGACGTTGATTGTTCTGACCCAATGTTTAAGAAGCTACCACCATTGGTGACATCGTTAGACTGCACGATGGATGGAGCCACCCAGGTCGATGTTGTCATCGTGTGTTTTCTGACGGAAATTGGCACAGTAAAGATGCAGTGTGCGTCAATTACCAATCCACTAGAGCGCTGGGATTTAGAGTTTGAGATTCGAAGTGGCAAGTTGTCCCAGTTAAAACCGGTGCAGTCGAATGTTCTCGACAGTATCAATAAGAACTTACCGTCCAATTTTTCTCAGGTGAGAGATCTTATTGCTGATGTCTATGGAAACAGCAAAAAAACGGTTGATAGCGCTCGGGTAAAAACATTACGCAAACGGTTGGAATCTGCGCTTGGTAAAAAAGAACAGTGGCCGCTGTATTTATTAAGGGCGATGTTTGTTGAATTGCTCAATGGTGCGAAAAAACGACGGCGCTCTAAAGACCATGAAAGAAACTGGTTTAATTTGGCCGGTTATACCTTACGACCGGGAGTGGGGTTTGATGGCGACTATGATTTTATTCAAACCATTACCCCGTTATATGAATCTGGCTTACAGTTTGGCCAGAGTCACCAAGCCTGGGCAGAATGGTGGGGATTTTGGCGCAGGGTTGCACCAGGTTTACCATCGTCAATGCAAATACGGTTATTTGAAGATATCTGCAAATTTATTAATCCAGTGACAGCCCGAAACTCCAGTGTTGCCGCAGAAGCCAAAAAGAAAGCCTATGGCGAGATGCTGCGCTTAGTTGGCTCCTTGGAACGGCTACCACAGACGCAGAAACAACAGCTGGGCACTTGGCTGCTTTCACGTGTAGATAATGAGACCAACGATGATACGCTGTGGTGGGCACTTGGTCGTACGGGGTCTCGTGTGTTGATTGGTGCTGATAATAGCTTCGTGGTCGATGCAGAGATTGTTGAGGGTTGGTTGGCGCGCTGCTTTAAAGAGGATTGGAAGCAAAAGCCGATAGCCGGCCTCTGTGCCACCATGATTGCCAGGCGCTGCGGCGATCGTATGGTGGACGTCTCCCCACCAATAAGAAACCAGGTGCTAGAAAAGTTAACTTCATCAAAATGCCCTGAGTCGTGGAGTGCTATGGTTGATTCCGTCGCTGAAGTCGGCGCTGCCGACAGTAAGAGAATGTACGGCGAAGCACTGCCCATGGGGCTTACGTTAATTTCTTCAGAAGATTAGACAATAGCGTAAAAAACAGGACTTTTGCCACACCTTTGGGTAGAATTGCCATAATAGATCGTGATTATGGTGTTTCGTAAGGTATTTATGCAATGAATATAGCCCGGGTTGACTTGAATTTACTGGTGTATCTCGACGTACTGCTGCGCGAGCAAAACGTCACGCGAGCGGCTGAACAGCTTGGTATTACCCAGCCCGCCATGAGTAACGGATTACGTCGGCTAAGGGCTTTGTTCGATGACCCGATCTTAGTTCGCTCCTCATCGGGTATGAAACCCACCGAAAGAGCGTTAGAGGTTCAACCCAAAGTACGCCAAATCCTGTCGGAAACCCAATTTCTGTTAGAACCAAAACAAGACTTTAAACCGCTGTCCAGTAAACGGGTATTTCGCATCATGGCGTCGGACTATGCCGAAGCAACGTTATTTCCTCGACTGATAAAACATATTCGCAGTGAAGCGCCCAATATTATTCTCGACGTGTTAACCCCCAGTGATGTGAGTTATAAAGATATGGAGCAGGGGCGAGTGGATATGGCGATTAATCGCTTTGATGAGATACCGCAGTCGTTTCATCAAACCACGGTATGGACCGACAGTTTTTCCTGTTTGATGAATAAAGAGAACCCCGCGGCAAAAAACTTTGGGTTAAAAACCTATTTAGAAGCACAACATGTTTGGGTAAGTAAAACCGGCATGGGGGTAGGGTTTGGTGTGAATCCGGAGAAATCTGGAGGCCTCGGTTGGATAGACCAAGCATTGTCTCGCATTGGTCAGAAACGAAAAATCTCGGTCTTTACTCGGCACTATCAAATGCCTGGGTTACTGGTTCAAGATAATGATTTGATTGCAACCTTGCCGACGAAAGTGGCAGTAATGCAAGCAGAACGATTTCAGTTGGAGCTTAGGGATCCACCGTATTATATTCCTGAATTTGAATTAAAAATGGCCTGGAGTCCGATGTTGCATCACAACCTTGCACATCAATGGTTAAGAAGGTTAATCGGTTATACCGTGGGGAAATTGAGGTGACCGTTTCTGTATTGCGCATATTAGACAATTCGGGGCGGCCATGACTGCGCTTGCAAAAAAATACCTCACGGCTGAAGTGCTTGGCAAGCTTGCGCAAGTCCGGGCTGAGTGCGGTTTTGGTATCGAAGATATTGTACGCTCCGGTGTCGATAACCCTGATAGCAGTATTGGCGCTTATGCCGGTGATGAAGACTGCTACGGTAAATTTGCCCCGCTGTTTGATCCGATTATCAATGATTATCATGGTTATGCCGCCGATGCCTCGCACCATTCCAATTTTGATATTAATAGCCTAATGAATATGGAGGATATGGATCCTAGTGGCGAGGTTATTATTTCAACTAGGATTCGAGTAGCCAGAAATATCAAAGGTTTCCCTTTCCCGCCGGCGCTGTCGACTGATGATCGAGCGGTCATCGAAGAAAAAGTAGTTGCTGCTCTTAATAACCTTCAAGGGGAATTGTCCGGCACCTATTATCCGCTGGTTGAAATGCGTGAGGAAACTCGAATTCAACTCACAGAAGATCACTTTCTTTTTAAAAAAGGCGATCGTTTTTTAGAGTCGGCAGGTGTTAACGGCGACTGGCCTGCAAGTCGTGGAATTTTCCACTCTGATGATAAGCAGTTTCTGGTTTGGGTTAACGAAGAAGATGAGTTAAGAATTATATCCATGCAACCGGGTGGCGATCTCAAACAGGTCTTTGTGCGCCTGGCGCAAGCGATTGCTGCTATCGAGTCAGAGATAACCTTTGCCTACAATGATCACTTGGGTTATTTGACCAGTTGTCCGACGAATCTAGGCACAGCGATGAGAGCTAGTGTTCACGTTAAGCTGCCCCTGTTAGGCAAAACGCAACAATTCCAACAAACCTGCGCAACCTTGGGATTGTCGGTGCGTGGTATTCATGGTGAGCACTCTGAGTCAGAAGGAGGTGTTTATGATATATCGAATAAACAGCGGCTGGGCATTAGTGAGGTGGAATGTATCAAACGTTTATATGCTGGCATAAAGGATTTGCTTGCGAAGGAGCGCCAACTAGGCACAATCTAAAAAGCCTAATTTAACAAGTGGCGTAATAAAAAAGGCCGAACATTCATGTTCGGCCTTTTTTATTTACGGGCATACGATTTTACTGACCGTACTTGGCTTTCGCTTCTTTTCTTTTGGCGTGTAACACAGGCTCAGTATAACCGTTTGGCTGTTCTTTGCCTTTTAATACAAGATCAAGTGCTGCTTGGAATGCTACGTTGTCATCAAAGTTAGGTGCCATGTTGCGATAGTCTGCATCGCCGGCATTTTGTTGGTCAACAATGGCAGCCATGCGTTGCATGGTTTCAACAATTTGAGACTCAGTACAAATGTCGTGGCGTAACCAGTTAGCAATATGCTGGCTGGAAATACGCAGCGTAGCGCGATCTTCCATTAAACCAACGTCATTGATGTCTGGTACTTTAGAACAACCTACGCCGTTATCAATCCAGCGCACCACGTAACCTAAAATACCCTGTACGTTATTATCCAATTCTTTTTGGATTTCTTCTGCGCTGAGAGTGGCATCACCCAGCAGTGGAATAGTCAGAATGTTGTCTAGGCTAGCGCGTGCTCGAGAAGCAAGCTCTTGTTGCTTTTTGGCAACACTGATTTTGTGATAGTGCATAACGTGCAGAGTGGCTGCGGTAGGGGATGGGACCCACGCACAGTTTGCACCGGCTTCAGGGTGGCCAATTTTCACCTTAAGCATTTCCGCCATTTGATCAGGAATAGGCCACATGCCTTTACCGATTTGGGCTTTACCGCTTAATCCGGTTTCAACACCAATGTCCACGTTCCAGTCTTCGTAGGATTGCATCCAAGGCTGTTGCTTCATTTGTGTTTTACGAATCATCGGGCCTGCTTCCATGCTGGTGTGGATCTCATCACCGGTACGGTCGAGGAAACCTGTGTTAATGAAAATAACCCGGTTCTTGGCGGCTCGAATACACTCTTTTAAGTTGATGGTAGTGCGGCGTTCTTCATCCATAATACCAATCTTAAGGGTGTTGCGACTTAAGCCAAGCGCATCTTCGATACGATCAAACAGTTCGTTGGCAAAGGCGACTTCTTCTGGGCCATGCATCTTAGGTTTTACAATGTAGATGCTACCTTCGCGGCTGTTCTTGAATTTAGAATCGCCAATGATGTCATGCTTAGAAATAAGGCTGGTGATCATGCCGTCAAGAATGCCCTCTGGCACTTCTTCGCCATTGGCCATTAGGACGGCATCGTTAGTCATCAAGTGACCAACATTACGCACAAGCAACATGCTGCGGCCAGGTAGACTAATTGTCTCGCCATTGGGTGCGGTATAGGAGCGATCTGGATTCATGGTGCGGGTAAAGGATTTGCCGCCTTTGGTGATGGTTTCAGAAAGCGACCCTTTGATGAGGCCTAACCAGTTGCGGTAAACAGTGGTCTTATCTGCGGCATCAACCGCAGCAATGGAGTCTTCACAATCTTGGATAGTGGTGATGGCGGATTCCATCAATACGTCTTTAACACCTGCTGGGTGATCTTTTCCGACAGTGTGTGACGGATCGATTTGGATTTCAGCATGGAGGTTGTTGTGCTTGAGTAACACGGCTGTTAGAACGGTGTCCTGCAGATAACCGGCAAACTGAGCGGTGTTTGCTAAGGTTGTGGTCTCACCATTTTGCAGGGTGATTTCAAGTGCTTCACCGTTGACCGCGTAAGCTGATACGTCACGGTGGCTTCCCGTAGCCAGTGGGGCGATATCATCAAGTACACCACCCGCATATTGGATGACTTTGGCACCACGCGCAGGATTATAGCTTGAGCCTTTTTCAGCACCACCATCATCAGATATAACGTCGGTACCATATAACGCATCATATAGGCTTCCCCAGCGAGCATTTGCTGCGTTTAGGGCGTAACGGGCGTTCATTACCGGAACCACTAGCTGAGGGCCTGCGATGGTGGCTATTTCTGGATCGACACGGTCGGTGTCTATTTGGAAGTCGTCGCCTTCCGGCAGTAAGTAGCCAATTTCAGCTAGAAATTGCTTGTACTCGTCAAAATTGTGAGGCTGGCCAGCACGCGCTTGGTGCCATGTATCAATTTGCGCTTGCAAGTTATCGCGCTTTTCCAATAACGCCTTATTCTTAGGGGCTAGGTCGTTAAGGATGTTCTCAAACGATGCCCAAAATGCGTCGACGTCGATACCTGTGCCAGGAAGAATGTCGTTGGCTACTAGGTTGTGTAGGACGGTAGCAATTTGCAAGCCGCCTTGTTGAATTCTGTCAGTCATGGCTGAAACCTCAATACTAAAACTATACTCAAGCTGCACCCAATGGGCGAGATTCCGAAAGGATAGTTGGTGCGTGTTAATTTTCACTCGAGGTTAGTTAAAACGATCACTAACCCACGGGCGTGGATGATGCGTTTTTCTCGATACGGTGTCAAATCCTAAGCTCGTGACTGAACGGTCTAACGCAGAAACATTGGTTTCAGGTGTTAATTTCGAATTTGTCGTCAGAATTAATTGCAGGAGCAGAGTTTGGGGCTGAGGTGCTTGTTATCCATTGGTGTAATGCGGTAAAGATTAATTAGGCGATCGATTAAATACGGTGAATATTTGCTCAGTTATTGGGTTAGATGCCCAATCGGCGGAATTCCTGACATGGGCTGCTGGCGCGCCAGACTCTATCAAAATAACGAGCCTTTTTTTGTGCCTCAGACGGCGATTTGAATTCGCAGCTTCCTTGCATGAAACCCATGCTAAAGCGATGGGTGATCGCTATGCCATCAACTATGACAAACTCACCGTTATTAGCGGGTTCAGTGTCTGGGATGTTGTGGATTTTAATAGCAGAGGACAGGCGTTTTTGCAGTTCAATTAAGCGGTGACCACTGCGTGCCACTTTGCTTGAGTTGCAAATGAGTATGTGAATTTCGCAGCGTTTATTACTGCGGGCAGTATCTGATACAGCCTTGATGAATTCAGCCTGGTCGTATAGTTCGGGGTCGAGCTCCTGGGTAAAAAGCATTACAGTACTTTGAGCTTGACCGACCATGCTGCTTAGTGCGGCATGAAAATCTTCTGCCCCATCAAGATTGATTGAGCCGGTACTTTCCCCGACGACGAGCAGGGGGGCCAAATTTTGTATCGACATGGGGTAGACCTTCCAGTTAGTTGGATCAGCACTTACCCTTATTATTGATGATGGGTTAGAAATCATCAAGCTATGCATGGTTTGGTGTTTTCTTGATCATTCTTCATCGGCGAGATAAAACACGCCTTGTTGCATCAGCCTCAGGAAAAAAGCTTGGTTTAGCGGGTCTCTAAGCTCATTGGCTAACGCCTGTGGCGGCAAACGTCTATGTTGGCAACAAAGTTGAACGAGAACTTTTGCTGAAGGGGAGAAATCAACTTGTTTGCCGTTGATGAATAGCAGATTGGGGTTGTCTGCGGTTAACCCGGTATAGGCCAGTCGGCAGGTTTCATCTCTCAGGAAGGGAGCGTTTTCATGGCAACAGAGGAGAATGTCATTGATGTTGATGTCGACCGGGGAGCCTTGCCCATCATCTTGCTCAACGCCGCCCTCATATTTAGTCGAGGAGGCAAATTGTCCAAACCAGTGTTCTAACGTTTCTTGTGCGTCTAATGTATCGAGTAGTCGATGTTTGACTTGTTGGATGGCCGCAGGGGATATCCAACCGGTATTGTCTTGTGGGGTTAAGTCTGGGTCCGAATATCGATTATCGCCCTGTAGTTGGTCAATTTGGTAATCGGTGTATGCACTTAACAGGTCTTTGTTGCTGGGTGCGCGAAAACCAACGGATAACGTCATGCTTTCTCCGCGGGCTACCCCATGATGTGCAAGACCGGGGGGTAAATACAGTAGGTCGCCAGGTTCAACATCCCAGCAGTCATGGGTAATAAATTCTTCGACGATGCGTACTGGCAGATTGGGTATTAGCTTTTCGTTATCATCACACTGCTGGCCTGTTTGCCATTGGCGTTTGCCATCAAGCTGTATGAGGAAAACATCGTAATAGTCATAATGTGGGCCAACACTCCCTTTATCCGTGGCATAGGTGATCATGATGTCGTCTACCCGCCAGGAGGGGATAAAGCTAAAATTATCCAGGAATTGACTGAAATCAGGTAGATGGTGATCAACCGCTTGGACGATGAGGGTCCAATGATCCTCTGGCAGCTCGGCAAAACGTTCAGCTGTGAAAGGGCCGTGTTCTAATTGCCATTGATTGTCCGGTAACTCGTCCGGTAACTCTTGGATCAAGCGGGATTCAATGTGTTCCTCAAGAGCCAGCCCCGCTAGTTCATCTGCCGTAATCATCTGGTGAATATGAGGTAGGGCGTTTTTGACGAAAAGCGGCTTCTTTTGCCAGTACTCTTGCAAGAAGGTCTTCATGGAAAGACCTCCCAGCATTGCTAAAGGTTCTTCAGAACCCACTATATTTTCTTCGCTTGCTCTGCCGCATTACCGGTATAACTTGCGGGGGTAAGAGCCGATAAGCGAATTTTTTCTTCTTCGGGGATAGCTAAGGTATCAATGAACACCGCTAAGGTTTCTTTTGATATGGCTTTACCGCGAGTGAGCTCTTTCAATTTCTCATAGGGCTTTTCGATATTGTATCGACGCATCACGGTTTGAATGGGTTCAGCAAGTACTTCCCAAGCGTTGTCTAGGTCTTCGGCAAGTTTTGCTTCGTTGATTTCAAGTTTGCTGATGCCTTTTAATGTGGCCTCGTAAGCAATTACACTATGGGCAAAGCCGACACCCAAATTACGCAATACGGTGGAGTCGGTTAGATCTCGCTGCCAGCGAGAGATGGGTAACTTGGTGGCCAGGTGAGCCATGATGGCGTTAGCGATACCAAGGTTACCTTCAGAGTTTTCAAAGTCGATGGGGTTGACTTTGTGGGGCATGGTTGAAGAGCCGATCTCACCAGCGATTTGACGTTGCTTAAAATAGCCTTGAGAAATGTAACCCCATAGGTCGCGGTCAAAGTCGATAAGAATAGTATTGAAGCGAGCAATGGCATCATATAACTCGGCGATGTAATCATGAGGCTCAATTTGTGTGGTATAGGGATTCCACTCAAGACCTAGGCTGGTGACAAAACTACTGGCATTTTCTTCCCAATCTACGTTCGGGTAGGCACTTAGGTGGGCATTGTAGTTACCCACTGCGCCGTTAATTTTGCCCAATAGAGGAATTGCACTGATCTGATCTCGTTGGCGACGTAAGCGCGCCACCACGTTGGCCATTTCCTTGCCCATGGTAGTGGGTGAGGCGGTTTGCCCATGGGTTCTTGCTAACATCGGCATATCGGCATAGTGCCCGGCCAATTGCTTTATGGCGTCGGTTACTTTATCCATTAATGGCAGGAGGACATCTTCTCGACCAGACTTTAAAATCAATGCGTGTGACAAGTTATTGATGTCTTCGGAGGTGCAGGCAAAATGAATAAATTCGGTAACGGCAAGTAACTCATCATTACCTTCAATTTTTTCTTTCAGGAAGTACTCAACCGCTTTGACGTCATGGTTGGTGGTGCGTTCAATTTCTTTGACGCGGAGTGCGTCTTCTTCGCTAAAGGACTCGGCGATGCTATCTAATACAGCGTTTGCTTGTGCCGAGAAACTGGGTACTTCTTCGATTAATGGATTTTGAGCCAGTTTTTGCAACCAACGAATTTCAACGATAACGCGACATTTGATCAGACCAAATTCACTGAAAATAGGCCGTAGTGCGGCAGTCTTGGAACCGTAACGGCCGTCTACGGGAGATATCGCGGATAATGAGCTAAGTTGCATGGGGGGCTCCAGATGTTGAATGCTTCATTTGAAATGCTTCATTTGAAAAGGCGCAATGATACACGATAACCAAATGTCGCCCAAACATTAAGGCTCGACAATTGGCAATCGGCTTAATAGCGTTGTCGATTAGCCTAGTATTAGTCGGTTTCTAGGGTGATAGTTGAACGCAGCGTATCCAGTGTCGAGACTAAGCCTTTTCTACCCAACAATAGCTGCAGGCGAGAACCGCCAAGTTGCCGCCAAAGAATGGCAGAGCGGACGCCGGATAAAAGAATAGCCCGCACTTTACAGGCAACGTCAGTTTTTTGTAGTTGTTCAGGGTTGCCTTTTACCTGGATGCGGAATCTAAGGGTGCCGATGGTATCAACGTAGATGTCAGCCAGTTTGGCGATCACGSTRGKGTGTGTGWAACCGTCGAAGTGTWTYAGTTGAGATTCCGTTGTTTCTAAGCGCGAGCGAAGCACCGAGAGTAGGTCGCTGTCTTTWCGCAAGGCTTTCTCWATTTGTAATATGCCGATGGTATAGCGGATAGTATCYGCATAGCGGGCGGTGTCCCGTTTRACCAGGATGTTATGYAGGGTATCAAYCCCCAGGCGTTGRTTTGCCACGTTGCCGTAGATGTCGGCAACATTGGTAGGATTTAACGAAAAAATACTCTTTATTGATGATTCAAAGGAAGAGCTTGGCAATTCCCCTGTGCGCGAAAGTTGTTGTACTAAGGCGGCACTTTGGAAAATGGCGGAAAGCGCTAGGGCTTTGTCGGTTTTACTTGCGGCCAAGCGTTACTGCTCCAATGTTGGTGGTGTTGTTTCTGTTGGTATAGTTTTTAGWTTCATGCATTATAGGTGCTTTCAATGATGCCACCACCCAGACATACATCTCCTTGATATAGAACAACAGATTGCCCTGGCGTTACTGCACGTTGAGCACTATCAAAGGAAATTATGTAACGGCTATTTGCGCCTGAATCATCGATGTTGATTGTACATGATTGGTCAGGTTGACGATAACGGGATTTTGCCATGCATTGAAAGGGAAATTCAGCCGGTTTCGATTGAACCCAGTCAATCTCCGATGCGGTTAGTGTGTTAGAAAATAATTTAGGATTTTGGTTGCCCTGGCCCACGACTAAAACATTGTGCTCTAGGTCTTTCTCTAGCACATACCAGGGGTCGTCTGACGCATTGGCGAGACCACCAATACCTAACCCTTGGCGTTGTCCAATGGTGTGGTACATAAGCCCTTGGTGTCGGCCTATGGCATCTCCGGTCTCGGTTTTTATGTCACCGGGTTGTGCTGGGATGTATTGTTGCAGAAAATCCTTAAAACGCCGTTCGCCAATAAAGCAGATGCCGGTACTGTCCTTTTTATCGTGGTTCTCGAATCCTTGTTCGCTGGCAATTCTGCGTACTTCAGGTTTTTCAATTTCACCCAATGGGAAAAGGGTTTTCGCTAAACGGCTACCACTGACGGCATGCAGAAAGTAACTTTGGTCTTTGTTATTGTCTAATCCTTTTAGGAGTGAGGCGCTGTTACCGGTGCTATTATTTTCGGACTCGCCCCGACGAGCATAGTGGCCGGTAGCGATAAAGTCCGCGCCTAGTGTCTCCGCATAGTCTAAAAATGCTTTGAACTTAATCTCCTTGTTACAAAGAATGTCGGGGTTTGGGGTGCGCCCAGCTTTGTATTCTTTGATGAATAACTCAAACACATTATCCCAATACTCCGCGGCAAAATTGGCGGTGTGTAGGTGGATACCCAGTTTGTCTGCGACCGATTGCGCGTCGGCAAGGTCTGTAATGGCGGTACAATACTCGGTGCCATCGTCTTCGTCCCAGTTTTTCATGAACAGACCTTCTACGGCATACCCCTGTTGCATCAACAGGTAGGCACTGACGGAGGAATCAACACCACCGGACATGCCGACAATGACTTTCTTTGGCCGGGCTGTCTTTGGCTGTGCACTGTTTGGCTGAGTGAGTGTCGACATTTACTTTCCTTCGGGGTGTTCGTAGATCAACGACAGCGGGAACTGCTTGCCATCTAGGTAGTCTTTGATACAGAGGGCAACCAGGGGGCCTCTATGCATCGCTTGTTTTTGGTTGATTTCATCAATAGTTAACCAACATTGACCCTGGATGTCACTGTCGATGGGGGAATCCTCAAGGAATTTTACTGTGCTGGCGGCAAAACAAAAACGGTAATAGGTTATATCGTTGTAGGGAGCGGTGTACGTATAGATGCCAACCAGGTACTCAGGTGATACAAGCCAGCCGGTTTCTTCTAATGTTTCTCTGATGGCCGCATCGATAATAGACTCGCCTTTTTCTACGTGACCAGCCGGTTGGTTGATGACATCAGCGTTATTTGAGCGTTCTTCTACAAGCAGAAACTTGCCATCATTTTCAACGATGGTGGCAACGGTGGCGTGTGGTGTCCAGATCATGTCTTATCGGTCCCGGTTGTTTGACCCGCATTCTATATAAAAATGTGAAAACAACCAACTTTGGTAGCGTTTTAACCGGCTTGTTCCCGGGAGGCGTCGGTGGTATTAGTAAGGATATAGATACGAACTGGAGCAGATGCGGGTATTTGGCAATTGGGCTTGCCATGAGCAGGCGAGTGCGGCAGTGTTAGCGAAAATTGCTTGGAAGGACAATCTTAATGGACAATATGACAGAACTTACCCACCTAAACAGTTCAGGCGAGGCGCATATGGTTGATGTGACTCAAAAAGAAGTTACTCAACGTATCGCCATAGCCGAAGCCTTTATCCGCATGGCACCGCAAACCTTGGCGTTGATTGTGGATGGTAAACATGCCAAAGGTGATGTGTTGGCTGTCGCGCGTATCGCGGGAATACAGGCGGCCAAAAAAACCTCGGATATTATCCCGCTGTGTCACCCTTTGATGCTGACCTCCGTTAAGGTGGAGCTTATTCCTGATCAACAGCAAGGTGGGGTGCGTGCGATTGCCACCTGTAAATTGGCGGGTAAGACTGGGGTGGAGATGGAAGCGCTTACCGCAGCATCTGCGGCGGTGTTAACTATCTATGATATGTGTAAAGCTGTAGAAAAGGGCATGGTCATTGAAGGTATTAAGTTGCTCGAGAAGAAAGGTGGGAAGAGCGGAGATTGGACGCGTGGTGATTAATATTCTCTATTTTGCCAGTGTGAAAGACAGGTTAGGGACCGCGAGAGAGTCTCTGGATGTGCCTGCCAGCACAACGGGTACAGGATTGATGAAGATACTAAAATCCCGAGGAGAACCTTGGGTTAGTGTGTTTAGTGATACCAAATTGCTGATAGCGATCAATCAAGAAATGGCGAATGAGGCGGCTCTAGTCAATGAGGGCGATGAAGTCGCTTTCTTTCCCCCGGTAACGGGTGGTTAATATGGCTATCTCTGTAAAAGTTCAAACCGAAATGTTTGATTCCGCCCTGGAATCACAAGCGTTACGTGCAACATCATCGATGGTTGGGGCTCTGGTTGAGTTTACTGGCTTGGTAAGAGATATCAGTGAAGGCAAACAGGTCAGCGCGATGTTTCTTGAACACTACCCTGGAATGACTGAAAAATCGCTGCATGACATTGCTCAGCAAGCGATTGACCGCTGGCAGGTCTTTGGCGTAACGATCATTCATCGCGTTGGCAGACTTGGTCCTACGGAGCCGATTGTGTATGTGGCGGTTGTTGGGGAGCACAGGAAAGAAAGCTTTGAGGCCTGTCAATTCGTGATGGATCATCTGAAAAAAGACGCGCCTTTTTGGAAAAAGGAGTGGAATGAAAAAGAGGAAGCTGCTTGGGTGGCGGCAAAGGAGAGTGACGCGAACGCGGCTTCTCGTTGGGATTAGATTTATTTAGTCTTCGGGTTTTTCTTCTGTTTGTGGCGCTGTGGTTTACCGGCGTTTCTCTCTTTATTGCTCTTATGGTATTTGGTGTTAGCTACGTGCGTTTTTTTGTGTTTTGCTTTTTTTGGGGCGGAGGCTAACTTTGCTGCTAATTCCCCTGTTAGCGGCGCATCAGTCCATTCACCCGGCGCTAGCTCAGATAACGTCCAAGCTCCGATGCTTTTTCTAATCAGTCGTAGCGTTGGGTGACCAACTGCCGCAGTCATTCTTCTTACTTGGCGGTTTTTTCCCTCGCGTATGGTGAGTTCAATCCAGGAAGTGGGTTTGTTTGCTCGTTGCCGTATTGGGGGGTGTCGCTCCCAAACAACTGGGGCAGATATTTTACTCACAGTTGCCGGTAGTGTGGTGCCATCGTTTAAATTAACCCCAGAACGCAGCGCGTCAATCGCTTGCTCGCTGATGTCACCTTCCAATTGGGCCCAATAGGTTTTATCCAGTTTGTGGTCAGGGTGGGTGATGAGTGACTGCAGTTGGCCGTTATCGGTGAGTATTAGTAGTCCTTCAGAATCGAAATCCAGACGTCCAGCAGGGTATATGTCGGGTATTGCTATATGTGCAGCAAGAGTCTCTTTGCCTTCATGTTCTGAGAACTGGCAAAGTACCTGGAAGGGTTTGTTGAATAAAATAATCCGGGGCTTGAGGTTATCGTTGATCATTTTTACCGAACATTGTGTATAAGCAGAGGGCCTATAGGCAGGCTGGGGGAGATGAATAAGGTGTGTTGTGGCTAATTGTATGGAAATCAGGATGAAAAGACGAGTATTTAGAGAGGTGAACTAGGAAAACACTGACCTTTAACGAGGAACTGCTACATAACAGCCTGATATTAACCAGTAACTAGTTTTGTGAGGGCTTGAAAATACGCTGGCGCCCGAAGGCGCCAGCTTATTTTCAAATTGCTTGTGCGCGTATTATTGGCTCAACATTGGAGATTGGAGGCTCCTCCGTTGTGCTAATAGTATCTTGTGTACCTTCCATCTCTTCTACGTTTTGCGTTCCTTCCACAACTTCTAGCTCTTCCACACCTTCCGAAATCACATCAATATTAACGGCGTGCAGACCTTTTGGGGCTTCACGTGTTTCAAATGTAATAAGCTGTCCCGCTTTTAAACTCTTATAACCTTCCATAGTTATGTAGGAATAGTGCACAAACAGGTCATCACCGCCATCATCTGGCCTGATGAATCCATAACCTTTCGCATTGTTAAACCATTTCACTTTCCCAGTTGCCATAACTCAACTCCTTCTGTTGAGACTACGTAAAATCGAGATGCTCTCTTCATTTGGTAGTCAGTATTTATTGTCATTGTCTTGTATCTGTGTCGTAATACTTAGTATATTAACAAGTGCTTTTGTAAACATTTGTAAACGTACTATGGACACTTTCAGACAGGATTAGCATTTAGTCAAGTAATTTTTCTAATTTTTGTCGTGTAACTTCAGTAATTTTTCCCTATATGAAAAATTATTGCTTAATTCTTGCGGTTTATGATTTCTAGTTATGGGAAAAATATCTAATCTTCAACTAACATTGAATAGTAAGGGCAGTCAGTCTCCTGATGATGATTATGAGGGTGATTTGGCAGTCGCTGAGTCCAAAGCGGATTTGGCGCCACCGCCCATGTATCGAATATTGATGCTGGATGACGACTACACTCCAATGGAGTTTGTTGTTCAGGTGTTGGAAACGTATTTCAGTATGGGCAGGGAGAAAGCAACCCAAATCATGCTGACGGTTCACACACAAGGCAAAGCAGCCTGTGGTGAGTTCACCAAAGACGTAGCCGAGACAAAGGCATCACAAGTGGCTCAATCTGCACGTGAAAATCAACATCCTTTGATGTGCGAAATTGAGAAGGTTTCTTGACCAGGTCACTATTTAAGCCAAATTCATTTGGTCAACTAGCGATTTAGTTTGTGGTCTAACGTAGGTGTAGAACGATGTTAAGCAAAGATCTGGAAGTTACTCTGAACTTAGCCTTTCGCGATGCGAGAAGTAAAAGACACGAATACATGACTGTTGAGCACTTGTTATTAGCTCTTCTTGATAACGATTCAGCATCGAGTGTGTTGGTTGCCTGTGGCAGTGCTATCGATGTGCTCAAAAGCGACCTGGTAGCGTTTGTTGATGAAACAACACCGTTAATACCAAGTACCGATGATGATCGAGAAACTCAGCCAACCCTGGGTTTTCAGCGCGTTCTTCAGCGGGCAGTTTTCCATGTGCAATCATCCGGCAAGAAAGAAGTTACCGGTGCCAATGTCTTAGTGGCAATTTTCAGTGAGCAAGAAAGCCAAGCGGTTTACTTCCTCAAGCGCCAAGATGTAGCACGGATTGATGTGGTTAATTAT
Organism: Moraxellaceae bacterium; assembly: GCA_002402125.1. Classification (GTDB taxonomy): domain Bacteria; phylum Pseudomonadota; class Gammaproteobacteria; order Pseudomonadales; family Ketobacteraceae; genus 42-54-T18. The sequence continues at coordinate 23,417 of NVVG01000006.1, forward strand.
ATTGCACATGGAATATCCAAGACCACTGACGATAGCAATCAAGATATGGTTGAGCCTAGTCAGGAGCAATTGGAGGAGGAAGGGGGCGCAGAAAGCGCTCAGAGACCGTTGGAAGCTTACGCAACAAATTTGAATGAGATGGCCAAGCTGGGCAAAATTGATCCGCTTGTCGGGCGCAGTGAAGAAGTTATGCGTACCGTTCAAATACTTTGTCGTCGACGTAAAAATAACCCCTTATTAGTGGGTGAGCCAGGAGTGGGTAAAACGGCGATTGCGGAAGGTTTAGCCAAACGTATAGTTGATGGCGAAGTACCTGATGCGATAGGTCAAGGCATCGTCTATTCCTTGGATCTAGGGGCATTGCTGGCAGGAACGAAATATCGAGGTGACTTCGAGAAACGCTTCAAGGCATTGTTACATGACCTGCAAAATGAAGAGCACTCGATTCTCTTTATCGATGAAATTCACACCATTATTGGTGCCGGCGCCGCATCTGGTGGTGTCATGGATGCCTCTAACTTGCTTAAACCCATGTTGGCCTCTGGCGAAATTAAATGCATTGGATCAACAACCTTTCAGGAATACCGCGGTATTTTTGAAAAAGATCGGGCGTTGGCCCGTCGATTCCAGAAAATCGATATCATTGAGCCTAGCGTAGATGATACTTACGAAATACTAAAAGGTTTAAAGAGCAAGTTTGAAGAGCATCACCAGCTTAAATATAGCAACAAGGCACTTCGGGCTGCTTCTGAATTGTCAGCAAGATACATTAATGACCGACAGCTCCCCGATAAGGCTATCGATGTTATTGATGAGGTTGGAGCTTATCAGCGTTTAGTTGCGCCAAGTAAGCGTAAGAAGATTATTGGCGTACCAGACATTGAAGCTATCGTGGCAACAATAGCCCGTGTGCCAGCGAAAACGGTCTCGTCCGATGATAAAGATACCTTGATGAACTTGGAGCGTAATTTAAAGCTAACGGTATTTGGCCAAGATGAAGCGATCGATGCACTATCGAATGCGGTTAAATTGGGTCGAGCAGGGCTTGGTTCTCCGGAAAAGCCAATCGGTAGTTTTCTGTTTGCAGGCCCTACCGGCGTAGGCAAGACAGAGGTGACCAAACAACTTGCGCTGTCGATGGGAATGGAACTTGTGCGTTTCGATATGTCTGAGTATATGGAGCGCCATACTGTCTCCAGGTTGATTGGTGCACCTCCTGGTTATGTAGGTTATGACCAGGGTGGGCTGTTGACTGAGGCGGTTACCAAAACACCGCATTGTGTGTTATTGCTGGATGAAGTCGAAAAGGCGCACCCGGATGTCTTTAACCTGTTGCTACAAGTGATGGACCATGGTTCGTTGACCGACAATAACGGCAGAAAGGCAGATTTTAGAAACGTTATCCTGGTTATGACAACCAACGCAGGGGCTGAGATGATGAGTCGCTCCTCTATGGGTTTCACCAAGCAGGATCATTCGTTGGATGGGTCAGACGCAATCAATCGCTTATTTAGCCCAGAGTTTAGAAATCGCTTAGACTCCATCATTCAATTCAATAGTCTTGATATGGAAGTTATCAAGGGTGTGGTCGATAAGTTCTTAACGGAGCTTCAATGCCAGCTTGACGATAAAAAAGTTCAGTTGGATGTGAATGATGATGCCCGGGACTGGTTTGCCAAGAAGGGTTACGATCCAGCCATGGGGGCTCGGCCTATGAATCGTCTGATCCAAGAAATGCTGAAAAAGCCCTTAGCCGAGAAGATCTTGTTTGGAGAGCTTGCGGACAGTGGCGGTGTTGTTCATGTTTCGACGAAAAAAGACGAGTTGGAGTTCGCTGTCGAACCCGCATGACGCTGGATTGACATAATAGAAAGACATAAAAAAAGAGCGCGATGCGCTCTTTTTTTATGTCTAACCTTAAAGCCTAACTACCTAACACGGTAGGTGATGCGGCCTTTGCTTAGGTCGTAAGGTGTCATCTCAACCTTAACTTTATCGCCGGTTAGGATTCGAATGTAGTTTTTACGCATTTTTCCTGAGATATGCGCAGTAAGTATGTGGCCATTTTCTAGCTCTACACGAAACATGGTGTTTGGTAAGGTTTCTACAACCGTACCTTCCATTTCGAGTGACTCTTCTTTTGCCATTCGGCCGCTACCTCTTTGTTTTGTGTCGCTTTATTCTTTGGATGCAAGCAGGAGAAATCATGCTCAACTAAATCAGGGCTGAATTCTGCATTATTTCCCCGCGATAATCAAAAATATTCGCTAAATAAATGTAAATACATTAAAAATGGTTGGTGAAACAGGGCTTTGCTGATAAAGCTAGGGTGAGGGGCTGACTATTACTCTTACAAACGCAGTAAGGGTGATGATTTTATTTCTCTGGTTTGTTGGTTGTCCACTGGTCGTTAATAAACATTTCCAAGGGGGCGTAATCGGTCTTGTAGCTCATCTTTTGGCATTCTTTTATCCAGTATCCAAGATACACAGAATACAGCTGCAGGCGTTTCGCTTCTTCAATTTGCCATAAAACAGCCATTACACCCAGACTGCGTTTAGGTTGGTTAACATCATAAAACGTATAGACCGCGGAAATTCCATTCTCCAGGATGTCGGAAACAGAGACCGCGAGAAGGTGGTTGTTGGTATCTCGAAATTCGAAGAATGTGGTGTTTCCCCAATCGCTCAGTAAAAATGAATCGTATTGTTCCCTGGATGGCGGGAACATATCACCGTCTTTGTGCTTCTGCTCTATGTATTCTTTGTAGAGTTGGTAATGTTCGTCACTATAAACGGGGTCTACTGCGATAATGCGTAAGTCGGCGTTTTTCTTCAGTACACGCTTTTGGTTTTTAGATAATACGAAGCTCTGGCAGGGGACACGTACAGGGATGCAAGCAGAGCAATCATTGCAATGAGGCCGGTAGAGGTAGTTACCGCTGCGACGAAAGCCTAGTTCTGATAGGTCGGAGTAGAGGTTTTGGTCTAATTCGGCTTTTGGGTCTGCAAACAGCGTTACCGCATCTTGGCGGGGAAGGTAGCTACATTTGTGCAGCGGAGTAACAAAAAACTTTACTGTCGCCAAATCAGTCATACGTGAAACCTATTCTTTTCTCGGTTAATGGAATTATTAGCTTGTTTTGAGGGTTGTTCCAGTAATTAAATAGAATAAGGCTAATAAAGCCGTCATATGAACATTTTTTTCGCTATTTAACGCTAGACCAGTTACCAGAATGCAGTTTTAGCGATAGATCGTCTGGTATCAGCCTGCTTAAGTGCCGTTCAAAAACTTCCCTCGATATGTTGGTTGCGCCTAAACTTGTTAAGTGAGGGTTTTCAACTTGGCAATCAATGAGTTCGATGTTTTGACCTTTGCAAAATCCAACTAAATAACAAAAAGCCGCTTTAGAGGCATTGCTTTGGCTGGAGAACATCGATTCTCCAAAAAACACAGAGCCGAGGCATATGCCATATAATCCACCCACTAATAGGTTATCGGACCAGGCTTCAATGGAGTGTGCGTAGCCTAGTTTGTGGAGCCTGATATAGGCGTTGACCATGTCCTTGGTAATCCAGGTACCATCCCCATTTGCCCTAGGTTTGGAACAGGCAACAATAACCTCAGAGAAAACAGTGTCCATGGTAATCTTGAATGTTTGTTTTCGAAGGACTTTCTTTAAGCTTTTTGATGGTTGAAATTGATCGGGGTAAAAAATCGCTCGAGGGGCGGGAGACCACCATAGAATGGGTTGGTCATCGTCAAACCAGGGGAAAATACCCCTGCGGTAGGCCGATATGAGTGTTTCAGGGTTGAGGTCGCCACCACCCGCAAGCAAGCCGTTGGGGTCTTCGAGGGCTTGGCTGGTGGGAGGGAAAGTATCGCAGTCTAGGCCAATAAAGGGGATGTGAATCATGACATGTTCTGAGGCTGCTAATGAAGTGGTGCCAGGGATTGCCCTGGCACCATTGGAGTAGGAGGTTTATCGTGTGGGTCTAGGATGCGCCTATTGTTCGTCTAGGAAGCGCTCTGCATCCAGTGCGGCCATGCACCCAAACCCAGCAGATGTTACTGCCTGGCGGTAAACGTGGTCCGCCACATCCCCTGCAGCAAACACGCCCTCTACACTGGTTTCGGTTGCGCTTCCGGTAAGGCCTGATTTGATCTGGATGTAGCCGTTGTGCATATCCAGTTGACCATTGAATATCTCGGTGTTAGGTGTGTGGCCGATGGCAATAAAGACACCGTGCAAGTCAATATCTTTGGTTTCACCCGTTTTGGCATGTTTGATACGCATGCCGGTGACGCCCATGTCATCGCCGAGTACTTCCTCAAGAGTGTGGTCCCATTCAATTGTAATGTTACCGTTTGCGGCTTTTTCTAGAATTCGGTCTTGGAGGATTTTCTCGGAGCGGAATTTATCTCTACGGTGAACAACGACCACTTCGTCGGCAATATTGGAAAGGTAAAGCGCTTCTTCGACGGCGGTATTTCCTCCACCTATAACAGCAACTCTTTTCTTGCGATAAAAGAAACCGTCACAGGTTGCGCAAGCCGATACGCCCTTACCTTTGTAGGCTTCTTCTGAATCAAGCCCTAGATATTGTGCGGAGGCGCCTGTGGTAATGATGAGAGCATCGCACGTGTACGAGCCAGAATCACCGGTTAAGATAAATGGTCGTTGTGATACGTTCACTTCATTGATGTGGTCAAAGATAATCTCGGTATCAAAGCGCTCGGCATGTGCCTTCATGCGCTCCATCAATTCGGGGCCCTGCAGGCCTTCAACATCCCCAGGCCAATTGTCAACTTCTGTCGTTGTCGTTAACTGTCCACCTGGTTGGATGCCGGTGATCATAACGGGGCTAAGGTTGGCACGAGCGCCATAAACCGCAGCGGTATAACCTGCGGGACCAGAGCCAAGAATCAAAAGTTTACAGTGTTTGGTATTGCTCATTAGGGAACCTGACTAAATGTTGTTGTGTCACTTGTGTTGATTGACGATGTTAATACTAACGTTCCCCGAAACTTATACGCGGATTTGGCCCTATTTTCAATTAGAAGCTGCTCATTAGGGTCATAATAGATGTAGGTTGGCGACAGTTGAGGAGGGCCTAGCAAGACTAGCAGTAACGGCACTTTACATTGCAACGGTACATAGTAACGGTACATCGCAAAGGCTGCCAAGGCATGGATGTGTTCTATACTTAAGCAAACACCTAGATGGGCGATGTAAAAGGTCAGCTTATGGATATCGGTATTCCAGTCGAACGCAAACAAGGTGAAGGTAGGGTCGCGTTAACCCCTAATGCCGTCGCGGAGATTATCAGTCGAGGGGCGAGGGTACACGTGGAGACCGGAGCGGGGCAGGCAAGTGGTTTTACCGATCAGCAATATAGCCAAACTGGCGCGACGATTCACAGCGATCCGGAGAAACTCTACAAGAGTGCTACATTGATCGTGAAGGTAAAGGAGCCGATAAAAGAAGATTTAGCCTATATCAAAAGTCACCATACGTTATTTTGCTATCTTCACTTGGCGGCTAATCCCAAACTTATCGCCGCCTTTAAAAAAATTGGCAATTCGGCGCTTGCGTTTGAATTGGTGGAGGTAGAGGGCAGTTACCCGCTATTAGCCCCGATGAGTGATATTGCCGGCAAAGTTGCTATCCAGCTGGGTATGCACTATCTAATGACCGCACAGGGCGGAGCAGGCATCTTGCTGGAAGGAGGTTATGGTGCAGAGCGTGCCAACGTTGTGGTGCTTGGGGGTGGTATTGCCGGCATCAGCGCGGCAAAACGTGCTGCGGCAATAGGCGCGAATGTCATCGTATTTGATATCAAGGCTGAGGTGCTTAAGCGAGCCAATGATATTGGTTGCAACGTTACCGGGTTATATTCGCAAACGCAAAGTATTGAGGTGGCGGTTAAGGCGGCTGATCTGGTGATTGGCGCTGTTTTGTTGCCGGGTAAACAGCCACCAATAATTCTGCCAATCTCAATGCTGCGTCAAATGAAGCCTGGAGCCGTTGTTGTCGATATTGCGATAGATCAAGGTGGTTGCGTAGAAGGGATTAAAACCACCTCATATGACGCACCTTGTTATCAGGAACACGGTGTTCAAATGCTAGCGGTGGCCAATTTACCGGGAGCCGTGCCAAAAACAGCGGCGCAATGTCTGTCGGGTGCTATATTGCCTTATGTATTAGCGCTAGTCAGTGATAGCTGTAATATTGAAAAAATAGCTATGGGGGAAAGTATGAATGGACTAAAAAACGCTATTTGTATAAAAAACGGTCAACTTGTGGGTCAATGATAAATAAAATGACCCAAAAACCCAAATTATTCAATTTGAGTGTTGGTCGTCCGTTGCGTTACTGCTGAAATTTGCGAAAATACAGTATCTTAGCTCGGGAGTTTGGTTTGCAAGCTCTGTGGCTGGTTTAAGTATCCGCATGTTTTTGGTTGTAACAGCACTGCACTGCACATGGCACTGTACATGGCACTCTACATGGCACTCTAATGGTGTTAGCTTAATAAACGTTGATAGGTTGATGAATTGAAGAAGAATCAAACCGTAGAACAACCAGCTCCTATTTGGTCTGACCATGTTGCTCGGGGGGTACGTGAAGGGGCAATGATCATATTGTTCTTTTTATCTCTTTACATGATGATTGCGTTGGCAACCTTTGATGCGTCGGATCCAGGTTGGTCAAATATTGGTGCCACCAACGCGGTGAATAATGCCGGCGGACGGGCGGGTGCTTGGTTTGCCGATATATTGATGTCTTTGTTCGGTTATTTATCGTACCTATTTCCTATGCTGGTGGCCTATCGAGCCTGGTTAGTTTTTCGCGATAAAAACGCGAAGAAGTGGAACTGGCCCATGGCCGCACTGCGCGTGTTTGGTTTTGTGATTACCATGTTATCTGCCGCAGGTTTGGCCTATATTCATTTTGATGTAGGGGCGGGCGAGTTGCCGGCGATCGATTCTCTTGGGCGTAACTCTGCCGGAGGTATCATTGGCATCGAAGTCGGTGGTTTTGCGTTAGAGCAATTTAATGGCTTGGGTGCCACCTTGTTATTCTTGGCGTTATTCTTGTCGGGGTTAACCATCTTTGTTGATGTGTCCTGGATTGTTGTGATGGATAACATCGGCAAACACACCTTGCAGTTCTTGTATTGGGCGAAGAATCGTAAAGAGCAATGGCAAGACGAGCGGGTAGAAAAAGTCGAGCTAAACAAAATCAAAAAGGCCAAAGCGGCGGTAATAAAGAAAGACATTGCGAAGCAAGAAAAGCGTAAGCCAGTCAAAATCATCGAACCCAGCAAGAAAGAAATAAAAAATAAGCGGGTAGAGAAAGAACGCCAGAAAAGCTTGTTTGATAATCCCGTTGCTGGTGAACTGCCGGCCATAGCGTTGTTGGATGCGGCTGATAACAAAGCAGATGTCGGTTTCTCAGCAGAAGCCCTAGAAGGCATGTCGCGTTTATTGGAGATTAAGTTACAGGACTTTGGCATCGAGGTTCACGTAGAGAATGTCATTCCAGGCCCGGTTGTCACTCGTTTCGAAATTCAGTTAGCGGCGGGTATTAAGGTTAGCCGTATCACCAACCTAGCAAAAGATTTGGCCCGTTCATTGGCGATTGTCTCGGTGCGTGTGGTTGAAGTTATTCCGGGCAAAACCGTTGTAGGAATAGAAATTCCGAATGAAACCCGTGAATTGATTCGGTTGAGTGAAATACTCTCGTCTGAGGTGTTTGATAATAATCCATCGGCGTTAACCATAGCGCTGGGTAAAGATATCTCTGGCCAGTCCATTGTTGCTGATTTGGCAAAAATGCCCCATCTATTGGTCGCGGGTACCACTGGTTCGGGTAAGTCGGTTGGTCTAAACGCCATGTTATTGAGTATGTTGTTTAAGGCGACCCCGGCAGAGCTTCGATTAATAATGATTGACCCCAAAATGCTCGAATTAGCGGTGTATGACGGTATACCGCATCTGCTCACGCCGGTTGTTACTGACATGAAAGAAGCCGCTAGCGCACTGCGCTGGTCGGTGGCAGAGATGGATAAACGCTATCGTTTGATGGCGTCGATGGGGGTGCGTAACCTTGCCGGTTATAATAAGAAAGTTACCGATGCAATCAAAAAGGGTGAACCCATAAAGGACCCGTTTTTTCAGCCGACAGAGTTTGAACCCGAAGCACCGGATTTAACCGCATTGCCCTTTATCGTGGTAGTGGTTGATGAATTTGCCGACATGATGATGGTTGTGGGTAAAAAAGTCGAAGAGCTGATTGCGCGAATTGCTCAAAAGGCACGAGCTGCCGGTATTCACCTGATTTTGGCCACTCAAAGACCCTCTGTTGATGTCATAACGGGTTTGATAAAAGCCAACGTGCCGACACGCATCGCCTTTCAAGTGTCTTCTAAAATTGATTCTAGAACCATCTTGGACCAGGGTGGTGCTGAACAGCTATTGGGCCATGGTGACATGCTGTATTTACCACCGGGTACCGGATTGCCTGTGCGAGTGCATGGCGCATTTGTCGATGATGATGAAGTGCATCGGGTATGTGATGATTGGCGACGACGGGGTGAGCCAGCATACATAGAAGAGATTTTGCAAATACCCGCCGAAGGATCAGGCATGCCGGGAGAGTCTTCTGGTGATGCTGATTCAGAAATGGATGCGCTGTATGATCAAGCGGTCTCTATTGTCACGGAGTCGCGCCGAGCATCCATTTCATCGGTACAGCGGCGGTTGAAAATAGGCTATAACCGGGCAGCACGAATGATTGAATCAATGGAAGCGGCTGGTGTCGTATCAGAGATGCAGTCCAATGGTTCAAGAGAAGTGTTGGCGCCACCACCTCCCAAATAACACCTTTATAGGCAGTTAATATTAATGGTTACAGTAAGGAAAGTTAGGTTTGCCCTTGGTTTTGCACTGGCAACGATTGCGAGCAGCTCATACGCCGGGCAGTTAAGTGAGCTTGCCTCTGGTGAGCAATTGGTTAAACAGTTGAGTGCTATCAAAAGTATTCATGCGAAATTTCGCCAATGGGTTCAAGATGCTAAACAAGCGTCATTGCAGGATGTTACCGGCACCATGTGGGTACAAAAACCGGGCCAGTTTCGTTGGGATACCGATAACCCTTATCCTCAAAGTATCATTGCCGATGGCGAATTTGTTTGGATATACGATGAAGACTTGGAGCAAGCAACGCAGCAAAAGTTAGATAAGCACGTTGGCAATACGCCGGCGTTGTTGTTAACGGGCGATCCTGCGCTGTTAGCGGAGAGTTTTTTGATCAGTGCCTACTTGTACGACGAGACTGGCGAGTGGCGCTTTGACTTAAAACCTAAAGCGGAAGGAGCATTGTTCGAGCTGCTTAGAGTCAACTTTAAGGATGGCAAGTTACTGGACATGTACCTAGAAGACGCATTAGGGCAGACCACCAAAATTGAATTTTCTGCGGCAGTTGTTAATAAGCCTATAAAAAAGGAAATATTCACCTTTAGTCCCCCGGCAAACGTGGACGTTATTAAGGATTTCTAAGTGGATGATTTGTTTGGGGGTGACAGCGATCAATGGCAACCGCTAGCGGCTAGGTTACGCCCAACAACGCTGGACCAATATGTTGGTCAAGACCATCTATTTGGTAAAGGCAAACCCTTACGTAAAGCCATCGAGGGTGGTCTGGTACACTCGATGATTTTGTGGGGCCCTCCGGGTGTGGGTAAAACCACATTAGCTAGACTGCTGGCGAACTATATATCGGCACGGTTTATTACTTTGTCGGCGGTATTAAGCGGCGTCAAAGATATTCGTGCCGCTATTGATGAAGCGAAACAAGTGAAAGCACAGGGACAAAAAACCATACTTTTTGTTGATGAAGTGCATCGTTTTAACAAGTCTCAACAAGACGCATTTTTACCTTATGTAGAAGACGGTACGGTTATCTTTGTGGGTGCAACAACAGAAAACCCCTCCTTTGAATTAAATAACGCCTTGCTCTCTCGGGCGCGGGTCTATGTGCTCAAATCAATATCCAAAGACGTGCTGGTTGATTTGTTGCTAAGTGCGTTAGCGGATAAAGACAAAGGCTTGGGGATGCTAAAGGTAAAGGCTACAAGCGATATTTTACAGATAATTGCTAATGCCGCCGATGGTGATGCGCGTAAAGCACTCAATCTTCTCGAGGTGGCTTGCGATTTGGCAGTGAGCGAGTTACCGGAAGGTGTGAGTGTAGAAAGTGTTGGAATTACATTAGATAAAACTGTGCTTGATCAAGCGTTGAGTGGCAATGTCCGTCAGTTTGATAAGGGCGGTGATATGTTTTACGAGCAAATATCGGCCTTGCATAAAGCGGTTCGAGGCTCATCTCCAGATGGAGCATTGTATTGGTTTGTAAGAATGATAGACGGTGGTTGTGATGCGTTGTATGTGGCTCGGCGCGTGGTGCGGATGGCGAGCGAAGATATTGGCAACGCAGATCCGAAGGCGCTTGAAATTGCTTTGAATGCATGGGACGTTCAACAACGTCTGGGGCATCCCGAGGGAGAACTTGCCATAGCCCAGGCGGTTATCTACATGGCCTGTGCACCCAAAAGTAATGCGGTTTATATGGCGTTCAATCAAGTGAAATCAGAGATCAAACAATCCCCCAGTTATGAAGTTCCTATGCATTTACGTAATGCGCCGACGGCGTTAATGAAAGCCGAAGGTTATGGCGGAGAATATCGGTATGCTCATGATCATGACGATGCTTATGCAGCGGGAGAATCCTATCTACCTGAGATGTTGCATGAGGCAAACTGGTACCATCCGGTTCCAAGAGGCTTGGAAATAAAGATAGGCGATAAGTTACGTTATTTGCGGCAACTCGATGCAGAGCATGAATGGCAGCGTTACCCCGCAAACACCCCCCCTAGCGATAAAATCGGAGAAAAGTGACTTATGTCTGTGCTGCAGCAGTTTCTATTGGTGTCCATCGGTGGCGCGTTCGGGACTAGTTTTCGATTTTTTATCTCTTCTTGGATCCTTAAGAATGCAGGTCAAGAGTTCCCTTACGGTACGTTAGTGGTAAATGTGGTCGGTTCGTTTCTGTTTGGTGTGTTATTTGTGGTGATTTTTTCCATGACGGAGATGAGGGATCAGTTGCGACTGCTGATTTTGGTAGGCTTTTTGGGGGCGTTCACCACGTTTTCGACATTCTCCTTTGAAACCCTGCGCCTGCTTGAGGAAGGTCAAATATTGCTCAGCCTAATGAATGTGATCTCCAACGTGGTTGTCTGTCTTGTCGCGTACTGGGGAGGCAGTTTTTTGGCTAAACAGCTCCTATAACGCTACCTAATACACCGCCACTGCCAGTGATTTGCAGATTTATCCGACAAAGCGAAGTACAATGCTCCCCCAGATATCGACGATTAACAATAATGAGATTAGTTTTCCATGTTAGACCCCAAATATGTTCGTAACCAGCTAGATGAAATTGCCACCAAGCTTACCGTTAAAGGTTTTATTTTGGATACCAAAACCCTTAGTGAGCTGGAAGAAAAGCGCAAGGCACTTCAGGTAGAAACCCAAGAGCTGCAAAATGAGCGAAATACTCGATCCAAATCTATTGGTAAGGCTAAGGCGGCGGGTGAAGATATCGCCCCATTGTTGAAAGAAGTCGAGGTATTTGGTAGCAAATTGACGGAGTGTGAAGATCAGTTGAGGCTACTTCAGGAGCAGTTGAACGATATGTTGATGGCGATTCCTAATGTGCCAGATGAATCCGTTCCTGAAGGAAAAACCGAAGATGATAATGTAGAACTACGCACCTGGGGAACACCAAAGCAATTTGATTTTGCGCCTAAAGATCATGTCGATCTGGGAGAGGGTGTTGGTCTATTAGATTTTGAAACCGCAGCCAAAATAGCCGGTTCTCGATTTGCTGTGATGAAAGGTTCAATGGCCAGGCTACATCGAGCCTTAACACAATTTATGTTGGACACGCACATTGCCGAGCATGGCTATAGTGAGGTGTACGTTCCCTATATGGTGAATGCTGATTCCTTACGTGGCACCGGTCAGCTGCCTAAGTTTGAAGATGATCTGTATAAGTTGCGTGGAGAAAAAGAGCTTTACTTAATTCCAACCGCTGAAGTTCCCGTTACCAATATGTTTCGTGGCGAGATAATTCCAGAGCAAGAACTGCCTTATAAATTCACCTGTCATACTCCCTGCTTTCGTAGTGAGGCCGGTGCCTATGGTCGAGACGTGCGTGGCATGATTCGGCAGCATCAGTTTGAGAAAGTTGAGTTAGTGCAATTTGTTAAGCCAGAAGATTCGTTCGCTGCGTTGGATGGGTTATTACAGTCGGCAGAAAATATCCTGCAAAAGTTAGACTTGCCTTATCGAGTGGTAAACCTGTGCGGTGGCGACTTGGGTTTCTCTGCGGCTAAAACCTACGACATTGAAGTTTGGTTGCCAGGCCAGGCGAAATACCGTGAAATTTCCTCATGCAGTAATTTTGGCGACTTTCAGGCGCGGCGCATGCAAGCCCGTTACCGGCCGATTGGCGCTAAGAAACCTGAGCTGTTACACACACTAAATGGATCCGGACTTGCGGTTGGTCGAACCCTTGTCGCGGTATTAGAAAATTACCAGCGTGAAGACGGTAGTATCGCAATTCCCGACGTATTACTGCCTTATATGGGCGGCGCCGTAGAAATAACCCCCCCTAAGTCGTAGCCTGGAGTAAGTGATGGATTTTCTACCGGTTTACATCGATATAAAAGGGCAGCGCTGTCTTGTGGTTGGTGGCGGAGAAATAGCGGCAAGAAAAGCCAGTTTATTGGTAAAAGCCGGCGGCGAAATTGATGTGGTTGCGAAACAGGTGTCTTCTGCGATGGCGTCTATCGTTGCCGCAGCTAAGGGCTGCCAATTGCATCAGCGGGGCTATCAGCAGAGCGATCTGCAGGGCGCAAAAATAGTTATAGCGGCCACTAACGATGAAGAGGTGAATCGACAGGTCTCTGAAGAGGCAAAGGCCCTCAGCATTCCGGTTAATGTGGTGGATAATCCAGGGCTATGCAGTTTTATCTTACCGGCAATCATTGATCGATCACCTATTGTTGTTGCCGTCTCTAGTGGCGGCCAGTCGCCTGTGTTGGCTCGGCTTATCCGAGCCAAACTTGAAACCAGTATCCCCGCCAGTTACGGTCGTTTAGCAAAGCTTGTGGGGGCGGTTCGCGATAAGGTGAAGGCTCGATTCGACACGGTTAATCAGCGCAGGGAGTTCTGGGAAGGTGTACTCACCGGCCCTGTGGCTGAATACGTGTTCGCAGGCAAGGACGAAGACGCCCAAAAAATGTTAGAAGCGCAATTAAATGACCCCAACCTTGAACCTAGGGCAACGGGTGAAGTGTATTTGGTCGGTGCCGGCCCCGGGGATCCAGATCTATTGACTTTTAGAGCGCTGCGCTTGATGCAGCAAGCGGATGTGGTGCTGTATGACAGGCTGGTCAGTCCGCAGGTTTTGGATCTAGTGCGACGTGATGCTGAACGAATTTATGTGGGCAAAGCCCGCGATGACCATGCGGTACCTCAGGATCAAATTAACCAATATCTTGTCGACCTTGCTCTGCAGGGACGACGGGTTTGCCGGCTGAAGGGTGGCGACCCGTTTATTTTTGGTCGGGGTGGGGAGGAAATTGATAAGCTGGCAGAGCATAATATCGATTTTCAGGTAGTACCCGGCATCACTGCGGCTTCAGGTTGCTCCACCTATGCTGGAATACCGTTAACCCATCGAGATTACTCACAATCCGTGCGTTTTGTTACCGGACATTTAAAGAATGGCACCAGTGATTTGGATTGGGAGATGTTAGCCAAAGGTAGCCAGACGGTGGTTTTTTATATGGGGTTGGTGGGTTTGCCGCATATTTGTTCGTCATTGATTGCCCATGGGCAGAGCCCTGAAATGCCGATAGCCTTAATCCAACAAGGAACTACTGCTAATCAGAAAGTATTGATCGGGACTTTGGCTACAATGCCAGAGATTGTTAAGGCGAACCCGGTGGTACCGCCAACCCTGATTATTGTTGGTGAGGTAGTAACCCTGCATGAGAAGTTGCAGTGGTTTAAGCCTGAGTCAGGCTAATTCCCCCCCCTTGGCCTGGCTATGGAAACCTCCGATTAGTCAGTTCCGCTAACATTTCTTTACATTAATGTTCACTTAGTAAGCTCATTATGTGGGGTCCGCTTTCCAATTTATAGGCTACACTTTTCCCTATGTGTATTGAAATTTCAGGGTGTATTCATGAATTGGTTTAATAATCTTTCGATAAAATACAAGATTCGCTTGATCCCACTGGTGAGCATCTTGGGCTTTGGGGTGAATTTAGCCTATAACTACAGCGCAGCGGACAACTCATCCTCTCGCTTGACCCAAGTTCAGGAAGTATTTTATCCCCTCTTAGAAAAGTCCGACGCAATTATTACCAAGGTAGCGAAAATCCGTGAAGCATTAACTTTAGCGGTTAGTTCAGGTGAAATGGACTTAGTAGATACCGCAGAAGCTGAGGCGGATGAGGTGCGAACATTATTAGCCGAAGCCGCAGCGCTGGAAATAGGGTCAGATTCTGCTGCAGACAATATTACGGTTGAATTTGAGGGCTACTATGAGGTGGCAAAGGGCTTGTCTATTGGTATGATTGAAGGGACTGCAGATTTTAGTCAGTTAAGCGATGTGATGGCAGATATGGCGACTAAATTGGAGGCCCTTCAAACGTCGTTGGCAAGTTTTCGAGAAAATAGCTTTCAGTCTTTTAATAATAATATTCATGAATCCACCGAAGGCATTAGTAAAAGTCTAGTGTTGGGTGTGGTGGTCTCCATTGTGACTACCGCGTTCCTTTTATTTGTATCATGGTATGTGTCCTATCTCGTCGTTACTAGTCTTCAAAAGGTGATCGTTTCCCTAAAAGAGATAGCTTCTGGTGAAGGTGATTTGACGCAACGGATTGATCATCAATCCAAAGATGAAATTGGCCAGTTAGTGAATTGGTTTAATCAATTTGTAGACAAGCTGCAAGGTGCGATTGGCGATGTGGTCGCCTCAGTGAAGCCGCTAAATGAAGCGTCAATGGAATTGGATCAGCTAATAGCGAGTGGTGGTAAGGCCTCTTCGTCGCAACTAGAATCTACCCTGGAGATGTCCCAGTCGATTAATGAGATGTTTGAAAGTTTGACGGAGAACGTGAATAACGCAACCCATGCAGCGGATTCCGCAAGTAAGGCGGATAAAGAAGCTAAGTTGGGCCAGAAACTCGTGACGGATACCGTGCAGACTATCGATGCGCTAGCTGCAGAAGTTGAAACGGCAAACTCTACGATTAAACAGCTTGAGTCAGATACGGACAATGTGGCCAACATATTGGGGGTTATTCAGGGTATTGCCGGCCAAACTAACTTGCTGGCATTAAATGCCGCCATCGAGGCAGCTCGTGCCGGAGAACAAGGCCGAGGGTTTGCGGTTGTCGCGGACGAAGTAAGAACTCTAGCATCGAGAACCCAGGAATCTACCGAAGAAATCCAAACTGTTATTGAGCAGCTACAGAAAACAGCGAAAACAATTTCGCAAGTTATGGATCAGGGGCAGGCAAAAGCTAAAGAATGTGTAATTAAGGCGGCGGAAACAGGCGAGTCTTTGAAAAATATCACGGTGGGGGTGGATTCCATTACCCAGCTAAACATGCATATAGCGGCTGCGACTGAACAGCAGCAAAAGACATCGGCGTCGATTCAAAAATCGGTTGATGAGATTCGAGATTCAGTCGAAAATACGGTAGAAGGAGCGGGACACTTGTCAGAGGTGACGCAGCATATTGTGTCTGTCTCGTCTAAGTTGGGTGTTATTGCTTCACAGTTTAAGGTCTAAGCAGCCTCTCTTTGGTTAGCTTAGCTCTCGTTAGTTTAAATAAGGGTTTTATTTCTTTCATCCCATAAGCTGTTGGCCATCTTAAATGCGTCATCTTGCGTTGATGCTTGTTTTACAAGCTTAAGGGCTAATGCGATGGTTCCCTTGATGGCAGCAGTGCCATACTCGTGATTGTTGCTGCCATTCCAGACCCGCGTTAGTTCAGTTAAATCCAAACTGCTTTCTTTAAGGTGGCGCCTGTCAAATACCTTGGGCCATTCTTCCTCAGTAAATACCCCATCACTAATTGAAAGTGCTTTGCACAGAGTGTCCGGGTTGCGTTCAATCTCACCGGCTTCGCCTTTGATAACCAATGCATTGTTGTAACCTAGCGCTTTTGATGCCTGTTGGTGCGATGGTTGGTAGGCGGGATGAAATATGCCTTGAATGACGTACGGAGCATCAGTGGGGTTAATGAGTCGTGCTAAGGTGTGCACAGGGGAGCGCAAACCTAATGTGTTCCTGAGGTTGATGATGTTACTTAATTTGGGGCATAGGTGTTGCAGTGGAAAGTAAGCGAAACCTTGTTGTTGTTTATGCTTGATGACATCTTGCCAGTTGTTGGCAACCGAAAAGCCGAGCGTGTTTAAAGCATCTTCTGTATATATGCGATCTATAGTATGCCCAGATGCGCCGTGCATAAAGATATCGATGTCATTCTCCGCGAGGATAAATATCGCCAATAGATACCAGGGTAGGTGGCGGCGTTTTCCAGCATAGGATGACCAATCAAGGGTGAAATCAACACCTTCGATGGTTGGAGTGCAATACTTTTTGACCGCGTTAACAAAACCGACCAGCTCTTCAGGGCTTTCTTCTTTAACGCGCAGCAACATGAGGAAGGCGCCAAGTTGCACGTCTTCTACTTCTGCATTCATGATCATGCTCATAGCATCATAGGCTTCCGTTTCGGTAAGCGAGCGGCTGCCTTTTTTACCTTTGCCCAATATTCTAACGTATTGCGCAAAAGGGTGTTCATGGCTTGGTGGTATGCTGGTTTTCATTTGATTCTCTATATACGATTATAGGCAATTGGTTGGTCTGGGCAGCCCCGCTATTCTGGCCGCACGTTTTGCCGGGCTGTCGGGGAAGAGCGACATAAGGTAGATGCTGTTGCCTTTAGCTTCCCCAAACTGTTTTTTTACCGCTTTAACAAGTATGCGCATCGCCGGGGCGTGTTCAAATTGTGCATGAAATTTTCTGAGCAAGTTGAGGATTTCCCAATGTTCTTCAGTGAGGTCAATACCTTCGTTGTTCGCGATGGCAATGGCGACATTTTCACTCCAATCCGAAAGGCGAGTAAGGTAACCTTCTTTGTCTAGCGTAATGGAGCGCCCTTCAACCGTCAGTTCCCTCATCTTAGCCCCAGGTTTGGCTTGCGGAATGTTTTTCGGTGAGCGCAACAAATCCGCTGTAGTCGACTACATTGCAATTCGGGTTGCAATTCGGGTTGCAATTCGTGTTGCTAGTTAGGCCGCGAGCGGTGAGATCGGGTTGAAGCCAATAGGTTTTAATGCCGCGCTCGTTAATTTTTTGCAGCAAGGTGGGGTTCCTCTGGCAGTAGGTGCCATCCTCAATAAATAGCAATGCATCTGAGCTATTTGCTACTGAGAGGCAGTTGTGGATGCTCTGCGAATGAGTGTCTGAACGGGTGATTATATGCAGTGTCATTGTTGGGTCACTAAAAAGCTCATAAAAAGGCTCGTTAAAAAGATAGTATTTGTTGTTGAGCAGAATATAGATCCGCAATTTCATCGTTGCTGATGATGCCGCATTCTATGGTTAGGTCCGCAGTTGTTAAGTTTCTTTCATCCAGCGTTGATTGTAGAGTCACTATTTTTTCAATGCCGTACATGTCTAACGCTTGAAATATGGCGGCTGTATTTTTAGACGGTAGTAATGAAGGGTCTTGGTTGGTCATGATCTGATAGATGCCGTCACCGATCAATAATAATGTAACGTTTTGACCAAAAGCACTGGCGGTGAGTAGAGCGTCTAAGCCTTCTTTTGCTGCAGGAGACGAGTGGGGTGCTTTGTCGAATACAAAGAGCAGGTTTTTGGTTTCAGTAGTGCTCATTTAAACCCCGAAAGTGACAAGTCGGTCATTAGTAATGGCGGCTTCTGCTAGTTGGCCGAGACCGGAAATGATAAACGGGGCGCGTATATTGGCTGAGCCTTTTTCATAACGTTCTGCTTCGCCCTCGTCGAGTAAGCCGCGCTTCAGGCAGGCGGATATACACAAAATAAGCTCAATATTATTGGTGGATGCTAACTCGCTCCAACAGGCGGGGATGTCGATTTCATCTTGAGGACAAACCACCAGCTGGCTGCCGGTATGCACTCCGTCACTGGAGAAGAACACCCGGGTTAGCCTGTGGTCCTTTTCGATTAATGCGCGCGCAAAATTCAAAGCACTAAGATTGCCTTGTTTGCTGTAGGGGGCGCATGTGACGTGTAATGCAAAATTCATCTGGATGTCCTGGGAATTGTCCTGGAAATTGAATCTCTAAAACTAAAACCTCTAAAACCAGTACCTAAAAAAAAGCCCCGAACAGCCTAAGCGGTTCGGGGCTTTATTGGTTGCTGTGCTTAGTCGTCGCCAGAAAAGGCAGTCAGAATGTGAATCAAGCTAAGCAGGATGTTATAGATGGAAACATATAAGGTGACGGTAGCTGAAATGTAGTTTCTTTCTCCGCCATTAATGATTTGCCCTGTCTGCCATAAAATCGCTGCACTTGAGAACAAAACCATAAAGCCAGAGATAGCCAACGAAAGGATGGGTATTTGTAGAAACAGGTTGGCTACAAAAGCCACAACAATGACAATAAACCCAGTCATCAAAAAGCCGGAAAGGAAGCTAAAGTCTTTTTTACTGATTACCGCATAAGCCGATAGGCTTAAAAAGGTCAGGCCTGTCATGCTCAGTGCCATGGTGATTGTGTTGCTGCCACCGGGGATGCTAAGCACCATATTAAAAATGGGACCAAGGGAATATCCTAGGAAACCTGTGAGTGCAAAAGTAAAAACCAAACCCATCGAGCTATTTTGAGTTTTGTGAATGGCAAATAGTAAGCCATAGAAACCAACTATCATGACAATGAAATTTAGGCGGGGAGCCTCCATTGCCATGGCTACGCCGGCAACAATTGCGCTGAATATGATGGTAAGGCCTAAGAGCATATAGGTATTTCTTAGAACTTTGTTAATCGCTACAGAATCCTGCTGGCTCGATACTTGTGGAGCTGCATAGGGATTGTTTTGCATAATAAACCTCGGGTGTTCCATGTTTAAGTTAGGCTGCGAATTAAACTCCCTGTTCGCAACAGATCGCCCACCTCTATAAGGGTATGGCAATATATCAATAATAATGGCGGCGCATACAATATCAAGTGGTTGGACAGCGTATCGGTTAAATAAATCCAAAAAATAGGCTGTTGAGTGGCTGGACATCACCGAAATAGCCGTTAAAACCTGTCTATAGTGTGCCACACAGGAGGTATTTTCATAAAACAAATACTTCCAATTTCAATAAGTTGCTGTATTATGCGCTTTCAATCACGGAGAGGTGACAGAGTGGTTGAATGTACCGGTCTTGAAAACCGGCGTGGGTTTGCGCCCACCCAGGGTTCGAACCCCTGCCTCTCCGCCAAATAAAAAAAGCCGCAGCCCCTAGGGGATGCGGCTTTTTTGTTTGTTAATGCTTTTAGGCCTAGTGTTTACCCATAAACACACAGGTAAGCCGTTTGTACGCCCACCTTTAGATCAAAACTCTTGTTTGCTTCAACGATAAAGGACGCACCGTCGGTAAAGCTCTTCCATTCATCTTGGTCTGGCAGCTTTACCACTAATTCGCCGGATACCACTGTCATAGTTTCTTTTTCAGAGGTTCCAAAGGAGTATTCGCCTACATCCATGACGCCGACAGTTGCAGGGAGTTCGCCGTTTTTAAGTGCAATTGACTTCACGTTACCGTCAAAGTATTCATTTGTAGTTAGCATTATGCCTCCTGGTAGTTTTGCTAAAATCGGCCGATTATACCTATAAATGACGTCTGTGCTGAGTAGATATTTCGAATCGGGGTGGTGACTGTGTTAATAATTGTATGGGAGTTGTTAATCGGTGGGACTTTGTGCGGTATTGATGTATAATTTGCGCCCCTTAAAAATCCAGTGTTGTGACCCTCCATGTCTGAAGAAAAATCGTTAACTTTTCGTGATCTTGCTCTAAACGAGCAGCTTATAGCCGCAATTGACTCTGTCGGGTATGAGAAACCTTCCCCCATTCAAGCGAAAACCATACCGCTGTTGTTGGCGGGTAGAGACGTGCTAGGGCAGGCGCAAACAGGCACTGGTAAGACTGCGGCGTTTGCATTGCCGGTTTTGTCTAACATTGATGTAAGCATTAACAAGCCCCAGGCGATGATTTTGGCACCAACCCGAGAGTTGGCCATTCAAGTAGCAGAGGCGTTCCAGACTTACGCGTCCAAGATGAAGGGCTTCCATGTGCTGCCTATCTATGGCGGCCAAGATTATAGCATTCAGTTACGCCATTTAAAGCGTGGCCCTCAGGTGATTGTGGGCACTCCCGGCCGTGTTATGGACCACATGCGAAAGGGCACCTTAAAGCTCAACGAGCTAAGAATGCTGGTTTTGGATGAAGCCGATGAAATGCTGCGTATGGGTTTTATCGATGATGTTGAGTGGATTCTGGATCAAATACCAGAAACCCGCCAGATTGCGTTGTTTTCGGCCACTATGCCGGACCAGATTCGCCGTATCGCAACCAAATACCTAAATAATCCTGAGCAGGTTACCATCAAGGAGAAAACGGCCACCGCGTCAACCATCAGCCAGCGCTATTGGATTGTCTCTGGCACCCATAAGTTGGATGCGTTGACCCGGATGCTTGAGTTTGAAACCTTTGATGGCATGATTATTTTTGTTCGAACCAAAAATGCCACCGTCGAATTAGCCGAGAAGTTGGAGGCTAGAGGTTACTCAGCGTCGCCGTTAAATGGCGATATTCCTCAAGCGCAGCGTGAAAGGACCGTCGAACGGTTAAAAAGTGGCAAAGTTGACATTGTAGTGGCAACCGATGTTGCTGCCCGTGGTTTGGATGTAGAACGCATTAGTCACGTGATTAACTACGATATTCCCTACGATACAGAATCCTATGTGCATCGTATTGGCCGTACCGGGCGTGCAGGTCGTGAAGGTGATGCCATATTGTTTGTGGCTCCAAGAGAAAGGAGAATGCTCAAGGCGATAGAGCGAGCAACTAATCAACGCATTGAAGAGATGGGGTTGCCATCTGCGGATCAAATCAATATTAAGCGGGTGCAGGACTTTAAAAATAAAATTACCGAAACCCTGGCTCGCGATGATCGGCAATTTTTCACTAAGCTGGTTGAAGAATACCAGTCAGAGCACGAAGTCAGTGCTACTGAGGTGGCCGCAGCGCTTGCTCAAATGATGCAGGGCAAAGAGCCTTTCTTGGTAAAAGACAARCCTGCCAGAAAAGAGCGTTCATTTGAGCGCAGTGACCGCAATGAAAGGCCTAGCCGTGATCGAGGCGGGAGGGATGCAGGTCCTAAAAGCAGAGATAGAGGCGGTAAAGGACCCAGAAAGACCCCTCARATTGAAGAAGGTATGGACCGTTTTACTATCGCCGTTGGTAGAAGTCATGGTGTTAAGCCGGGTAATATTGTTGGCGCTATAGCCAACGAATGTGGTTTAGAGAGTGAGTTTATTGGCCATATTGGAATCAACGATGACACCAGCACCGTTGACTTGCCGTCAGGCATGCCAAAAGAGGTATTTGAACAATTACGTCGGATTCGCGTCTGTGGTCAAGCGTTAGATATCAAGAAGGCCGAGAAAAAGAAGAAAGCCCCTTATGTCTCGAAGAAAGATAGAGAGCCCGCCAAACCCAAGAAGGACTAAGGTAAATTCGTGTCAGACGTGAGTTCGTCATAAAAATTTACAAGAAAGCCATGGCCAAGCGCTTTCTGAAAAAGGTAAAACAGTTTACTATCGGTGTTCAACTAGAAGTGAATGGATAATGAATCGCAGGGAATGATAGCGCACCTAAGCAACTATTTAGGATTTACAATTGATAAATGTTTTTGTTGTAGATGATCACGACCTTGTACGCATGGGCATCACCAGAATGCTTGCAGATGTAGATGGCATTGCTGTTGTGGGTGAGGCCTGTAGCGGTGAAGACGCGCTTCGTGATGTGCGTGATGCAAACCCTGATGTGGTCCTAATGGATGCTAAGATGCCTGGGATTGGTGGGCTGGAAGCAACGCGGAAATTGCTCCGGCAAAACGCCGATGTAAAAGTGATTGCGGTAACGGTTTGTGGCGACGAGCCATTTCCGACACGTTTCTTACAAGCTGGAGCCGCAGGTTACTTAACCAAGGGAGCGGCGCTTGATGAGATGGTTAAAGCCATTCGTTTGGTGCATTCTGGTCAGCGCTATATTAGCCCCGATGTTGCTCAGCAATTGGCATTAAAGCCCTTTGCCGCAGATGGTGACAGCTCACCTTTTGATTTGTTATCCGAGCGGGAACTGCAAATTGTGATGATGATTGTCAGTTGTCAGAAGGTACAGGAGATATCGGATAAGTTGTTTTTGAGCCCCAAAACGGTCAACAGCTACCGTTACCGGGTATTTGATAAGTTAGGGATTAACAGCGATGTGCAGCTAACGTTGCTAGCGGTTCGACATGGCATGTTGGATGTTGAATCACTTCCTAACGAATAAATTGTTCTTGTGGAATCTCCAGACTTTAATATTCCAGCCTTTCTTAAGTCTCTTACCCAGCATCCTGGCGTCTATCGAATGCTGGGGCATGATGGGGAGTTGCTGTACGTTGGTAAGGCAAAAAACTTAAAGAAACGGGTTTCCTCCTATTTTAGAAAAAATGTCGATAGCGCTAAAACCAAGGCACTAGTTGCAAAGATAGAACGTATAGACGYGACCGTAACGCTAAGCGAAACCGAAGCGTTACTATTAGAATATACCTTAATAAAAAAGCACAAACCTCCCTATAATATCCTGCTACGGGATGATAAATCCTACCCCTATATTTACCTATCTGATGGGGATTTCCCCCGGATCTCCTACCATCGTGGTGCCAAAAAAGCCAAGGGCCGGTATTTTGGGCCCTATCCAAGTGCCGGTGCTGTGCGTGAAACCATGGCGTTACTGCAGAAGCTCTTCAAGCTTCGACAGTGTGAGGATAGTTTCTATAAAAACCGCTCTCGGGCTTGTTTGCAATATCAAATTGGACGTTGCAAAGGGCCTTGTGTGGGCCATGTTGAGAATGATGAATATGGCTTGGATGTTAAACACACGGTACTGTTTCTGGAAGGTAAAGATAGCCAGGTGGCGGATGAGATCACCGCGCAGATGGAAGTTGCATCCGCGGCAATGGAGTTTGAACAGGCCGCCGAATTTCGCGATCAAATCATTGCCATTCGAAGAGTGCAAGAGCAGCAATTTGTCACCCAGCAATCCGGTGATGTGGATATTTTTGGCGTTGCCGTTTCCGGATCGGTTACCTGTGTACATGTGGTGTTTGTACGGGCCGGTAGGGTGATAGGCAGTAAGAATCACCTGCCTAAAACCATGGGCGAGACAGATGTATCTTTAATACTGGATGAGTTTTTGCCGCAATATTACCTGGGCGGGCGCAGTGGTAGAGACCTGCCAAAGGAAATTGTTATTCCCGTCGCGATAGCTTCAGGCGAGGTGTTAGAGCGAGCGCTGCTGGAAGCGGAGGGCAAGTCGGTAGCGATAAAGAGCTCTGTCAGGCAGGTGAAGGCGGGCTGGGTGAGAATAGCCCAGACCAATGCCGAGCAAAACTTGGCGAGCTATATGGCCAATAAACAGAATGTGCTGCAGCGCTTTATCTCGTTACAAACCATGCTAAATCTCGATGAGCTGCCGCAGCGGCTTGAGTGCTTTGATATAAGCCATACCCAAGGCGAGAGTACTGTCGCCTCATGTGTCGTGTTTAATCAAAACGGGCCCATTAAATCAGATTATCGACGCTTTAATATCGAAGGGATTACCCCTGGGGATGATTACGCCGCAATGAAGCAGGTGTTAGAGCGGCGTTATTTGCGATTAAAAAAGGGTGAGGGCAAGTTGCCTGATATTCTGGTGGTTGATGGCGGCAAGGGTCAGCTAACCCAAGCTAGAGATGTGTTAAAAGACCTGCAAATACAAGGTGTTATATTGTTAGGGGTAGCGAAAGGCACCACCAGAAAAGCCGGTTTGGAAACGTTGTTCCTGGAAGGTGATGCATTGGGTTTTGTGCCTAAATCCGATGACCCAGGGCTGCATTTGATTCAACACATCAGGGATGAATCGCATCGATTTGCCATCGCCGGTCACCGGCAGAAAAGAGCAAAAACTCGACGTACCTCCCCGTTAGAGGGTATAAATGGTATTGGCGCCAAAAGGCGTAAAGAATTATTGCTTCATTTTGGTGGTTTACAAGAAATTGCGCGGGCCAGTCAAAGCGAATTGGCAAAAGTGAAGGGTATTAGTGTTAAGATGGCTGCAGAAATTTATGGGGCGCTTCATAGTGACTAAGTTGGATAGCGAAAGAACCTTGGACAATAAAACAAAACATACAATCTACACTATCCCAAATATTCTCACCATGATGAGGATAGTGGCTATACCAGTCATTGTATTGGTGTATTACCTGCCTTTCGAATCAAAATATATCGTAGCGGCACTGTTGTTTGCCGGTGCGGCATTCACTGACTGGTTAGATGGTTTTCTTGCCAGGAGGTGGCAGCAAGGCAGTGCGCTGGGGGCCTTCTTAGACCCAGTTGCCGATAAATTGATGGTGGCGGTCGTTTTGGTGTTGTTGGTTGAGTCTCATGCCAGTGCCTGGTTGGCGATCCCCGCAGTAGTGATTATAGGTCGTGAAATTACTATATCCGCATTACGCGAGTGGATGGCCGAAGTAGGTAAGCGGGCAAGCGTTGCCGTGTCCTACGTCGGTAAGGTAAAGACCTCCGTACAAATGTTGGCGATAACCGGTTTGTTGGCGAATCCGCCAGGGTTAGATAACCCAGTGGTGATTGCTGCTTACGTGGTTTTATATATTGCGACAGCGCTGACATTATGGTCGATGGCTGTCTATTTGAAAGCCGCATGGCCCATATTAAAAGAGGCCTAAGCACTGCTGTTTTTTGAACAACTAATTGATGCTAAATGGAAAATTCAGGTTGACTCTTAACAGCACAGCGGTAGAATACCCATCCCATCAAGCACTGCTTGAGAAGAAATAGAGCGGGAATAGCTCAGTTGGTAGAGCACAACCTTGCCAAGGTTGGGGTCGCGAGTTCGAGTCTCGTTTCCCGCTCCAATTTTTAAAAAACCTCGTCTTTGAGGTTTTTTTGTTTAAAGACCATTTGGCACGGGTTTATGGCGCGATAGCAAAGCGGTTATGCACTGGATTGCAAATCCACGTAGGCCGGTTCGACTCCGGCTCGCGCCTCCATACAAAAGTCCATCCCTTAGCCCGGGTGGTGAAATTGGTAGACACACAAGACTTAAAATCTTGCGACTTCGGTCGTGCCGGTTCGATTCCGGCCCCGGGCACCATCTCTTCGTTTTAGAAAGTCTCCGTTAGTATTAAACCCCTCATCACTTGTGACATTCTATCTCATATAATCTTAGGAATAAACATGATGAAACAAACTTCAAGCCCTGACTTTAT
>NVVG01000228.1 GCA_002402125.1 Moraxellaceae bacterium
AAAAAGTAATCAGTACAATCGAATCGTTAATCACTATACCAGACAGGCCAAACAAGCCCATCAAGGAAAACAGGGATAGATCTTTGCCTAATAAAAAATGGCCAAATATCGCGCCAGTTAAACCCAATGGGATTGCACTCATCACCGCCAGTGGCCAGCTGTAAGAGGAAAACACCCACGCTAGGATAATATAGATAAGGGTAAAGCCTATGCCGATACCGATGGTCATATCATCAAGAGTTTCTTGTTGGTTTGCTGTTTGTCCCTCGGCACCAATGGTTAAACTGTAGCGGGCTTTGAGCGAAGGTAAAAACCCCTGATTAAGACTGGCAGTAATCTGGTTAGCGTTACCGACGGCTTCATCGATATCGGCGCCAACGATAATATTAAGTTCTTTGTTGCTATGGTTAAGTTGGCTAAGGCCTTGTCGAGATGTAAAATTAACCACGTTGGCGAGGGATACGATCTGGCCCTCGGGGGTAGTGATGGGGAATTGTTCTAAGGCGAGACTTTGGTCTTTTTCATGGCGTGGCAGGCTCACGCGAACTTCTATTTCATTGTCTTTTTCATGAAATATTTGTGCGATGGTGCCGTCAAAGGCCGCGCGTATTTGTCTACCAATGTTTTCGGTGGTAAGGCCTAAACTTCTGCCGGTAGGTGTTAAGGTGTAAATAAGTTGATCTTGTCCAAATGGGAGGTCATCGGTGATGTTGCTCACACCAGCAAATTTTTGCAGTTCTTGTTGTAGCTCAAGGGAGGCTTGTTTTAGCCTTAATGGATCGGCACCAATCAGCTTAAAACCGAGTGATTGGCCACTGGGGCCATGTTTTCTTTGGTTGATGGAAAATTTTGAAATGCCTGCCGGTAGAATAATCTTATCTTTCCAGCGTTTGATGAAATTTCTATTGGTTGTTGGCCGTTCACCCAATTTTAAATCGACAACAAGAGCCCCGTTTTCGTTGCCAACTTCTGCTCGGCGTCCGCTAGCAAAAAAACTACGGCGGTGATAGGTGATGTTGAGGTTGACCATCTCATGATTGAATTCGGCATCTAGCTCGGAGAGTGTTTGCTCTAAATGAATCAGGAATTGAGAAACATGGGCTTGCGAGGTGCCTGGATGAAATTCGACATTGGCGCGTAGTTCGTTGCCTTCAATGGTGGGAAAAAAAGTAAAACGCAGATGGCCTGATGCGGGCAGTGCTAGCGCCAAAACAAATGCGGCTATACCGGCGGTGATCGTGGTGCCACGATATTTAATCGCAAGCTCAACTAGGGGGCGCACCGTCTCTTCTCGAAAGCGATTAAAGCGGGTTTCGAAACGAACACGAAAACTGTTGGGGTTTTCCGGTTTTTGTTTCTTCAAACTGTGATGTAAATGTCCGGGCAAAATTATAAAACATTCAATAATCGAAGCAATAATTACGCAGATAATAACGATGGGCATATCAAAAATTATTTTACCCATGGTGCCACCGATGAGGGCTAAGGGCAGAAAGGCGGCAATAGTGGTTAATGATGAAGAGATTACCGGGGTTAACATGCGTTGCGCACCACCGATAGCAGAGGATAGCGCGTCTTCACCGCGTTCGACATGGGTTAGGGTATCTTCACCCACGACAATAGCGTCATCAACGATAATGCCAAGTGCCATGATCAGGGCAAATAAACTGATCATGTTGATAGAGCCGCCGATAAAAAACAGGATAGCCAGTGTCGCTAAGAAGGAGGTTGGAATACCAACCGTGACCCAAAAAGCCACCCTGGCGCGTAAAAAAAGAAATAACGTTGCCACCACCAGTATTAGGCCACCAGATCCATTGGTAATGAGTAACTGAATGCGCTCCTTTAGACTTTTCCAACGCTCATTATAGGAATGAAGTTCCACACCGGCAGGAAGTTGATCGTGCTTGCTGTCAATCCATAGGTTGAGTGTTTCAGCAACTTGTAGAATATCCTCTGCATCGGTTCGCATAATAATCATTTCAATGGCGGGTTTGCCATTCCAACTCAGGGATGCCTGATCCGCCTTGGGTCGTCGTGAAACCGTAGCGACATCGCTAACCCGTAGTAACCGGCCTTGTTTGTCTGTGGTCAGCGGTAAGTTTTCAAAACCGATAATCGAACGTTGCTGACTTAAACTGCGTATTTGTTTTGATACCTCACCCTTGGTGGCGGTGCCTGCCGGTAGGTTTTGGCTGTTTTGACGGATGTTACTAGCAATTTGCTGTAACGATAAGCCGGTTTCATAGATGGCTGTTGAGGGTACCTCGATGGCGATTTCTTCTTCCGGTAAACCGACAAAATTTATTTTCTTAATGCCGCGCTGGATGAGTTCGGTTTCAAATTGCCGTGCCAGTTGGCTGATTTCGTCAAGATGCGCTGGGCCGGTGATTAATAGTTTGGCTACCGGTGAGAAACGTTCAACCTGTTGTACGATAGGACGTTCGGCGTCGGCTGGGAGATTGCGTAACACATCAACCTTTTGCCGTACCCGGTTTACGATCGCCTCGATGTCGCTGCCTTCGATAAGCTCGAGTACGATGGTTGCTGAGCCGGAGCGGCTACTAGAAGTGAGCTCTTTTATTTGAGTAATCGTGYCCAGGGTTTGTTCKATAGGTACGGTGACAGAACGTTCAACATCCTCTGCACTGGCGCCGCTCCAGGCAACAGTGACGGTAATGAAGTCYAATTCGAATTGTGGAAAGAATTGTGTATTAAGTTTTTTTAGTCCCCACAGGCCACATAAGATGAAAAGAAACATCAGCAGATTGGCGGATACTTTATGCTGGGTGAATAACGCAATAAATCCTACCGGTGGAGGTTGCTGCGCTACCGTTGTGGAGGGAGTGACGGGTTCGGCCATGGTTATTGTTTCGCCTGCGAAATAATCTGTGCTGCGGGCTCGATGATTTGTACCTTCATGCCAGAAATAGCGTTCGGTACTTGAGTGATCARGATGTCCGAGCCTTCGGCAATATCATCACTACGAATTAAAAAAGCCGGAGCGCCATCGCCTAATGTGGTACTGCCGAGTCGGTGAATCCTGTGACTTTGCAAGATGGAATCATGCACTGTATACATTTTATCTTGGCCATAAATGGCTTGTGATGGCACCGCAAAGCTGTTTTGGAGCACCGGTAGTAACAAAGCAATTGTCAACGAGCGACCAATTGCAAACGGTAGTGGAGTGGTTGAGAGAGAGTTGCTCTCAATGTTAAATAGACCATCGATGCCACCTTGGCCTTTGGCAATCGCACCGGATAATCGAGCCAGGGTAATGGGAATGGTATGCCCCATGGATTGAAAATGGCCCTTGATGGGGGTGTCTTGTTGCAGCGCCAATTCGAATATCGGCAAATATTTTAGTGGAATTTGGGCCCTTAACTCGATAGCGTCGGTATCATAGAGGGTTATGATGGGGTCGCCGGCACGCAAGCGGTTTTGTGGAGAAATTAGCACCTGCGTCACTCGAGCGTTAAAGGGCGCGCTGATTCTGGTGCGTGATAAATCCAACAGGGATTGATCGCGCAATGCAGTGACTTTTGTCAGTTGAGCCTGTAGCCGCGCCAGGCGATTGGGGTGGTTTTTAATATCGAGCTCACGGATGAGTAAGCTCAGTGATTGTTTCCCCGCCGCTTGTTTGGATTCATCCCATTGCACATCGGTGCCAACCTGTTGCTGAGCCAGTTTGCCATAACGATTACTCGCTTTGTTGGCCAGTTCAGCCAGCTCGGCTTCAATTTCTAGGGCTTGTATATCGGACCGATAACGGCTTTTTTCAGTACTAATTTGTGCCTGTAGGTCAGCTATATCGGCCTGTTTTTGCGCCAGGCGTAAGGTTTCATCATTAGGATCCAACAGGGCGAGTAGATCACCTTGTTTGACTAGCAGCCCCTCAGCCGTGAGAACCTCTTGCACATAGGCATTTGATGGCGCCGATAAGGTTGTTACTCGCGGTGACTCTAGCTGACCAATCAGTGACAACAGTGGTGGGTGCTGGCTGATGGTTGCTTTYTGCACAGAYACCCGCCARGCGTTATTCGGTGCAGGTTTTGCGCTGGTCTTAGGCCTCAGGGCGTAAAGCAACGATATGCAAATAGCCACTACGATGACTATGCCGATGGGAAGGATTTTGTGTTTGTTCATAAGCGCGTGGTACTCAAGCCNTTTGTCGCCGCTATTTCTTTGAGAATAGCCTAATAAGGTTCATTWTTGCTGTATTATTGCGGTAATGTTACAAAACCTTTGGGGATAATTTGCCTTTAGCGTCATTGTTGAGGCAAAGTATTCATATCTTGTAACATTTGCCTCAACAAAGCCGCGCTTTTGCCGTTTTGAATTGTGAACTCCCGCGCTATTGTAGAGAGAGTTAACCCTTAGATAGTTCCATTATAGTTCTATGTAATACCGTRTAGCCCCCAATATTGTTGGAGTAAAGTAGTGACAGAAATATCGCAGGTACAATCCGARCCGCAGGASCAATTAAAAATACTGGTGGTGGATGATGATGCGAGATTACGTGCCTTGCTGCAACGTTTTCTAGAAGAACAAGGCTACCTGGTAAAAGCCGTCGCTGATGCAGAACAGATGGATCGTGCACTAGGTCGAGAAATCTATTCGCTGATGGTGTTAGATCTGATGTTGCCAGGGGAAGATGGACTTTCCATCTGTAAACGCTTGCGAGCACGAGAAAATGCATTACCGATTATTATGTTGACCGCAAAAGGCGACGATAACGATAGAATCAGTGGCTTGGATGCTGGTGCCGATGATTATTTGCCYAAACCATTTAACCCCCGCGAACTGGTTGCCCGTATCAAGGCGGTAATGCGACGACAAGTAAAGGAATTACCCGGTGCGCCGAGTCAGCAGGATGAAGTCGTGGAATTTGGTCCCTATGTATTGGATCTGTCGGTACGCTCATTGACCAAAAATGGTGAGCCTATGTCCCTCACCACCGGTGAATTTGCGGTAATGAAGGCATTAGTGCAACACCCGAGAGAGCCATTGACCCGCGATAAATTGATGAATTTAGCCCGCGGTCGAGAGTGGAGTGCGATGGAGCGTAGCATCGATGTGCAGGTTTCCCGCCTACGTCGTCTGATAGAAGAAGATCCCTCCAACTCTCGCTATATCCAAACGGTTTGGGGCGTGGGTTACGTTTTTGTACCGGACGGTGGAGCAAATTAACTGTTGAGAATTACACCGCAATCTTCTTTTTGGCGCATGGTGTTACTCATTTGGGCCCTGGTCATCTTTAGCCAATCTTTTTCCCTTTGGTTTACCTTTTTCCATGTCTATATCCCCGGTGTAAAGCAAGCTGCGCAGCTAGTGTCGTTAGAAATGCGGACGCTGGAAACCAGCATGAGCTTAACCGATAAACAGACGTTTATTGATGCATTGATGCAAGAGCAGCCAGAGGAAAACAGTGTTTTCTTCACTATCGATGAAAATGACGTGCCGGATGAAACCAGTTATGTCATGACCGACTTGTTTGTGGAGCCCATGAAAGACGTGTTAGGTGCCGGCGCCCTGGTGCGTCTAGGAGTCGCACCGAAGCCGGGTATGTGGGTGAGCAATGATGCGTTAAATGGTATTTGGATTCATCTGCCCTTGGTCCACTTCTTGCCATATGACGGCCTGTTGGTGACCACCTGGGTGGTGGGCACACCGACGGTGGCATTTCTGCTTGCCGCCATATTTGCCCGGCGTTTTAGTCGGCGTTTGAAGCGCCTGGAAGAAGCCGCCAGACGAATCGGTCGCGGGGAGCCGGTAATGACCCTGGACATGGAAAATGGCCCGAAAGAAATTATCGCCGTTAACCAAGCCTTTAACCAGATGCGAACCAGTCTGGAGCGGGAGACCCGTGAAAGGGCGTTGTTGTTAGCGGGCATATCCCACGATTTAAGAACACCACTCACCCGCATGCGCTTGAGCGCTGAATTCCTCGGTGAAAATGATCGCGAATTGCAAGAAGGCGTGATCCGCGATATTCAAGATATGGATGATATTCTCGATCAGTTTATCGCCTTTATTCGTGATGGTGATGATGAGGCAACGGATGTTGGTGACCTCAATGAGGTGCTTCAGGAAGTCGCCAGTCAGTTTCAGGCAGATGATGTGGATCTAAGTTTACACACCCAGCCCGTGCCGGACATTTCTCTAAAACGTCTATCGTTGAAACGCATGTTTGGCAACCTGGTAGGTAACGCTATTCGCCATGGGGGTGGCAAAGTTGATGTCTATAGTGGTATGGAAAACGGAGAAATCTGTGTGGTGGTTGCCGATCGGGGGCCAGGTCTTACGGAAAAAGAGATGTTGGCATTGTTCCAGCCTTTTGCTCGAGGTGATGAATCCCGTAGCACCCAAGGTTCGGGCTTAGGCTTAGCCATCGTGAAACGTATTGTTGATATGCACCACGGTCGTGTGGAATTAAGGAATAGAGAAGGTGGTGGTCTGGAAGCCAGAGTGTATCTGCCAGTGACGGGAGAAATGGTGCCACCGGAATCCATGATGGCGAGGATGCGCTAAGGAATTTTTATGAAGCAGTTATTTATTTTATTGGCAGTGATTACGGCGGTTTTCTTTTTATGGCCGACCCCCTTTCTCTATCCGTTAAAGATACTCATTGTATTTTTTCACGAGTCATCTCACGCACTGATGGC
>NVVG01000229.1 GCA_002402125.1 Moraxellaceae bacterium
GCATCGTTGGCGAGCCATCAAGCACCAGTGCCGTTGGCGATACCGTCAAGAACGGTCGCAGAGGTTCGCTGGGGGCCAAATTAGTCGTAAAAGGCATCCAAGGCCACGTCGCTTATCCTCACTTAGCCAGGAACCCTATCCATCAAGTCACCCCAGCCTTAGCAGCACTCGCTGCGCAAGAGTGGGATCAAGGCAATGATTTTTTCCCTCCGACGTCCTTTCAAATATCCAACATTAACAGTGGCACCGGAGCCACTAACGTAATCCCTGGAACAGCCGAGGTGATATTTAACTTTCGATTTTCAACAGAGTCGACTGAAGATACACTAAAACAACGCACAGAAACCATATTGAATGCCGCTGGCCTAGAGTATGACCTAGAATGGAATCTAAGCGGACTGCCATTCTTAACCGCCAAAGGAGATCTGGTTGAATCTGTAGTGGACTCCATTCAAGCCGTCACCGGAATAGATACTGAACTGTCCACCGCCGGGGGCACCTCCGATGGTCGCTTTATTGCGCCAACCGGCACACAAGTTATTGAGCTTGGGCCATGTAATGCCACCATTCACCAAGTGGATGAAAAAATTTGCGCTGCCGACTTGGACATACTCTCATCAATCTATGAATTAATTCTTAATAAGCTAATGACTTGATGAAAGCACCCTCGACTGCGCTTACATCTTCAATAACTAGGGCAAAGCATCTACTTTGTCCTTTATGTTTACACTCGCAAGAAAGCAACAATACCGCCAACGATGCTACAAACAATGCTCCGGCATCGACAATGACCCCGTTATTATCCATCAGCAATGATCAACGCTCATTAGTTTGCGAGCATAACCATACCTTTGATATTGCCAAACAAGGTTACGTCAACCTTTTGCCCGTGCAACAGAAGAAATCGCTAACGCCCGGCGACTCCAAAGACATGGTGTTGGCGCGCAAAAAGTTTCTTAACCTTGGCTACTACCAACCACTCGTTGATGCATTGATTCAAACCTGCAATGCCAGCATACCTAAGGACAAATCAGCCCCCATCTTATTAGATGCTGGCTGCGGTGAGGGCTATTATTCTGACCACATTCAACAGGCCTTAATACAGCAACACCCAGAGCTGGTATGTTACGGATTCGACATTGCAAAGCCGGCAGTGAAAGAAGCCGCAAAAAGAAATGCCGGCCTGAGCTGTTTTGTGTCCACTATAAAAGCCATTCCTTTGGTTCCACAAAGCTGCGACATTATTATATCGGTGTTTAGCCCAATGCAGCCTGCGCAATTTCAGCGGTTATTACAATCCGGCGGCAGTCTGATAGTTTTGTGTGCAGGCAAGCAGCATTTGCATCAGCTCAAATCGCTACTCTATGACAGCACTAACGATTATAATGAAGACAAATTCTTAGCCCAGCTTGACTCGCACTTCACACTCGTTCAACGCACATCGATTCAACAAACGATGAACCTAAGCAGCCAGCATGATATTGCCGCGTTACTAGCAATGACGCCCCACTTCTGGCGAGCGTCACCTGAGGCCAAGCAAAAACTGAATGGGATTGATCGGCTAGAAGTTGATATCGACGTGCAATTGATGCTATTCCACCCCAAACGGCCGCTAACAGCGCATCCGAAAGACACACCCCCACAAAATCTCGCATAACCGCACAACCGCATAACCGCAGAGCCCTACACTATGAGTGACGAAAACCAACAGCTTCCCGACTTAGAGATCTACATTGAAGGCGGGGACATTGACGCTATGGTAACCTGGCTGCAATCTGTATTTGAAGATAGCGATGTTATTAGCCAAAACAAAAGCGGAGCAAAACTACATTGTAAATATCAAGATAATGAGGTTCCCATTATTCTGGTCAAAAATGCCGGCAGTACAGGGTTTACCAGCATTTGGTTCGACAGCAGAGAACTGCCTTGGAAGGACGATATGTCATGTGGCAAAGCCGCATTCGCCGCGCTGGGAAAAACCGTGCGTTGTATCGAAAGCGTTTGGCTAAGTGGTGACGACCCTGACAAATGGTATGAATTTTCCGCCGCAGGAGAAAAAGTCATTCACTGGGAATAACGCCAACACCACTAAGTCAACAAACCAAGCTAACAGACCAGGCGCCCTAGCCTCCTAATGGTGGGCGCACCGGAGCAATTTCTTCAAACTCAGCGGGTACTCGCTGCGCTTTGGCGGCAAAACTTTTCATCATTTCTTCTGGAGAAAACATTCCCGCTTGCCAGGTCGCCATATGATCTAAACTATCGGCCACTGTGTGGTCCCTGGTATAGTTAATCATTTCTTTACAACCTATCACCGCCAATGGCGAATTCTTCGCGATAGCCGCCGCAATCTCCATTACCCCAACCAACATGGCCTGCTGATCGGCGAAAACCTTATTCACTAGACCAGCAGCTTTGGCTTCATCGGCAAACATTTTACGCCCCGTATAAGCCAACTCTCGCACTAGCCCTTGTGGAATCAAATGAGGAAGACGCTGCAACGTCCCTACGTCTGCGGTCATCCCAATTTCAGTTTCTTTAATAGTAAAAAAAGCATCCTCAGTACAATAACGACAATCGGCAGCAGAAATCATATCCACGCCGCCACCTATACAGCCCCCTTGAATCGCGACTAATACCGGCAACCTTACTTCTTCTAACGCATTAAAGGTATCCTGTAGCTGCAACACGGTGCGACGCATATTCTCCGCAGCCCGCGCCCGATCACCGGCAAAACTAAGACTATTGGGATTGGAAAAAACCGAAACATCCATGCCAGCGGTAAAGTGTTTGCCCGTCGAGGAAATCACAATCACCCGTGCTGCCGCCTCATCATCAATATCCCGTACTGCAACGGGTAATTCGCGCCAGAACGCCACATTCATTGTGTTGAGTTCACTGGGCCTATTCAACTGAATATGCGCAATGTGGCTCTCGATAGAAATGGATAAAGTTTCGTAGGTGGGTATTTCGTAGTTCATAAAGTCCTCAACAAAAGTCAGCATAAGCAGGATAAAAAAATCGATGCTTACGATTGTAGGTTGCCCCCTTCGATCTGCAAGAGCGAAAGGTGACAACTTAAGGCACTAAAATAAGGGCACCATACACTTAGAAAAACTCGGGGAATAAACACTCAAAACAAATGCCAAAACTACGGCACTTCAGTGCCCTTCGGCGCTGCATTCAATTGAAGAGGTAACATTCAGGAACAAACAGAAAAACAATAGATATCAATAAGTTATCTCAGACAACCCAATCTACACGCCTGTACGCTAACTAAACTGAGGAGATAGAAAACGGTTATAGAGTTGCGTAGAGCAGGTTGCTGAGATGTTCATAATAGACCGCCTTCAAATCCTTAATCAAGAGGATACAAGGTGATTCACTTGAACTTTTTAGCGTAAATTTAAAATCTCTAGGTCCAACAACAGGTTATCAAAACAACTAAAAACCAAACCTAATCAGGTTTTGAATCGTATGGGATAGACTCAGACGGGTAAAGCTTGAGTTTTGACCGGTACCGACCAAAAATCAATCTATTTCAATTCCGCCTACACATCACGTTTCCCCAAAACAACCCCGCCATTATGTTTTAGGCGATGGGTTGAACAGCATCTTCAACTCATCCTTCGATAAAGTCGCTATAAACGCAGATAGAGGCTCTCCCAACTCATCGGTAAACATTACCTCGCCTTTGGCCATTAATGTTGCAATGCGAAATTTATCAGCCGCMACAAGGGCTTTATCATTCCCCTTAGCGARCGCCGAACGCACAGTAACCTCCCTAATATTCAACAACAAATTGGTCATAGTTTTACTTGAACCATCTGATAGAGGAGCCTTTCCGGTCACCTCAGCTCTTCGCTTTAGCACACCATTTAGCCAATATTCGAACAACGGATCTRCACCTGTACCAACAAGATCTTGYTCMTCTAAACCCCCAACGACTTTTGTTAGGTCAAAGGYCTCATTYAACACCTCGAGAAGCGCCGCCTTATTCCAGCCTGYAAGATCTATCGTTGGTATATTAATCGGTTTAGCTTCTGGTAATCCTGATCCAGACAATCCACTYCCCGGCACCCCAAGGCTCTGCTGATAATCTTGCGCTATTCGCAACAGCGGATTAGCTTGACCCAAATACCAATAGAAACCGCTAGCAGCCAAGACACCGCCAATCACCGCAAGCAAAAGTTTTTTTATAATTACCAATTCTACATCCACCAATATTGAGTATCTGCTAAGCTAACACAATTCTTTGCAATACAGCTCTTTGCAATACAGTTAAACGTTTTTTGTTTCATCTTTGCATCCAGTGCGACACGCGAGTACCATTGACCACTATCAATTGATTAGCGGCTAACTACCTTTTAAAGGGGCTCTATAATGCCAGGCCAAAAAAAGCATTACCGTACTTGCAACCTATGTGAGGCAATGTGTGGCATTGTAATCACTCACGAAGATGGTAATGTCCTATCAATAAAAGGGGACAAACGTGACCCCCTGAGCCGAGGCTATATTTGCCCAAAAGCAGTTGCGCTGCAAGACATTCATAATGATCCGGACCGGCTGCGCCACCCCTTACTTAAAACCCCTCAAGGCTGGGAGCGAATCAGCTGGGATAACGCCTTTAACGAAGTCGCTTCTGGCCTACGAACCGTGCAAGCTAAACACGGAAAAAATGCCCTGGGAATGTATACTGGCAACCCAACTATCCACAACATTGGTAGCATGCTAACGGTGATGCCCTTTATGGCGGCCCTAGGTAGCCATAACCGATTCAGCGCCACCTCAGTTGACCAACTTGCCCCCATGTTAGTGGGTATGAAGATGTTTGGCAGCCAACTACTAATGCCCGTACCCGACATCGACAATACCGACTATTTCCTGTGTATTGGCGCTAATCCTCTAGCATCTAATGGCAGCCTGATGTCGGCGCCTGACTTCAAAAATCGTATCAAAGCGATTCAACAGCGCGGCGGTAAATTTATTACCATCGACCCACGAAAAACCGAAACCGCTGAAGCATCCGACAAACATCATTTTATTACCCCTGGTAGTGACGCCTTACTCTTAATGGGTATTGTGCAAACCCTGTTCCAAAAGAAACTGGTCAATTTAGGTCGCGCAGAAGAGTTCTCCCATGGTTTGAATATTCTACGCAATATGGTGGCAGGTTTTACTCCCGAAAAAGTAGCACCGCACACGGGTATCAACGCAAAGGCTATTCGCCAGATAGCCACCGAATTTGCCAGTGCTAAGCGAGCGTGCTGCTATGGTCGCACCGGCACATCGACCCAAGAATTTGGTGGTCTAAGCAGCTGGTTGATCATGGCCATTAACGTAATCACCGGCAATATAGATGAAGTTGGAGGCATGATGTTCACCCAACCAGCCGTTGATCTAGCAGGGCTGGCGAATATTGCAGGGCTAACCGGATCTTTCAACAGCCGTAAAAGCCGAGTATCCCGCCTGCCAGAATTTGGCGGTGAGTTTCCCGCCACCACAATGGCAGAAGAAATACTTACCCCTGGTGATGGACAAATTCGTGGCCTAATCACCTGCGCAGGAAACCCCGTATTATCTGTTCCCAATGGAAAGAAACTCGAAACGGCCCTCGATAGCCTGGAGTTTATGGTAGCAGTAGATTTTTATCTTAATGAAACAACCCAACATGCCAACATCATTTTACCCCCCACCGGGCCGCTCGAGCATAGTCATTATGATCTAGCACTAAACATGTTAACTATCCGTAACACGGCCAAATATTCCCCGCCGTTATTCCAGCCCGCGCCCGACACACGTCATGACTGGGAAATATTTTTAGAACTAACCAAACGCCTTGAAAGCAAGTCTCTATTTTCATGGGCCGGAGCCGAAGTAAAACATAAATTACTAAACCGCCTGGGAGCCGACGGCATGTTAGACCTGCTATTGCGCACAGGCCCTTACGGAACCAAACTGCCTACTTTTGCGAAACAGCAAAAACAGTTAGTCGACCTCCTTTATAACCACCTTCCCGACAAAAGCATAGCAAGACAGGTTCTTGATATTGGCCCATATAACAATATGCACCATAACCGCGAGAAATATCTAAGCCTAGAAACCTTAAAAAAACACCCTCACGGAATCGACCTCGGGGCCCTGCAATCCTGCTTACCCGAACGACTAGGCACCGCAAACAAGCAAATTGACCTTGTACCTACCATATTTATGAAAGACGTATCGCGATTACAGCAACGACTGTCTATTCTTCCTAAAAAGAACAAGGACACATTATTATTAATCGGCCGACGCCATGTTCGCAGTAACAATTCATGGCTGCATAACAGCTTACGATTAGTAAAAGGTAAAAATCGCTGTACCGCCATGATGCACCCCACCGATGCCAAACGCCTCCACATTAACGATGCAGATATCATCACCATAAGCTCAACTGCGGGTGAAATTCAGTTACCGGTAGAAGTCACTAATACTATTATGCAGTCCGTTATTAGCGTGCCACACGGTTGGGGCCACTCTAGAGAAGGCTGTCAATTGGCGATTGCAACAGAACACGCAGGCGTAAGTATAAACGACATCACCAACGAGACATTAGTCGACAAACTAACTGTGTTATTCTCGTTGAGATCCCAATCAAAATTTAAA
>NVVG01000230.1 GCA_002402125.1 Moraxellaceae bacterium
ATCTAAAAGAAATTCTTCAGTACCCAGCTGTTCAGCAAGCCAAGTAACAATCTGTTTTTGTAAATCATTTTGAGTACCGATGAAAGTTTCATCAGCACCATCTTTTACGTTAGTAGTTACTTTGATTTTTGCAATGTCGCCATTCACATAACGTGCATATTTTGAGCGATTCGTTTTAGGAAGCCCGAGATAAGCATAAAGGGGAATAACGTTATTGCCAGGAAGCCTAAGAACAGATGATTCAGAAGCGCCGGCATCCTCTTTGGCAAATGCAGAAGTGGACGCACACTTAATATTACTCAAATGATGGGCATTATTTGAATGTACATCGACCAAGGTTACAACCTTAGTCGTGTAACTTTTTGTCGGCGCAGTATTAACGCTACTTGACATGTATTCAGTACGCATAGCCGGTCACTATCGCACAGAACACCAATGATGAAGGTGTGGAAAATCGCATTTTTATTTTATTTTTCTTTTATTTAAATTTATTTTTATTATTGGAGCTTTTTTATTCGAACGTGTTTTTTATGCACAAACGCCGTAGTTGTACGAACTTGGCAAACACTTGTATCCTTTTTTACATCAAGCAGGTGACAAATGTAAACATTAAATTTGCATTCTGTGGACTCGTCGACTACTCGCACCATCTGCCGCAAAGCTAGAAAACCAACAAAATCACTCTAAATCATTGTTTTTCCTATGATTTCAGAGAGCTTATCAAAAAAACCATTATCTTTCTGACTGATGAAAAAATGTCCCCCGATAAAGCTTGTGTGCTCAAACGACTCATCCGTATATTGCGACCACTCCACAACATCAGTGGGCCTGACTAATTGATCGGTTAGTGAAGAAAACGCGTAGATTGGGCATTCCACCTTCTGCCCCACCAARCTATCACCCTGCTCATTTAACATTAAATCATTGCTTATGTGCGGTAAAAAGTACTCTAACATATCTTTGTCATTTAATATCGCATCGGGCATCCCTCCCACCTTCTTAAGCTGCTCAACCAGTTTGGTTTGGTTTCTCCAGTCAATCGACTCGTACGCATCTAAATGTGGCGCATGCCTTGCCCCTACGCACAATGCCGCTGGCGCACGACCCACGCTTTGCAACTCGAGCGCGAGCGCAAAAGCCACCAACGCACCAAAGCTATGACCATACAACACATAGCCTTTATCAGGGAACAGGGACAAATCCGCGGTATAATACTCAACAACCTCTGCCAGAGTTTTCACTGGATCTTTGCCCGTCAACGTATCCCGCCCCGGGTAGGCCGCCGCCCACACATCAACATCTTCCCCGAAAGTTGCCGTCCAAGGCCGAAAGGTAGGCGCGCCAGCACCGGCATTGGCAAAACATATCAAATTAATATCTGCGCACGGCCTAGGGTTATAATTGATTAAGGATTTATTGGTATTAAATTTCATTAGTGATACTCTGATTGACTGTGTACCCTATTTTAATAGGTAAAAAACAATTAAAACAATAAAAACAACCGTTAAAACAACACATTCCCGGTAATTACTAATAATGAGATTTTTGAATGTACTGTCTACCCTGACAGTTAATCGCGCCATCTACTTCTTTTTGCTACTCCTAATACCTGCGCTTTCTCCCTTTATTCTAGATATTGAGTACCGTAGCGACATAGAAGATTACTTCAGACCCGGCGAAAAATCCTTACTGGACTACCAAGAACTAAAAGACAAATTCGCCAAAAATGACACATTACTGCTCGTGGTTAGCTTAGACAGCGTCAATAACGACATGCTAATCAACCACACCAATTTAACTAACCTATCCACCGTATTTCACAGCATCGAGTCTTTAACATACATCAAGCAAATTTCGTCCCTGCTTGATTCGACGGTAACCTTAGAAACAATAGACGGCCAACAGAACATTACCCTAGGCGACTCCGTTGACCCTAAAAGAGCCATCAGCACTGAAACGGGGCAAGCCTTACACAGCCAAGCCATCAACAACCTTAGTGGCAAAAGCTTTTGGTTAGCA
This sequence comes from Moraxellaceae bacterium, assembly GCA_002402125.1. Taxonomy (GTDB): domain Bacteria; phylum Pseudomonadota; class Gammaproteobacteria; order Pseudomonadales; family Ketobacteraceae; genus 42-54-T18. The sequence goes on from NVVG01000230.1 coordinate 2,020, forward strand.
GAAAATGGCTTAAGCACGGTCGCTGAATTAACTTTCGCCGCCGATATTAACCCACAGCAGGCCTACGACGAATTAGTACAGACAATCAACGAAATCAACTTGGAGACGTATCGTTTACGGATCAAACCCTGGGGAAACCTAGCGGTTAAAGCTTCGCTACACCACGCCCTCATCCATGACGGCATTTATTTGTTTCCACTGATCGTGTTGGCTGGTGCCTTGTTGCTTTATTGTTTTATGGGCTCCATCACACTGGTAATTTCTGGTGTTCTAACCATTTTAGCCGCACTGGCAATCACCATTGAACTAACCGGTTTAATGGGTGCCACCATCAACCAAACATCTGTATTAGCATTTGGCATCGTTTTCATAATTTCCCTAGCCGATGTTATCCACGTTCTCATGTGCTATCAAGCACAAGAAAAACATGGCGAACCTATCGATATTCATGGCGCTATTAAAAAGAAATTATTACCTCTATGCCTCACATCCTTAACCACCTGCATCGGCTTTCTTTGCTTAGATGTCGCCGGCTCACCAACCTTTTCCACCTTTGGTTTTGTCGCTGCCACCGGTGTTACCCTTGCGTTAATTACCACAATTTATATATTACCCCCCACCGTTGAGTTAATACATAGACCCAACACAGCCCCAGATGCGCGCGCACTACACGAAGGCGCTGCAACGCAACTACTGTATAAATTGATCGACTATTTTTCTGCACAGGTAAATCAAAACAAATCCAAACCGTTAATTATTTTGCTTACACTCAGCCTGTTTGTCTGTTATGGCTTATTTCGAAACACTTTCCACAACGACTCCCTCGCGTATTTCTCCGACTCCACAGACATCAGTAAAGCCACCGCTCAATTTGAGCAGGACTTTGGCACCCACCAGGGCATTGCCATCATGCTAAACCTTCCCAGCCCTGAATCTATCTACGACCCCATCATCATTAATGCCATTGACGACTTTCATCATTGGTTAGACCAACAGTATTGGGCAAGTATTCACGCCAGTTACGCAACAGCCCTAATTAACATTCACCGCGGCTTACACGAGAATGACTTTAGGTGGCAACGCATATCTAACGACCCTCAACAAATCGGAGAATTGTTCAGCCTGTATGAAATGGCAAGCAGCAAAAACACCTTGGAAAAGCTCGGCATCAATAAATACACCGGCACTGTTTTAGTATCCGTTGGTATCCCTGAAATCTTAAACAAAGAAGCCTTTATAATACAACATGACATTGAAACTTGGTTTGCCACAAATGCGCCGTTTATCAAAATCACCGTAAGCGGCCAAGGTATTTTATTTGCCAATGTTGGCTGGAACTTAACTAAAGACATGTTAATGGGCGCAGGCCTGACTCTAACCATAATCACGCTAATCATCGGATTGGTGTATCGAAGTGCTCGCTACGCATTGGTAAGCCTGATCCCGAATATTTTACCCGCCCTGCTGTGCCTAGGGGCAGTCGGCTGGTTATCGGGTAAGATCAACTTCGCCATTGCGAGCTCTGTTAGCATGGCGCTGGGCATTGTGGTCGATGATACCATTCATGTATTAAGTGAATATCGCCGTCTTCGTCTGGCTCACATCCCACCACGCCAAGCCATTACAAACACCATGGTTGAATCGGGGCCGGCCCTACTATTAACAACCCTGGTGCTTTCAGTTGGATTCTCCATCCTGCTACTGGCCGTTTTTCTCCCCAATATCGATGTTGCACAGATGATCACCGGCATGGTTGTGAGCGCCATTTTATACGACTTTATTTTATTGCCCTATATACTCGTCACTTTTGATCGCTGGATATTCCCGCAGCTTCAGACCAAGACTGATCACCAAAAAAAGCTTGTAGAACAAGGGTGACCTAATCGTTCTGGCCAGTGTTAGTTTTCAGATAGTTTTTCATCACGGCGTATCATTGCCATGGTAGATTCATCCGCCACTACCTTTTCCTTAGCTGCATTGGCTTTTTCTGCACGATTCATATCCGCATCATTCATATCCGCATTGTGCACCCATAAAATCGGCTTATTAAAAAGCCCTCGCGGAAAACCCACACCGGGTTTCGAATAATCGCAAACTCCATCAGGGAATAATACTTCTACCTGCCTCTTGTAAGCATGCATATCCACCGGACCGTACACACCATTGCTAATGGCTAATTCCACCGATTGTAACTCACACTTAAGCACCAGCCCTTTCACGTCTTCACCCGCCACCTGGCGCGAGGTTTTAAATGGAGGGTAACGTTTGCTACAGGCACCATTAGTTTTATGGTTCCACTGACCATCCCAAACACCATCGCCCGAGGCAATAACACCTCCTTTTGCATCAAAACAGGTATCTTCCACATCATCAATGGCCAATCCACTATCCGCATTCGCTGCCCTACGTTTCATCCACTGGTGCATGGCATCAAACGCGCGCGCTGTGACATCATAATCCTTATGTGCCACCCAGATAGCGTGATCGCTTGCATCACCATCAAAACCAATAATTCTCTGCCTGGTCGCTAAACTTGCAAAGCTATGGTGCATATCCAACTGTCCATCGAGATAGTGCCGAATATCGATAACAGGAATATCGATCTTGCCTAAAAAAACCATCCCAGATCGATAAGCAGCTTCGATAGCGGCAACATCACCCTGAGTTCGTAGCGCAGGTGCCTCACCCTTCTGTCTCAAGTTAAGATTGTGCTGACTCCACAGAGAAAAATCCAACATATCCGTGCGCCCATCGATAAACCAAAAACGCGCCTTTCTCATCTGCTGCGGACGACGCCAACCGCCGATTTTTTTATTTATGTCCAAAAACGAGGCTATTGATATCTGATTATCTTTTAATGCTGACAACCCATATTGAACACCTACATTATCCCAAGTCGACCTGGCGAAACCGTCGTCACTAGCACCATAGACTGACTTTACATCCTCCCAGTGACTCCAATGGGTTTTCCGATAGACAGGTTTTTTGTAACGAAAGAGCTTAACTGAAAAATGGGGGTTTTGTACGATCTGAGCTGGCCCTCGCCAAGCCTGAGAACATTCACTGGACCCCGTTGGCGCACTGGGCCAACGACCCTGTAATAATTTAGCTAACCTATAGGCGAAAGCAAAAGGGGGATCATCCATCGATTTTGCACTCAAGCCTTCAATTTTGGAGCGATTCTCCCAACGATCCCATAGGCTATTTTGGCTATCCGTAATATCAAAATAGTACTCTAGCGGATCACAATCTAACGCATAGGTTGTTTGGGTCACCATATCTGGATAAGAATACTGTGGTATCGCTGCGTCCAACAACCCTGGTCTATTTTGAGCTAACAGATATTGCTGTAAACCACCGCCAGACCCACCAATACCTACCGTATAATCTGGTTTAGCATAAGCATGCTCAAACTGTTTTTTCACTCTAAGGGCCGTATCTTCTTGCAACCAAATATTATAGTGGTTATCCGTTTCATTTCCGGTGGAATAGACTACAGCATAACCTTTTGCCAGCTGTTCATAACGATGCCTTAACAACCTCCGGACCTTAATTTCTCCCTGATTAAACCCAACTCCAATACCACCATTAAACTGGTAGACCAACACCCTATTCCAGTTGGTCAAATCCGCTTTCTCTATAATGTCATCATCACCCCGTAAGGTAATGATGACATAAATAAAGCGATTGATTGTTCCGGTTTCTATTCGAACAACAAAGTCACGAAGTTTGCCATTAACTTCTATCTGATTTATATCTTGATTAGCCTGCTCCAAAGGATAAAACTTTTCACTACCTTTCCTGTTATAACGATATTGAATGCGGGTTGGTAACGAACAATCCTTACTGTACCCAATTCGTTTGGTTGTTTTAGCTCCAAGCTCATCAACTGCGTAAATTGGGATACCAACACCCTCGCGATTATCAACTAAGGGTTGCCCTAAGTATGATTCTTCCGTTTGGCATAAAAAAGGGTATTGATGTTCGCCTGCAAATAATGGATCGACGGGGCCGATTTCGCCCACTTCTATTGGAAAAGAAAAATGATCTTGCGGGCGATTAATCGTCGCAGGGTGAGGCCCTCTATAAGCAAGCGATGCTTCTCGTACAAAACCTTTAGGCAAACCGACAACACGCTCTTCATCGGCCTCCAGAGTGCGCTTATTACCTTCAGGTAAAAACACACTGCACGACGCCAACAGCAACAGCCCTACGAACACCCCAATGTGGAAACTAACGTAGCGGATAGACATACTTCGAGTCTAGTCCGGATGCCGACTAAGTGGTATCGAAAGACACCTAAAAGGCACCAATAGTTACGACCAATTACTCATAACAATATAAATAAACATATTCAAACCCAAAAACCGATCTGGGCAACATAAAATTCGAACACATACAAACACCAATATTTTGTATACAAACCCACTATGCACGTGGGTTACAAAGCGAAACAAATTAAACTTGCACTCAGGAAGAGTACGAATGTACACTATTGGAAATAACAATCATAACCGCTAGGTCTCTGCAGATGTCAACTTACACCCTCTCAAAACCTCGCCCTAATTGGCTAAGCATATTCCTTCGCCCGTTTAA
>NVVG01000231.1 GCA_002402125.1 Moraxellaceae bacterium
CCGTAACATTAGCAATAACATCCCCAGCAGAATCTTTTTCACTATCGTAAACAAAATAATGATCTGCTGATATTGCCGCTTCTTGAAGTAAGGCTTGGTCTTCTAGGGAAGAGTCTACTATTACGACGTTAACAGTGTTGTTTCTTTCGGAATCAGTGAGGTTTAAGGCTGAAGCAGCCCCTATTATACTGGTAGGCTCGTTTCCTTTGTTGCTGGCCGCCTCTAACATTGCGTGAGAGGGTAGGCTAATCAGTATACAAATCAAAAAAAACAAGCTTGAAAGGTGATTGTAAAACAACCTACTCAAGTATTACTCCTTATTAGTTGCTACCCTCAGAGCTCATAAATCGAGTTGTTTCATTGGGAGCCTATTATTTCGCTTACTTCCTATAGCGTAAAGATCTAAAAACATCATTATATATATCGAATGCAGCATTTTAGACTGTTTTGGATTGGAAAACACGTAATTAACGTGTATTTTTGTAGGGACACAGCCAACTACCTGTATTCACAGGCTTTTTACGGGGAAGGTTTTGGTTGTTAATTGATCGATATTGAAAGAGGTGAAATACTACAACGCGCTGGAGAGGGGTTTAATGTGTGTTAATAAATCTGATTAAGTTAAGTAGGTCGGAGCTAATTAACAAACCATTTTCAATGGCCTTACCTCAGTTAATTTCGAAAAGCTGACAATTTCGGATGAGGTGATTGCGTAGCTAACGTATGAGCACAATAAAGGCGAGAGCAAACATTAATGAAGGTTGGCTCTTAGTGTTTTTTGAGTTTAGTTATGATATCGCCTTAGAAAGAGATGCTAGCGTTGGCATAAACCACTAGAGAATCAGGATCTATCTCTAGGTTATTGCTGGTAGAATGACTTAAAGGAACTCCAAAGCTAGAGCCCAGTTTTATTTGGTTTTGGAAATGCCCACTAACCGCAATGCCCATGCTTGAAAAAGACGCATCAAAAGTCTCGCTGCTGTTTAACGTGGCGTAGCTATAATCGAGAAATACCGATGCTTGGATCAGTAGTCCGTCTAATCGGGCTATCTTATCAACTTTCCAATTAAATGTTTGTTCTGCGGTCATGGTTAATCCTATGTCACCGCTAAAAAGTCCTGGGGCGTACCCTCGGTTTACGCTTGGGCCCGTTGCGGCAAACTGTTCTGGTGCAGGTAGATGATTTCCGGTTAATTTGCCTTTAGCCGAAAGGCTGAGGGAGTTGCTATGCATGTCTAAATCTAACCAGTTAAATAGTATAAAGCGAAAGCTGGCATCAACTGTAAAAAAACTCGTTGCAATGTCTGCGTCGTCGGCGACAGTTACATAACCTATGGTGGGTTTTAAACTCCCAATATATTGATCTTTTTGTCCGATGTTGTAGTGGCGCTGATACAAGAGTTCTGCTTGAAAGTAGTTAGTGTCGTCATCCAGAATGCTAGAAAACTGTTCTATGCTAGATACCGATGATCTTTTGTACGCGAGGGTTGTTTTCTGGCTTATTTTCATTGATCGGCTTTTATCTATGGGGTCGCTGTTCGAAAAGAAACCGCTGAGTGTTGATAGGGTGCCTTCTAAACCGAATTGGGAAAATTGGCCAGAAATGGCAAAGTTACTTTGTAAATATGAAACGCCCAATTTTTGGCGATCTGAGATGGGGGTATAGTAAGATAGACCGCCAAATATATTTTTTTCTTCATCAGTTGTTAACATTGACGCGGTGAGGCGGCCGGATTTTTGAAATGGATTGTTCATAGAGTGAGATAATAAAAAACGATTTTGTCCTGTTTGGGTAGTGCCCTTATTATCCACCAATATTTTTGTCTCGTGGCCAATTTCTTTTAATACCTTGATGTTTAAGCGGGATTCACCTTGCTTTGATCCGGTGGAGAAATAGGCGAATAATTTCAAGCCTAGTTTTTTGTTGAGATTATTAACGGTTTTCATGACATCTGGCTCGTAAATTACTTTGCCAATAAGATGGTTGAAAGGTCTCAATATCTGTTCTTTGGAGTAAAGGTCGTTGTCGTAGAGATCGATTTCAGACAGTACGCCTTTCAGTATATGAATTGTAAGTGTTGATTGTTTGATTTCTTGCGGAACGATAAAGGCTCTGTTAAAGGTTAATCCTTTTTCTCTGTAAGCTAGGGTGATTGAGTCYGCRATTTTATTGATAGACGCCATGCTGAGAGATTTYCCCATATGGCTGTATACTTGGTTGATGCGTTTTTGTAAGAACTTTTCTGTAATACCGTATTTYGGGAAAAGTGGGTCACCCTCCAAACGAATGCGACGGATCCTGATCAGGCCATTTTTCATGTCGGTCGGAGTATCGCCGTAGCGTAGATTGTTATCTTTGATTGTCTCTGAATAAGCGCTCATTGAGACTAAAGAAACCAAAAATAGAGCAAGAACTAAAGTAAGCGGGTGTAGCATTCTAATTGATATTATCAGGCAGTGTGCCACCAATTAATAATCGCCCCAAGTAACGTTTGATTGCTTGATATTTTTCGCAGTCTTGGTCTAAATTGGGGTCTGCTTTGCAATCTGGCATAATTGTATTTAGTGAAACTTTGGCTTGATCRGCAAGATCTATCTCAATRGCTGGTCCAACTTGATCRCTAGTTTCGGGTAAGTTTTCTGATAGTACAGAATCAACATCTGACGCGCCTGGCGGAGTATGGTGAACTGTTAATGTTATTATAGCGTCCCCATTCCCCTCGGTGACCCCAACGGCTCTCATTAGGCCGCCTTGGTTTACAGTGTCTGCTTTAATAGAGTCGCTATAAAATACGTCAACATAGACGTTGCCGTTTGCCGCAATAATATCGCCATTGTTAACGAATAGTTCACCGGTAGGAGAAATATCATTTGTTAGGGGGTTTTCTATTTGGACCCCTAGAATTCCACTTGCATCCGTTGTAACAATAACAGCGTCCGCAATGACAGATTGGGTGTCCCCATTAGAACTGTATATGTTTCCATCATTAGAAATGAATTGGCCAACAAGATAGGTTCCACTTTCGCTAAAGGTAAAGATATCGCCTTCGTTTACAATTCCACCTGCGTGAATGTTTGAATCCGTAAGGGTGAACATCCCATCCCCGTCCGCATCATTGAAATCGCTTATGGTTGTGGTTAAATCAGAGGCGAAGAAACTACCAACATCTATGGATGCATCTGCTCCGATTAAGATACCCGCGCTATTGAGTATGACTACTTGTCCATTGGCGGTAATGTCTCCCAAAATATTGCTCATGTTTCCAGATTTATCGTAGTTCAAGACGATCGAAGAGCTACTGGGTTGTATAAAATTCACCGCTTCACCTGCGCCAACATTAAACCCTCCGTCCCATTCGATAGCCATTCGCTCGGTAGTTTGGGTTACCGTTGTCAGGGCGTCTGTGTAATCAACAGTACCACCGCCTAACGTGATGGCATCGCCCGCAGGAGCAGCGTTTGCTCGGCCGTAAAAATTCAGAGCGATAAACACTAAGAAAAGTAGAGTCAGTGGATTAATACTACCACCACCGCCTCCTGATTTGGATGAGCCAGATGAGCCATCTGAACCAGGTGAACCTGCACCGCCATTCTGGCTTCTAGTGATAACACCATTAGATATATCTTCGTCGGCACCGCTGAGTTGAATGAGCTTTGGAAGAATGTTGCCTGAACCAATGCCAATTAATAATGGAATTGCGCCATTTGTTTCAAGGTCTATGTCATTATTTTCGCCGTCAGTCACCAATAGTTGAATACAGTAATGGCCTGGAGTAAGGCCGTCCGTATAGGTTGCATGCCCAGGGGGAGGGCAACTGCCTGGATTGCCAGGTGCAGAACTCCTACGATCGTTAGAAAATTCAGGATCCGTATCCATTTCAAACCAACGCTTAGTCGAATATTCAAATAAGAGAACCTCTGCGTCTGCTTGTAGCGGACTATTTAATGGAATGACGATCTCAACCGAGTCACCAGTATTGGGCAGATTGACAATATCAATATCGAACAGGTTTGGTGATGAGATGAGATTACTAACTGGCTCAGTATTGCCTGCGGTAATAGGGAAACTTTGATTAACATAATCAATAAGTTGTTCATTGGCAATGACACTTATTTCGTTATTACCCATGTCCGCAATACGCCCAGCCCTTACGGTTACACCATACTGTGATTGTACAATGTACCTTGTACTGAATCCTATGGCGGTATGCAGCATTTCCTCTGATCCCATTAAACCATCATGTGAGTCAAAATCATCACTGATACCATCAGCATCAGCATCGATCTCACCGCTGTCGGTAACAGAAAAATGCCTGGTTATGGTGGAGGTGAACTCCGTACTGATGGACTGATCTACGGTTAGTGTTATTGAATGCTTGCCAGCATCTAGGTTGGATATGGTTATCGTTCGACCGACTGCAATGATTGGTAGATCAGAACTGGTCCAGCTGAAAATGGGTGATGTTGTTTGATATCCACCAATGTTGGCAGTAATGTTAACTTCGCCACCACCAAGATCTTCGACGTCAATCCAAATGACAGGCTTGGAATGTCTGAACGGGTCGCTGCCAGAAGTAACTTCTATGACATCAGTAACTCCGTCACCATCATCATCATGATCGATCGATGCACCGGTGGTATCACCTGTTAGATACAATTCGATTGCATCAGAAATTCCGTCAGCATCGGCATCACCATCTTGTGGGTCATTGATGTCGTCGGCGGAGTCGTCTACATCAGAGAATAATGTAAGTTCAAAAATATCAAACAGACCGTCTTGATCAGTGTCTTCTGAAGAATAGTCGCGGAGGTCATCAATGGTCCCAGATAGATACGCCTCAATAGCATTATTAACACCATCGTTATCGATGTCAGGCTCATTGGCTCGTAGAGGGTTGGATGCCAATCGAACTTCTAAGGCGTCACTATACCCATCGTGATCGTAGTCAGAGGAGCTATCGATACCGCTGATGGATAAGGTGGATAGATAGGTTTCTACTGCGTTCGTTACACCATCATTGTCAAGGTCAGATGAGCCGCCAGGTTGTGGTAGGTGAACGTTGTTGAAATCGGCATTTGGAATTACCAATTCAGTTATGTCAGGTATGCCGTCATTGTCGGTGTCGGTGGATAGCCGGCTATCGGATAAGCCGCCTGCATTAGCGAAGTAGTATTCCACTGCATCAGAGATACCGTCTTTGTCAAAATCGTTTCCACCATCAGGAACGGGTTCGCCATCTGATAAGTAGCTAAAGCCAAGAAGGATCTCTGCATAATCAGGTAGTTGGTCACCATCAGTGTCAGTACTTCGACGTATGTCATCTGCAAGGATGTTGCTTGTTACAAGCTCTTCGACAATATCTGAAATACCATCGTTGTCAGAGTCAGTCGTGTTGGTTCTGATAGTGCTGACCTCACTGTTGCCTGCACGGTCGGTTGTGATCACAGTTAGAAGTTCATCGTCTGTGATAGGCGCGGTAATTAGACAGTGGTAGTTACCGTCGACATCAACGGTTATTGGTGGACATAAGCTATTGCCATCAGCATCTTGGACAACAATGCTCGCTCCAACAGGGCCAGTGCCGTTAATAAACCTACCGTCAGAATCGTTTATTTGGGCAAAACCACCTTCAACAAATTCGATTTGCACAACACCAGTCATAATAACGCTGTCTAATGTGGCATTAACGTTAGTAAACTGCACCGAGGTATTGCTGATGGTTGCGGTGTAAGTTCCGTCTCCATTGTCTGTTGTTTCGCTAATGATTGCTTCGTTATCATCGAAGAATACAATGTTGTGTCCACCTGAAGTAACGGGGTTGCCTAGTATGTCGAGGGTCTGAATTGTCAGAATGGAGGTGTCGGTTCCATTTGCTGTGATGATGGACCGGTCTGCGGTTATTGTAGAGTTAATAGGGTCAGGGTCGCCGGGCGCAAAGGTGATGACTTCTTTATCGATAATAGCTACACCGTTGAGTGTACCGGTAATAGTGATCACTTCAGCCACATTATTGGTTAGTGCAACAACATAGGCGCCGTCGAAAATATCTACGAACGGATCAATTATGGCGTTACCATCTTGACTTAGTGTAATTAAGTTGGGGTCTATGGCGACATTGTTTCCAAAGATATCCTTAGCCTGTACGGCTATGAATATTGAGCTGCCGGTGATTGGTGATGTTGATGATGCGGTAATTGTAGTTTGGGTTGCATCGGCTGCACCGGCAGTAAAGGTGATTGTTTCATTGTTGGGCATTGTTATTGTATTTAGTGTTGCGCTTACGATAACGGTTTCTGCCAGCGTATTGGTGGTGGTTGCAGTGTAGGTGCCATCAAGGTTGTCGATAGTTAAACTAATTGAGGCGTTTCCGCTTGCAGCGATAACAACTAACTCACCGCCTTTAGTAAGATTGTTGCCTAGAGCGTCGAACAATTGCACCGTAATGATGGCAGTTGTTACTCCATCTGCGGTGATCGAGGCGGGAGTAACAGACAGTGTGGATGTCATTGCG
>NVVG01000007.1 GCA_002402125.1 Moraxellaceae bacterium
GCGTTACAAAACGCTAGCTGTTCAATTTGTAGTAATACGGCCACCATCGACCAATAGGTAAAATTATTATCGTAGCAATACTACAATGTTGTGTGGGAATTGATTTTATTGGAAGTACCATTTCCTAATAACGTTATGAACATTTAATCTAGTGTTGCAGTACTATATACCATCTTGTCGTCCTTAAAACTCCCAAACAATGCCCGCTAATATCTGTCTGCCTCGATTAGGCATGGCAGGTGGTGTTAGGTAATCCTTATCCAGTAAGTTTTTTGCCTGGCCATAGAACTTCCAATTCGTGCTTGTTTTATATGCTATTTTTGCCGAAAGTAACCAATATTCGTCTACAGAAGTAAGGGTGTTTAAATTGCCTATAGCTGCACTATTTCGTTCATTAAACCAGGTGGCTACCAAATTCGAGTTCCAGTTATCTTTCTGGTAGTTAACCAGTATGGATGAAAAGCGATCAGCCTCAAAAAAAGTTAGATGTGGTGTTTTGGTGAAATGGGTATAGGTAGTCCGCAGAAGCCAGTGTGGGTTGGGCATGTGTGATATTTCGAATTCAAAACCTTTACTGGGATCTTGATCAATGTTTTGGTACTGATGTTCACCTCCTGTATTTAATGCTCGAATAATTGCGTTATCAAAATAGTTTTCAAAGTACCCAAGGGAAAATCCGGTATTGCTCCAATGGCCTAGCCAGATCAACTCCCAAGTTTTTACACTCTCAGGATCTAGATTTGGATTGCCTAAAACCTCGGGGTTATTTTGCAAGTTAAGTTCACTTTCAACAGGAGCTCGAAATGCTTCACCATAGAGTAGCTTGAGATTTTGTTGCGGATTTAATTCTTGAACTAAAGATAACCTAGGACTAAATTTTGACCCGATACTGGAAAAATTGTCGTAACGTAATCCCAAAGTTATGTGGCTAGTTTGATTTATTAGATCCTGATACTGGCTATAAAGACCAATAACTTTTCGATTAGATCTACTTTGTACAACAGTTGTTATATCATTACTGTTCGAAGAGTTCACAGGAAGGTTACCTGTGGTCAAAGCTGCCAAATCAAAGTTACTAAAAGCGACTGCTTCTGGTGCGAAAATTTGTCTTGATTCAATACCAAACTGGACACTGCTTTGCGGGCTCACTTGCCAGTTGTTATGCCATTGTGCCCGAAACTCACGGTAATTGTCGAAAACAGGTCGTACATATACTGGAGCAGAGCTGGACGGGGTGCTCTTAGAGCCAGAAAGAAAGCCTGGTGGAGAGAGTTGTGTAGGGAATTCAAGCTCAGAACGATTGTAGCTTACCCAGAAATAAGAAGTGAACTGCAGCCAGTTGAATTCCTGCTGGAGCGATATTGAACTCAACTTTGCGTTGCTTTGGTTTATACCATTACTAAGTAATCGGCTTAAAATGTAATAATTGTCAGCTCGAAATTGATAGTGCTGAAAAATAATATTGGTATCTTGCCAGTTGGCTTTAATCGATAGGGTGGCAAATTCACGTGGGTCATCACTGGCTACAAGGTTGCTACTAAACGAATCCTGCAACCGATAATCATCGCCATCGTCAGACTCAAGATGTACAAAAATATCTAGAAATAACTCCCCGCTATTTAGGCTTTTTAACAGGTAGAGTTTCTTGCGGTTGAAACTACCATAGCTAGCACTGAATTCGTTAACATCAGAACGAGTGGTAATGTTAATGATTCCCATCATAGCGTTAGAGCCATAAATCGTAGAGCCAGGGCCTCGTATGAATTCAACTTGATTTATATGCATCAGAGGAAATTTTGGTACTATAGATGATCCGCCGCTAATTCGAGATTCTTGTAAACGTTGACCATCAACTAATATCAAAATTTCAGATCCTCCACCGGCAATACGTCGCCCGCGTGAAGAATACGAATAATTTAATGAGGTGCCTGTAGAGCGGTATGATTGAAACCCTGGTACAAGGTTCATGAGTTCATCTAGAGTATCCAATCCCAACCGTTGGATTTCGCTGTGCGTGAATACGGAGACAGCAGACGGCACGGTCTTAAGACTTTCAGGGGTAAGAGTGGAACCGGTAATGTCTAATTGAAGATATTCTGATAGTTCTTGGAATAGGTCGTCAAATTCTGTCGGTTGGGCAAAAAGCAGTGACGGGATTAATAGACTATATAGTAAGAGCAGGTTTTTCAAAAAAACTCCCCTAATATCGTTATTGTCCCCCCGCAAATAGAGACCCTATAAAATTTAACGCCTAGTGATTGAGGTGCTTAACCAATATGGCGTTACAAAATGCTAGCGGTTTAATTTATTGTGATACGGTTACCATAGACCAACAAGTAAAATTATTATCGTATAAATACTACAATTTTGTGTGGGAATTGATTTTATTGGAAATACCATTTTCAAATAACGTTATGAATATTTAAGCTGGTTTTGTCTGAAAGAAAACTAGGATGCTCAGAGCGCCGAGATAAATATGGAATGGTTAAAGGTAGCGGTTTAGGGATATTTTTTATTACTATGCTGCATCTGTAACTCTAAGAGTGTTAGATAGCTCAGAACAGTAGTTATAGGTGTGAGGATAAATTTCATGTCAAGTTAAACCGCAAAGCCTTTCCTAGTTAGGTTTTTTCTTGTGGGTGGAGAAAACACTCCGCGTAGCGGAAATAAATTGCCGCATTGGTAGCTGTTTTATTGTGTTGTATTTCATTGTTCTTTTATTGATCTGTTTTTGTTGGGTATTTTAATATGGCATATATGTTGCCTGATGATATGTTCACGGTAATTTTTAAGGATTGAGTTTATGAATATTTCAGGCGCTACGAGCACCTACCTTTTTCCTGAAAAAAAAGGAACTTAATATGACAATCGAAAATTTAGGTAGTAACTATTCCAATTCGCCTGCTGTTGACAATAAATCAGCAGGTAAGCCAATTGCTATCACATCCACACACGATGTAGAGGGGGAGGGGGAAGGGTTTAGGGTCAGTGCCGGCAAGAACGTTACTTATCTAATGATGCCAAAGCGCTTCACTCCGGGAGAAATCGAAAGATTTCAGCATCTGATTCAGCCGATAAAGGAGTCTTCTGGGCATGCAGGGTTGACTGATATCGAAGAGTATAAGGATCAGATGGAAGGAATGGCTAATGCCAGGGATTACAAGGCCATTGTTCGTGTGAATGGAAAAATTGTCGCCATGTATCAACAAGAAGGTGGCGTAACATCAACTAACACGGTAGGGAATATCGTTCGAAGTATAGGTGCTAATGTTGATGCTCTGGTGGAACAGCTTAGGAAAAAGTACGGCAGTAGTGTTTCAGTGGAAAATTATTCTCTAAATCAAGGGCCAACTCGTACTGAGGCATTTGAAATGTTCAATGGTCGCTCTTTCGCTAATTTTGTCGATTCAGAAGTTCACTCACGCCAGCAGGATCTTGCTGAGCACCAAAGGCTGATAGCGAAATCCCAGCTAAAGAGAAATCAGTTTAATCAGGTAGCACAAAGTGCGGTATTTAGGGTAAATGGAAATGCCGTGGGTAGTATTAGCGATAAGGGTTACGTTACTATCAATGCGCCAAACCTTATCCAAGAAACAGACAGTAGTGGTCTTGAGAGAGAGTCAATAAAAGGTTTTTTTCATTGGGGGTCCATGAATAATACGGATAGCCTAACAGTTGAGTCAATGTTGAGAAAGGTATTTGGTGATGCGGTTGACGTTGAATCGTTTGCTGAAGGGAGTATGCCAACTCGTGGCGAAGTGGGCGAGCAATCGCGAAGACAGTTTATGAATAGATATGTCGAAATCGAAGGCCGCCACTCAATTAGTAGGGCGTAATGAATGGTACTGCGTGGGCATGACCACTAGGTCGTGATTAATGACGATTGATTAAGTCGAGGTTAATCCGTAGCAACCGTCCAGGATAATTGACATCTAACCGCTTATAGTAACGCTTCTATTTTTTCTAATCCCTGAATGACGGTTCGGTTACTTGAGAGCATTGCGCTCTCGCTTTCGAGGAATCGGGTGGTAAAGAACTGAGAAAGGTGTGATAGATGCACTTGGATTTCATCCAAAAACAAACCAGCATCTTCTACCTCTCTAAATGCATACTCTAGTTTATCTTCCTTCACTTGTTGTAACCAATCTATATACCCATCATCCAACAATCCAGAACCCCGAATAGAGCAAAGTATATAGGAGAAAGCTTGTTTAGCTGCCCGAACATCCCGGTTACGCGGCTCGACAGGTAAGGAGGAAATCATCTCATCGACAATTTCAATCCAGCATTTTAGTGATTCTGTTTTATTGAGGGTGTCATTAATAAAGCGGTCAATGGACTGATTTGATAAGATGCTTACATGTTGATTTAGTATTTTTCTCACTACAGTAATGGCAACGTCGTATACTTCGTACTTATGTACTAGCGCATTAACTTGCAAGATAGGAAGTAAGTCTCCTAAAGGGCTGTTTTTATTTTTGCAACTCATCTGATGGTCGACAACCAAACAGGCCATTCCYACAATCTGACCTATYAGTCCAAGTTCATCTAGAAATTTTGATTTTGGATATCCAGAGCCATCACAACGTTCATGGTGCTCAAATACGGCGAGCGCTACATCCCTATGCATCCCTTTTATTCCCTGAAGAATTTTCCAACCTATTGCGGTATGACCTTGTATTAGTCGAGTATGATTTTCTGTAAGATCCTCRGTGTTATTAACAATGATTGGATCGATATGCAATAATCCAATTTCCATACACAAACCCGCATAGAAAGCAGATTTTATCTGGTTGTCCGGCAGGTCCATTTGTTTTGCAATTAATGTTGAAAACCAGGCCGTCGCTAATGAACGGTTAAAATGAGATTCTAGCTGTAGTGAAAGTACCGTTATTTTTTGTTTAATAATAGGGAACTCATTAATAGTTCCACAAAGCCATCTAATATGGGTAGAGAGGTTTAATGAGTCATGAAGTTGCCGTAACTGGGGATGATCATCTAAAAATYCGGAKATCAATTKTATWAGGCTTTTTGTATCCAGCTCATTTTCAATWGAAATGCTGTATTCAATAGGTTTCAGTAATTTGAATTGAAGGACTTTGTCCTGAAYRCTGGCACAGATGGCCGTACCTTTTTTTAGGATCAGCACGCCTTGTTCATTAAAAATATCTTCTGACGCTAGTACTCTTTGGTGTTCGTTAACTTCGGTGAGATGGGTTGTATAAGCATCAACTTGATTGAGATCGAWGTTTTKYTCGYMATTATTCATAGATTAGAAGCATCCGTATTTTTCAARCWGGTGATTGTTGCTAGATTAAAATAATGTTGTGTTAGCAACACACCTCCATGAATACTGCAATCCTTCTTAATCCTATACGTTGGCTAGCATTATTGCGCTTGGCGTTGTTATCCAGTAATTTCCTCATAAACTCAGATCCCTAAAAGTTATCCGAAAACCGTTTTTGACTATTGGAAATGATTCTCTTAATCAACGTGTTTAACTCTTAATAGAAAGCATGGTTAAGAGTATATATATGCGCCTAATCATATTTTCCTAATGATAGTAGTCAATAATGCTGAGAAATAAACAAAAACTTGTAAAAAATCCACTTAATCCGTTACGTAGTAAATTGGCTTTACGAAAGGTTGTATTAATTGATAGAAACCCTTAATTTTATGCGATATCAAGTTAGAACCTTTGCGTTGATCGATTACGTTCGGGAATCGGTTTAGAATCAGCGCAGGCCAGAATGTCACTTATTTTTTTCTCGTCAATTAGTGGTAATTGCTATAGGTGGGGGCGATTACTTGCCTGTTTTTTTCGAATTCACCGCTGCTTCATTGTATATGTTTTTATGATGGATATGTTTTAGTAATGCTTTTCTAATATTTTCCTTTCTAAATGGTTTTTCAAGATAACCATTGCAACCTGCTTCAATAAAAAGTTTAAGTTCTGCCTCAACATTTTCAGCGCTAATGCCATAAATAGGGACATCGCTAGTGAATTTTCTGATCTCTTTAGTTGCTAGTATTCCATTCATGACGGGCATTTTTTTATCCATAAAAATGATATCAAAGAACTTGTTTTTAGCTTGTGTAACTGCAAGTTCGCCATTATCTACAATGGTGATGTCGACATTTACAATTATCAACTTTAATATATGAGATAAAATAGTTTGATTAACAGGATTGTCATCAGCAATCAAGATGGATGTTGAACTGTGGAAATCTGTTTTTATCGGGTTTGTGCTGTTTAGGATTTCTGAGTTAACGTCTTCTGATCGCTCATTAATTTCGTCTGGTAAAATATTACCGTCATCATAAATCCACTCTATATTTGCTGAGTCAGAAAGCATTTTTAGTAACATATTTTCATGGATTGGTTTTGGCAAAAAATCAGTGCAGCCTGCTGATATCAGTTTATCAATATCACTTTCATATACACTGGCAGTAACGGCAAAGATTGCAATATCATCAAATAATGGGTTTTTTCTTATTACCTTGGTTGCTTTTATACCATCAATTACCGGCATTTTTATATCCATGCAGATAATGTCTGGATAGTGATCGTTGGCTTTGTTGATGGCATCCTGTCCATCAGTTGCTTCGAATATTTGAAATCCAAGTGGTGCTAATAGACCTTTTAAAACCTCTCGATTTGACTCGTGGTCATCGGCAATCAAAATTGATCTTCGTTTTCCTTTGTAAGCAATAACATTTTTATCTGAATCGAATGATTCATTAATATTTATGTTGATGCTTATATTCAGAGCTAGATCAAACCAGAACGTGCTTCCTTTTTCTGATTGACTGTTAACGTGTAGCTTGCTGCCCATTGTTTGAATGAAATTTGTGCTTATAGCAAGTCCTAATCCTGTACCTTGAACCTGCTTTTTAGCGTCACCCACTTGAACGAATGGATTGAATATGTTTTTTTGTTGCTCCTGTGATAATCCAATCCCAGTATCCGTTACCTCAAAACGAATGTTTTGTATGCTTTTGGTTGATTGGTCTGGTTTGGCATCAATAGCCAAAACCCTAAGTGAAATTGAACCTTTGTCTGTGAATTTTAAAGCGTTTCCAAGAAGATTGAGTAATACCTGCCTTAAACGTCTTTCATCACAAATAATATTATCTGGTAATATGGGGTCAATATAACAATTAAACTTTAGTGACTTATCAGCTGCCTTCAATTCGATGATGGTGATAATGTTATTAATAGAACTAGACAGATTAAATTCTGCTGGCGTAAGAGTGATTTTTCCGGCTTCAATTTTTGCGAGATCTAAAATATCGTTGATAAGATTTAGTAGATACTCACCGCTGCTTAGTATTACATTTAAACCTTCAATAGCGGCGCGGTTTTGGTAAATTTGTCTATCATGAAGCAATATTTGTGTATAACCTAAAATTCCATTAAGTGGAGTGCGAAGCTCATGACTCATATTTGCTAGAAATTCACTTTTGGATTGGTTAGCAATTTCAGCCATGTCTTTTTGGTGCGTTAGCTCTGCATTACYCTGTTTCAGTTCCTGTGTGCGAAGAATAACCTCTTGTTCTAGWAGTTGGCGGTTTTTTTGAATTRACCTGAAACGTAAARCAATAGTTAYAGCAATAGAAGTGATGATTARRATTGAYAGTGATATTTTGAACCAAAGCGTTTGCCAGAATGCSGCATTYACYYTTACWATTAGAWTAGTCGTTTGTTGACTCCATATGCCATCATTRTTTGAGGCTTGAATAGCCAATTGATAGTYYCCAGAAGGTAGTCCAGAGTAACGGCCATGGCGAATATTRCCWGCCTCAAACCACTCCTTATCRACRCCTTCCAGTTTCCAGCGGTATTGGTTRTTYTTTGCGCTTCGATAGTTGAGAGCTACYACTGAAAATTCGAAAAAGTTTCTATCCCAATCCAACTGAATRYTTTTGGTATATTCRAAAGCYACATCTGGATTAAGTACTTTTCCCCCTTGTGTAACGGATGTGAAATAGATTGGAGGGTTATAGTCACTTTGTTTGATTTCTTGGGGAAAGAAATGAGTAAGTCCACCATATCCAACAAACCAAAGGCTGCCATCCTTTGCTTTGATTGCACGAAAGGCAATGCTGGTGCCAGGGTGAATGCCGTGGCTTTCATTAAAACTGGTATAGTTACCAGTTTCAGGATCGAATTTTATGATGGTTCCATTATGGTTGCCACCAATCCATAACATACCTGAATCGTCTTCAATAATTGCGGAGACGGAAGAAAGAGGGAAGTTGTCCAGACTATTGTTAAAGCGTATAAATGATTTATTTGTTTTGTCGAATAGATTCAATCCAGTATCAGTGGAAATCCAAATTCTAGATTTGGAGTCTTGATAGACATGTAAAACTGTATTACTACTTAGGCTGGAAGCATCACTTTTATTAAAACGGTATTGAGCAATCACCTGGTTACTTTTTGGATCATATAAGTTTAGTCCTCCACCGAAAGTTCCAGCCCATATAATACCCTCTTGGTCCTGATAAATTACTACGGAAGCATCACTGCTTAAACTTTGTTTAGGATTGTTGGGGTCGTGACGAATATAACTTAGTTCATATTTTTTCTTGTCTAAACGAATAATACCAACCCCCCATGAGCCAAACCAGATGATATTGGGATCATTAATATCCTCTATGGGAAATGAGGGCCATTCTGATGTTTCTAAACATTGCTCAACTTCCTTTCTGTTGCGGTCAAATTCACAGATAAAGTTAACAGTGCTTATCCATAATCGACCTTCGCTGTCTACAATAAGCGACTGTCCAAAGCTTTCCGGTAGGCTATTTGGATTTTTTGGATCATGATTGTAGTGAGTGAATGTATGAGTGTTTGGGTCGTAGCGGTCTATGCCAATACCTGCCACAGCCACCCAGAAGATTCCATCAGGGTCTTCAGCTAACTGGCCAATGTAGCTGCTTTTGCTCAAGCTGTTGTCGTTAGTAGGCTGATGTTCATAGGCGGTAAACTGATGTTGGAATGGGTCGTAACGGTTGAGGGTGCCAGAGAATTCTGCAACCCAAATTGCGCCTTGTGGATCTTTGTGCATTGCCACCGTTTGAGATCCGCTGATGCCTTTTGGGTTTTTAACGTCGTAGTTATGTACGACGATATTGGTTCGCTCCGGGTTTAATATTCCAATCCCTCCACCATAATTGCTCACCCAGATTTGTTGTTGGTTATCTTCTAGAATGTCAATGAATCCACCTGCATTACTGAAAGGGGTCTTGATACGGGTGATTATTTTGCTTTGTGGATCTAGTTTATGTAATAGACCATCTCTACTCGCTACGAATATATCGCCCTGACTATCCTCCAATAGTGCAGAAAATTGTCTGCCGGATAAACCTTGGTGCACTATGTTTTTCGTTCGGTGGGATGCTGTTGTTGGATTATTTGTAATGCGGCTTATATTGGCTGCATCCTCACTTGGGTATTGTTCTACAACTATTTCTTTTAGTGGATCAAACTTGTGTAGGCCATTGGCTGTGCCGATCCACAAAAAACCATCTTTTGAGGTTGTTATTGCCCATATATCGCCATCCGTCAGACCGACATCCTCAAAACCATAGCGAATAAAACGTTGATTTTTTCGATCAAAACGGTTGAGGCCACTAGCCGTACCGATCCATAGGCGTTGCTGATTATCTTCAGCAAAGGCTTGTAGTTTAAAAAGCTGTATGTCGCTGGATGAGAGTGAGTAAGGGTCGCTAGAGAGGTGATGATATTGTTGGAATTGATTGTTGTTTTTATTGTAAGTCGATATGCCGCTTGAAGTCCCGATCCATATTATGCCTTTACTGTCCTCATAAAGTGCAGAGATCCAGTTGGAGTTAAGATCACCAGTTCCGGCTTCATATAGTTTAAAATGGTAACCATCGTATTTATACAGCCCACTTTGCATGCCAATCCAGATAAACCCATCACTGTCTTGCATAAAAGTGTTAAGGATTCGATTAACAGGAATTTTTTGAAATTGTAGATTGTTCGGGTTTTGTGCATATAAACTAGGGACTGAAATAAAAGCGATGAGAATAAAAAAAATAAAGAAAAACAGCCTGCTTATTGGCCGAGTAGTTAAAGTAGATTGTGCAGACCATTGCGCCCAATGCATATTGGAGCTCTTTAGTATGTTACCAGCAAGGAAATTCGAGTCATGACAAAAATGTGATATATCATATAAATATAGCAGAAGATGTGTTGGTTGCTGCGATTAAGTTAAAATTATAACAACAATCAAAGCCTTATTAGTTATTGATAAGGTATTGAAGTATTTGGGTTTAGGCGACAAAATATTCCACCACTCTCAGTAATCTAGGGCGCCCGCCGGATTGTGAGTATAGTCTGGTCTAAACAATGAGGTTATGGGGAGAGAAGGGCTCTAAAGAACACTTAGATACCTATGGGGCTCCTGTTTCTACTAACGAATGTTCAAAGGGGCTGGAGCGCCGATGATTGATTCTAGTTAGCGGGAAGGCCTATAACATTTTTGTATAACCTTATAGCTGAAGGTAATTAATATCATATGGGTAGCAATATGTTCTCATTTTTCTGCTTGCGTATATACTGGGATTTAACAGGTTTAAAATATTATAGAGATAGCCGCCGGTAGGTATAGAAAAAATCTAAACCAACCAGCGGCAGCTACCTTTCGAAAGCTGCCGCTTGTAACTTAGGTAGGAAATACCGACCCTTGTGCTTCAACGATTGATTTAATAACGCCAGGCGTTCCACAAGGTAAGATGGTGATCTTCCCTTCCTTTTGTCCAATTTTATCCAAGAGTAAATTGGTCGCCATCTTTGACGTTACATTGGTTTTTTCCATAAACACTGCGGAGTGATCAATGGAAGGCATATCCCCAACAAACAGCAAATTATCGACGGGAGACTGTATCGCTGGACTGTTGGCGTTATCTCCTACACGACAAGCTGTGTAATGGCGCCAGCGATTAACATAAAACGACTCCATCTCCGGAATATCAGGCATCATCGTTTTTAATTCTGCGTGACATCTATCTGCAATTTCTTCATCGGTAAACCCCTCCAGGTATTCAGCATTTGCAATCTGTGTTTCGATAACGGATACGTTTCTACCTTGATAATCGCTGATTGTTGAACGTGCCTCACCGAATGTCTTGGTTTTTAACGGGAACGCCCAATTGACGGTTATGCCTAAATCGCGRAAGCCTGTAGCAAACAAGTTGCCAGAGGGTTTTCCATTCTTATGCAGCACTTTGTCAGACCAAAAGTCCTGACCTTCATACCACATATTGGCAACGTATACATGAACGGATTGTAGCTTGTTAATCTTTTTAAAATACTCTTTRCCGCCAAAGGCRTYCAGATTATCAGMRTAAAACTTTCTAGACGCWGGAACATCAAGTGCTGATACGAAATAGTCACCATCGAACTTGCGATTGATAAGCTCTGACTCTTTCATAAGTTTAATCATGTCGCCATTTGCACCACAATAGGGGCATTTGGTTAATTCAGTTCCATTGGGTCCTAACAACGCTCCGCATATTGAGCAG
This sequence comes from Moraxellaceae bacterium, assembly GCA_002402125.1. Classification (GTDB taxonomy): domain Bacteria; phylum Pseudomonadota; class Gammaproteobacteria; order Pseudomonadales; family Ketobacteraceae; genus 42-54-T18. The sequence goes on from NVVG01000007.1 coordinate 11,557, forward strand.
CGTGCAACACGTTGGCTACCGTCYCCGATTTGAGAAGCGGTGACCGATGTAACGGCCCCGTCGTTGATTTCAATGCCAGTAAGTTCTGCGTTGTAAATTATCTCTCCACCATGGGCTTCGATATAATCCACCATGGGTTGTAAGAAAGTCTCCCCGGGTGGGTTCATATACAAATCAGTTTTCAAATCAAATTGTGGCGCACCATTACAGTTTGACCAAAGCGTTGTTAGTGCTAATGCAGATGCCTTGTCGGGGTTATCGAAATTAGCCATCTCTACTAGCGCATCCATGATGGTATTTAGATAACTCTCTGGGCAACCCAGTTTAAGGGCCCATTCTTGAAACGTAATACTGTCTAGGTATTCACGTTGTTTTTTATCATAAAAATCAAAGGAAAGCAGTTGTCTTAAAAACCGAACAACGCCTGCTTTATCTTTCTCCTCTACAAAATCACCCATATCCAAGTTATATGCTTGCAATAGAGCACCATAGGGGCTGGGTAATGAATTCAGGCTCCAATCGGCCATCCGATCATCTGCACCCTTAAAAAGATAGATAGCGTTTTCATCGGTAAATTCAGTGAACCCCCAGCCATAACGGGCTAAAAATTCTCGCAGGTTATTATAGAAACCCCAAATGGCATGAATTCCATGCTCTCTTACATAACCCTTGAAATTTGGATCTTTCTTCGCAGGGTCGTTTTTGGGGCCGAAGGTTTTATCGCGCCAGGTTTTTAATTTTCCACCTGGGGTGCCGGTTTTCTCAATGATGGTTACCTTGAAACCACGTGCAGACAATTCCACTCCAGTTTGTAAACCAGCCAATCCTCCACCCATAATAACAACGGATTTCCCATTAGAAGGAAGTTCAACGTTGTTCTCTTCAACGACGGTAAATGGCTTATGGAGTGGTGAGCTAGTCACCGGTATGGCCACGGCTGCAGCGCCAGCCACAGCACCAGCAGCTAACCCTGACCGTTTCATAAACTGACGTCTGGATAACTCAGGTGAATCTTTTGGATCTTTTGGATCTTTGGACATATTCATCATTCCATGTAACTCAAAATTAATAGCGAACAATTGTGCACTAAAGATACAGGAATAAAAATGTAAGTCAACACCGAAAGTTGGAGTGTATACTAAAAAAATGGATAATCATCATTAAAACAAGGGCGTAATGCGCGCATGTGTCCGGAATTCCACGTCTCATATGCATGCAGGATAGAGCGTATGTGTGCATTGAAATTTGGCAATGTGACGTTTTAGAGGCGGGGAGGGTAATAATAGGAAAGGTAAAGCAAACAAAATACTAAACCGTACAGCGGCAGCTACCTTTCGGATGCTACCGCTTATAGCTTACGTAGGCTTAGGTAGGAAATACTGAACCTTGTGCTTCAACGACTGACTTAACAACACCAGGCGTCCCAGAAGGTAAGATGGTGATCTTTCCTTCCTTTTGCCCAATTTTATCCAAGAGTAAATTGGTGGCCATCTTTGACGTCACATTGGTTTTTTCCATAAACACTGCGGAGTGATCAATGGCAGGCATATCACCAACAAACAGTAAGTTATCGACGGGAGATTGCACCGCTGGACTGTTAGCGTTATCTCCTACACGACAAGCTGTGTAATTGCGCCAGCGATTAACATAGAATGACTCCATCTCCGGAATATCAGGCATCATCGTTTTTAATTCTGCATGACACCTATCCGCAATTTCTTTATCGGTATGGCCCGCCAGGTATTCTGCATTGGCAATCTGCGTTTCGATAATTGAAACGTTCCTACCTTCATAGTCACTGATTGTTGAGCGCGCTTCACCGGACGTCTTGGTTTTTATCGGGAACGACCAATTCATGGTGATGCCTAAGTCACGGAAGCCCGTAGCAAACAGGTCGGCAGAGGGTTTGCCATCCTTATGTAGCACTTTATCAGACCAAAACTCTTGACCTTCATACCACATATTAGCAACGTATACATGAACGGATTGTAGCTTGTTAATCTTTTTAAAATACTCTTTGCCGCCAAAGGCATCCAGATTATCAGCATAAAACTTTCTAGACGCAGGAACATCAAGTGCTGATACGAAATAGTCACCATCGAATTTACGATTGATTAGCTCTGACTCTTTCATCAGTTTAATCATGTCGCCATTGGCACCACAAAAAGGGCACTTGGTTAATTCAGCTCCATTGGGTCCTAATATCGCTCCGCATATTGAACAGCGTGCAACACGTTGGTTACCGTCTCCGATTTGAGAGGCGGTGACGGATTTAACGACCCCGTCGTTGATTTCAATGCCAGTAAGTTCTGCGTTGTAAATTATCTCTCCACCATGGGCTTCTATATATTCCACCATGGGTTGTAAGAAAGTCTCTCCAGGAGGGTTCATATACAAATCAGTTTTTAAATCAAACTGTGGCGCACCATTACAGTTTGACCAAAGGGTGGTTAGTGCTAATGCCGATGCCTTGTCAGGGTTATCGAAATTAGCCATCTCTACTAACGCATCCATGATGCTATTTAGAAAACTCTCTGGGCAACCCAGTTTAATGGCCCATTCATGAAACGTAATACTGTCTAGGTATTCACGTTGTTTTTTATCGTAAAAATCAAATGAAAGCAGTTTTCTTAAAAACTGAATAACGGCTGCTTTATCTCCTGTCTCWACAAARTCACCCRTATCYAARTYATAKGCTTGCAATARAGCACCATAGGGGYTGGGTAATGAATTCAGGSTCCARTCGGCCATCYKWYCATCTGSRCYCTTAAARAGATARATWGMGYTWTYWTCSGKAWATTCAGTGAASCCCCAGCCATAACGGGCYAAAAATTCTCGYAGGTTATTATAGAAACCCCAAATGGCRTGAATGCCATGYTCTCTTACATAACCCTTRAAATTTGGATCTTTCTTYGCMGGGTCGTTTTTGGGGCCGAAGGWTTTATCGCGCCAGGTTTTTAATTTTCCACCTGGGGTGCCGGTTTTCTCAATGATGGTTACCTTGAAACCACGAGCAGACAACTCCACTCCAGTTTGTAAACCAGCCAACCCTCCACCCATAACAACAACGGATTTCCCGTTAGAAGGAAGCTCAACGTTGTTCTCTTTAACGACGGTAAATGGTTTGTTGTATGGTGAACTAGTCACCGGTATGGCCACGGCTGCAGCRCCAGCCACAGCACCAGCAGCTAACCCTGACCGTTTCATAAACTGACGTCTGGATAACTCAGGTGAATCTTTTGGTTGTTTGGACATATTTATCACTCCACGTAACTCAGAAACTATTTCCGTATGCCCATTATACGGAATACTTGGTTCTCAACTTATCATTCATACCGGAATTGACCTAGTCATGCTCAAACTGCTTAGTACCAACAGCAGTTTTGCAGCACCAGTCGCACTTTCAGAGGYGGGCAGGCTAAACAGATTAGGAGGCTGCTACATAATAGTGGGTTTACCATGTGGTTTTCTAGAAAAAATCATGGCGAACAAGCGTGCACTAAATATACAGGGTTAGATGTGTTAGTCAACATCGACAGGCCAAAGTGTATGCTCAAAAAGGCTAAGGTCTTAGAAAATAATTACAAAACACCCACAAAACACCTACAAACATGCACAAGTGATCAGGATGCGACTAACCAAGGTTAAAACTATCCAGGACGTACGTGTGCATTGAAACTAGTTAATATGACGCTTTACAATAGGTGGCAGGGTACCCAATCGGTTGTGATTAACATCTGGTCTAAATAATGTTTTTTTCGAGAGAGTGCTCTTAGGGGTAATGTGGCCGTGATACGCATGATAAACCCCATATCTTTGGCTAGTGACTATTGCGTCTTATTGTTTTGTCCTAATAGGCATAGCTATTTTTGTGCGTTCGGATAATTTATTAGTAGTATCTAGACAAAATATACGTGTAGTGGAGGAATTATGTCGGTCAGTAATTGGGTTTTGGTGGATAGTGAATTGGGCATTTGGGAGGCAACCTATAAGTGCCCCCCAGCGATTAGCCGTACTGTTGCGGTTCGACTAAAGTCAGGTGGTTATCTGGTTTATAGTGCAGGAAAAGATTTGTTAGCGTCAGCTCAGGAGGGGTTTTTAAAAGATACCAAAGTAGAAATCATTCTTGTGCCAAACACGTATCATCATTTGGGGATTTCTACCTGGTTACAAGCCTACCCTGAAGCCATGGTCGTCGCCTCGGGAGCATCGCTTGGGCGTTTGAAAAAAAACGGACATAAGAATGTGGGTTCAGTTAGCGTTATTATCCCTCTGTTGCCGTCGGAAGTTAAGTTACTTGAGCCACCTTCCACTAGGAATGGGGAGTTGTGGCTAGTTGCAACGACCAGTAATGGGAACCTCTGGATTGTATGTGATTCATTTTTTAATTACACAAAAAAAGCAAAGGGAATAGTCGGGCGAGGCATGCAGCTAATAATGGGGACTGGGCCAGGGCTTACTGTAAGTCGAGTTGTGTTTTGGACGCAGGTAAAGAATTACTGGGTTTACAATCGATGGATTAAAAATCAGCTAAAAAATTCACCTCCAACAACATTAATCCCAAGTCACGGGAAGATATTAACAGATGATAATCTACCCCAAAGATTGGAGGGGTTATTGTGATCTAAGGCCGCTAAACCCCCTTGTGTTAATTGGAATTCTCCGCGAGTGAATTCCAATAAGCACACTGGGCACCTTTCCAATGGCTCCCGGTTAAAAAACCTTCACCTATTGTCATGTAAACTTTCGAGTCTGCCGAGTAAGCAGGCCAGATTGCTGTCTCTTTGCTATTAGGTTCGCCTTTTCTCGCAAGCTCACCAAAATATTGCTGCATTCCCGCAGAAACGGCTTTTTGCCCATCAGTCTTTAATACCCCGGTAGGCCCAGAAATACCAAACATAAAGGGAATGTCGGACGAATGAAACACACCTAAAGAAGGCGCATTATCACCTGTCTGTACGAGTGTTAACATACGTAAAATTGACGAGGTGTATTCATTAAATACATATTGATGAACAGAATAACCTTGCTCTGCAAGAAAGTCTGATACCGCTACTGTTGGACAATGAAGGGCTCTATCACCAGAAATAGCAGCCACCGCTTCACCAACGCTGTCATAATCAGCAATCGGATAAACCTTTTTCAAATCATCTGCTTGACCTGGAAAACGAATGGCTAGATAGCTTTCATAATTAGACTTGCTGGGATGATCTTTGTATGCCTCGAAAAGACTACCCTCTTTTTCTACAACACCCAAAATAACAGGCTGCCGCACGGGAGAGTCTGCTATCATTTTCTCGAAACTGTCTGTTATGAAATAGCCGTCCTTGGTTGCGTTAGGAAAATAACTCCATTCTTCAAGGCTCAATTCAAAAAGTTCGTTAAAAGGAATGTCTAAAGCTTGCTTAATGTCAGAAGGGCTTAATGCTCGCAGGCAATCTAAACGAGTACTTACATCTGAACAACCGAGCTGACCCGCAATCACAACACCTTTAGCATCTGCATCAGCTTGGCTCAATATTTCCCAACCATTATCTCCACAAGGACCACTCAATACTATGGCTTTATCAAATAGTTCCCGGCTTAGTGGTGATGCCATATGCATGCATACACTGAGCCCTCCAGCAGATTCTCCTGCTATGGTGATATTCTCGGGGTCACCATTAAAATATGCTATTTGACTATTAACCCATTCCAACGCTTTTTGTTGATCCAAAAAACCGTAGTTTCCTGAGCCACCGTAGGTACTTTCTGACGTCAATTCTGGTAAAGAGAGAAAGCCAAACAACCCCAGTCGATAATTAACATTTACAACAATAAAACCTTGTTGTGCTGCCAGTTCATAACCGTTGTAACTGGGTTCTGTTCCTGATCCAAGCACTAGACCTCCGCCATGAAAATACACTAGCACAGGGTGTGGTCCTGGGGTTTTAGGCCTCCAAATATGCAATAACAAACAATTCTCATCCTCACTAAAGACCGCAGTTGGATATGACCACTGAGTGCATCCGCTGGGTATGATTCCTAGATTGGCTTCCAGTGTTCCTTCCCAGGGAGAAAGGTTTTTAGGTGCTTTCCAGCGATTATTTCCTATAGGGGGCTCAGCGTAGGGTACCCCAAGAAAGCGCTCAACYTTACTGTCAGATTTTCCCACCATAGTTCCATAGTCGGTATTGACCACTTCCGATTTAGACACAAGACATGCTTGCAAGACAGTAGAACACAACAGAACAATAACTAATTGTGTAAAGTGTTTTATGTACATGATTGATTTACCCTAGACTTGCTATAGGCAATTAAGCCAGTTATTTTATTATTGGTTGTTATGAACCGTTACTTAACGTTCAGATGTATCAATATAGGGAATTYTCTATATTATAAACAGGTGACAAGTGGACAAACTTCAGTTAAATGCGGACGTATCCCCAGCCCAGCCAGCCTTCTCGATGAGCTACCTTAGGCTCTTAATGGAAGTGCTTAATGAGCATGGCTATAACCAAAGTCGTCTACTGGCGGACGCTGCTATAGACCTACGGAGTCAGCCGCTAACATCCGGATTTGTAAGCTTTTTTCAGTTAAATCAATTGTTAAGCAGCCCTGCACTGGATGACRATTTTTATAATCTAGGCTTAGCCGTTGGGCAGAAGCTCACAATATCCTCTCATGGCATTATCGGGCACTTAGCCATGGCCGGAAAAACGTATTTGGAATCCTTTCAGCTATTTGCTCGTTATATTAAACTTCGAACACAATTAGTCGACTTTAACGTTTTATATGAAGGCGCATTCGTTAAAACGGAATTTACCACAGGTGTTAATAACCCCCAGATTCAACGGTTCCTTTGCGATAGCTCAGTCGCCGGTTCTTACAATCTATGTAAAGCATTCTTAGGCTCAGAAAAGGCTATTCATAGCGTACAATTCAACTACCCTGAGCCTAAAGATTTGACTCCCTATCATGAGATATTTTCTTGTCCTATTAGCTTTTCACACCAATGTGCCAGCGTAGTGCTAGATCTAAGCTATTTGACCGAAGTTAGCGACACTGCCAATGAGCTAATGCTAAGAACTGCCCAGCAACAATGTGAGACGCTGTTAAAAGAATTAAAAGCAACGGAATCGCTCACAGATAAAGTCTTAGCACTGTTACTAGCAACGCCAGAATATTGCTTCAATCAACAACAATTAGCGGAGTGCTTAGGGATGAGCTCACGAACACTTAGGCGAAAACTTAGCGCAGAATCCAGTCGTTACCAAGACCTGGTCGATTATGCGTTAAAAGAACAGGCTTCCAGCTACTTAAATAATACACAGTGGAGTGTAGAACAAATTGCCGAGCTATTAGGTTATAGCGACACGAGCAATTTTAACAAAGCTTTTAAACGCTGGTTTGGTATGGGGCCTAAAGCCTATCGAGAAGCTTCAGTTCGAGAATCGTAACTCTCATAGTGGGTTGTGAACAGTGCCAGGCCCACTGCTCAATGGTGAGCGATATTTGGTCATATCTGAACTCAGCAAGGCAGTTGTTGGAGTGTGTGTCTTCAGTTTGGCGAGACTTTACTGCAGACACTGTTAAGGCTTCTCACTTTTACCTTATACTGAGGCTATAGGCCTATTCTTGATAAATTTTCTGAGGTGTTAGTGTTTATAATGTCTACCAAATACATCGTTCTTCTTTTATCCATAACCTGTGCATATGTATTGTCGGGTTGGCTTGGGTTCCTATTTTCCATCCCGCCCGGTAGCGTTACACCATTTTGGCCACCTTCAGGTATCGCTTTGGCTGCTTATTTAGCTTTTGGTGTAAGGGTGTGGCCGGGAGTGTGGTTGGGAGCGTTCTTGATAAATATCATTGGTTTTATGAGTGACTCGCTAAGCCTTGTAGAGGTGATTACCGCGGTATTCATTGGTATAGGGTCTGCTTTGCAGCCACTGGCTGGTCATTGGTTGATCAGGAGGTTTGTGGGTGACGATCTTTCCTTTGATCAACTTGAGTCGACCTTGAAGTTTTTAGCGGTTATTCCTCTTATGTGTTTTGTTTCTGCTAGCATTGGCGTTTTGTCATTATTTTCGGCAGGAATGCTCTCTGTTGCGGATATAGGGGTAAATTGGTTTACTTGGTGGTCGGGCGACTCGGTCGGAATATTGATATTTACACCATTAATTTTTGTCTGGCTTAACTCATCGAGTGAAAAAAGCGAGGACCGATTTCAACTAAGACCAATATTGTTAACCATATTCACCCTAGTGTTATCTTTACTGATTTTTAAGTTTGGCTACCCGTTAGAATATCTTTTATTACCACCGTTGATATGGATTGCGCTCATTGGTAATACACATTGGCTGACAATGTCGCTATTGGTGCTGGATATTGTTGCTTGCTGGCATACTTCATTGCTGTCCGGGCCTTTTTATATGGGGCAACTGAATACGTCGTTACTCCTATTGCAACTATATGTCGCTGTCTGCGCTGCTACCGTTTATATCGTGTCTTCACTTACTCGTGAAATAAAACGAGCCAATACGGCAAAATCTGTTTTTTTAGCCAATATGAGCCATGAAATTCGAACACCGCTAAATGGCGTTATTGGGCTTAATAGTTTGCTACTAGATACCCCCTTGAATGAAGAGCAGCGGGAACTATCTGACGGTGTGGCCGATTCGGCGCTTAGTTTAATTACCATCATTAACGATATTCTTGATTTTTCCAAAGTGGAAGCTGGAAAACTTACCTTTGAGCCCGTTGACTTTAACGTAGAGGCGTCGCTTCGTAATGTTGTGGGTTTTCTTTCGCACAAGGCCAGTGAAAAACAATTAACCCTGAATTATTCGATTGATAGTGATATTGATAGTTTTGTGAATTCTGATGAGGGCCGGCTTAAACAGATTTTACTGAACCTAATCGGGAACGCCATCAAGTTTACAATACAAGGAGGAGTTAGTGTATCTTGCCAAAGAAAGAAAGAAACCACGGATCATATTTGGTTGCAATTTTGTGTTAAGGATAGTGGTATCGGTATGTCTGAATCGGACAAGGAAAAATTATTTCTTCCTTTCAGTCAGGCCAATATATCTACGACACGGCTATATGGCGGTACAGGATTAGGACTGTCGATATCACAAAAACTTGTGAAAATGATGGATGGAAGTATTGAGGTAGAAAGTAATGAAGGTCAGGGATCAACTTTCTCATTTATAGCAAAATTCACGAGGCAGAAAGCGGATAGCCAGTGTCGGAAAGAATATAGGGCTCCCAGTGAAGGTAAACCATTCGCGACTGATGTAACTGAGGGTGTTAACTATCAACAATACAATATTCGGGTGCTTGTTGCTGAAGATAACGTGGTAAATCAAAAAGTGGCAATAAAAATGCTCGAGAAACATGGGTGCCATGTGGCGTGTGTTAGTACTGGTAGAAAGGCTGTGGAAGCGCTGAAAAACACTGAGTATGATTTTGTATTAATGGATTGTCATATGCCAGACATGGATGGTTTTGAAGCTACTCAGGTAATACGTAGAGATTGTAAGAAAACAGGTGGGAAAGAAGTCACGATAGTCGCACTAACGGCAAACGCATTAAAAGGGACTCGAGATGAATGCCTGGCGGTCGGTATGAATGATTACATTAGCAAACCAGTTTCCAAAAACGACTTGCAACAAGTATTGTTAAAATACTTTTCCCCGTTAGATTAGTTCTTTTGGGGGATCAAGTGTTACCTTTTGTTCCTTGGTAAAATATTGCGATTAAATGTTTAAACCAAATTCAAAAAGTAGTCGTTAACATTAAACTCACAGAAAACGGTTCCTCGGTATACCTAGCTCTATTCGGATAATATTTGCTTGAGCCTGTGTTGTAGCTGTATATTTTGTTGTCGTTAATATTGAGGATATTTTGAAAGTAAAGAGTTGCTTCTATATCTGATTTATTTGTTTCAAATCGATAACGTACCGATGCATTTAGACGTGTATCTATTCCATAAACATCGTTTTTTCGCAATTTGTCGATTTCTTCTAGGGTGTCGTTCTTTTCTTGCTGGAAGTCTATTAAATCGGCTGGAGATAGGGCGCTTTCGTCAACTTTTGCATACGCATTTTCATATGCGTTAAGTTCATCCTTTGCGCCTGGCATGCCCCAGTATATTCTAAGATTGCTATGCAAAGACCAATTGTTATTGATGGAGTAGGTGGTGTATATTTTTGTTGATTGATTGGGTGAATTGTTTAAGTCATTCCCTTCGTCGGTAAGCGTAATAAAGTTTACATTATATAGATAATCACTATAACTAATTCCGTTACGATTGTTTCCATCTTCGAGGGTTTTGTTCATATTGAAGTTAAGCAGTTTCGTTAGTGAATGGCTAGCCCCAAATATAAACTGACGAGACTGGTATTTTATTTCTAGCTCGAATCCAGCGGTATTACTATTACCTACGTTGCTAGATTTACTACCATCCCATGCAATTGTTTCTATGTTATTGTAGAAGCTACTTGCATTAAAAATAAAATTGTTGCCGTATAGATGGGTGTAGATAATCTCAACGGATTGTAATATTTCAGGGTCGATATCGCTGTTGGTTTTATCACTAATGAACAAGTTAGTGGTTTTCATCATTCTGACCGATTGCTGTCCAGTAAGTTTTATAGTAGCGTTATCGTCAATAGCGTAATTTATAGATAGTCGAGGGGAGTAGTACCAGTCTGCAAATTCATGCTTGTCTACTCTAAATGAAGCAATTAATTTTGTTTGTGGTAGAAGTTGATACTCGGCTTCTGTTAGAAGAGAGAACATCAACGCATTCCAACCCTCTCCTGCGAAGAATGTATTTCCGTCCGTCGGGTTTATTGTTCCGTTTTTACCATTGCCGATGTAATCAGAATCCAATCCGCTGATGATGACGTTGCCATCGCTAATCAGTAACCGCTCTTTGCTTTCCCCCCAGGGAGGGCGTGTCCATTCATACGATAATTCTAGCCCTAACACTGAATGCAGATTGTCACTAATAGAAGTGTTGATTATTGTTTGTAGAAGGAACTCGTTCTCTGAATAACCATGCTTTCTATTGCGATAAGAGTCTTCTTGGTACTGTTTGCTATTGCGTTTATAATGTCGAGATTCCTTGCTGTCAAAACTTAGTGTGGTACTGATTTCATTGAAAGTGTCTAAATTTGTCTTGTAAGAAAGAGCGCTGGTGAATCCTTGATATGTGAGTTGCTGGTCATTCCCTATGCCGTCAGCATATTCTTTGCGAATTCCTGTTTCTGTGGTCTGTCCTGAGCGGGTATAGCGTGTCCACCAACGCCATTTATGATCAACCGTAATATCGACATGAAACTTGATTTGAGGTGCTTCTAGTGCGTCTGCCAGATAAGGTTCGGGCCCATACAGATCCGAAGGGTCTCTGCCTTTATAGTTTGTTTGTACATCGGGATCAGCCTGATAATAATAGGCATTGTCATGCCCTTTGGTTTGGTGGATGCTAAAGAAAGTGTAAATATCAGTTTCACCAATTCTAGTCGCGTTTTCAATAAACCCCCCTGAACCGCTGTAGGTATTATTCACCAAAATACCTGCGCGGCTACCTTCAAAACTACTAGAAGATTTTATGGTAATGCTTATGACGCCAGCAACAGCGCCAGGACCGTAGGTTACCGACCCTGGGCCGCGAATGATTTCAATTTTTTCGATATCATTTAAATTCCATTGGTCAATCTCGCCAGAAATGCCATTTTTAACGCGTTCTGTAATATTGCGACCATTAACTAGAAGTATGTACTTTACGTTGCTATCGCTTATTATCCCTCGTATGCCTAATTTGGGCCCCTGGCCGTGAGTCATGGAGTAGGCTCCTGGTACGTAGATATTGATAAGATCAATGATGTTTCTAGCGGGAGTTATCGCGATATCTTCTTGGTAAATTGTAGTAATTGATACTGGAACTTCGGATGGTTTRAGTTTCAAGTAAGAYCCTACRTTGACTTCAAGTTGTAAGATATCTACTAACGATAGGTTTTTTAGGWGGTCGCYTTCTTCTGCCGCGACATTRACTGGGAGTGAATTGACCACYARTAAAATTAAAGCGGCTAGCTTAGTTTTTACTAGYAAGCTTATTTGAATGAAAACGTYATGGTTATTTTGGTAGGCCATTTGAAAATATCCGTGTTTCCAACAAAGATGCTAGCCTCTATGCTTAAATGCGAGGAGAAAACTACAAGCGATATTATGATATGAGATAGGTTGATTATATGTAAATAGTAGCTCATCAATATGAGGAATGGTACTGTGTCCTTTGCGAGCTATAATATCTAGYCAATTAGAGGGGAGCATTATGTTTGGTTATAAGCTTATACAGTAGCTTATTTATATTTAAGCAGTGTTTGCAACGTGTCTATATTTTTCTATTGCTAGCAAACGCATGTTTGCCCGATTATATGATCAACTTTTAGCTAAGTGAGGCATGTATTTCAGTTTGATGTTTATTAAAAGGGTTGGTATTGAAATATGAGAGGAGTATGGGTTGTTTTATTTGTTGTATGGTTAGCAGGCTGTACTGGACTGGTTATTGAAAAACCAGAAAGGAAAATGGTATACCGGTCGGCGCAAGCGGTTGATTTGTCAGATAGTGCTTTAGTGGAACGTAAGCTGTTAACTCAACATGCCGAATGGAGAGGAACCCGTTATCGCCTAGGGGGACTTAGTAAAGAGGGTATAGATTGTTCTGGGTTTGTGTTTGTGACCTTTAAAACGAAATTGGGCCTGACCCTTCCTCGGTCAACAGAGTTACAAGTAAAAGAAGGGCGAACTGTAAGCAAAGATCAGCTGCAAACGGGGGATTTGGTATTCTTTAAAACGGGATTGTTTACTCGTCATGTAGGAATATATCTGGGAGACTTCATGTTTCTACATGCATCAACGAGTGCTGGTGTAACTATATCGAGTTTAAAGAATAGCTATTGGTCTTCAAACTACTGGATTTCTAAAAGGTTCTAACTTCGGAAACGGTGGTTTAATCAGCAAGCGTGGGCCCATCCAATATATTAGGCGGACTGTGTTGGGTTACATGCGTTAAGTGCCTGTGAAATCGAAATAAGCGGGTTGGCAACGCCTTTCCAATTCAAGATGGGAAAGCCAGCGACACTTACATTCAATCCAACTACCTCACCTGATTGATTCAATACCGGGGCGCCGCTAGTGGCAGTCGGGTTTAAAAAACGGTTGTGGTACCTATATTTAATAAATTTTCCATTCGACGCTGTTATCGTGGCGCTATGATATCGGGTATCATTTTTTGATGCGTTTTTAAGGTGCGCGTATAAAAAGACAATATCTCCTTTGACGGGTGTGGAACTTGCCAGAGTTAATGATTCTATCTTTGCATTCGGTATCTTGAAAATTGCTATGTCAGGGGATGCGTCGCGCCAATTCAGTTCTTTGGCATTTTTTATGGGAAGGAATTGATTGGATTCAACAACGACACTTCCATTATCAAAATCATACGCTTTGACTGAAGGTGACAGTTGGGTGATTTCGTGTTTGCTGTATTTTTTGTCCAAGCCTGCTGGCGGTCCGAAAAGATGATGAGCAGTTAGCAGGTAAAGATTGTCGTTAAAATTAACGACAAAGCTACTACCGGCTATGTATGAAAATTCTTTTGAGGTGAACTCTGGTTTTAAAAGGGTCGATTTTTGGACGTTGAAAGAAGGGAGCATAATTGGGCTAAATCCTGCATGTAGATAGAGTTAGGACGCTGGAGAAGTGATAGTGATGAAAATGCTCCTAATATTTTGCATGGGCATAGAATAATTTGATTTTTCCTCAATGTATAGCCCAACCAAAAAAGCCATCTCGCTAGAGATGGCTTTGGTAACAACGTTAAAGCTGGCTGTAAAAAGTTTGGCCAGTTTAAATAATTCTACTTGCTTTGGCGTTTTCGAGCAAAGCCAAGGCCAGCTAAACCTAAGCCAAACAATGCCAAAGAGCCAGGCTCTGGAATAAGGCTCAGTGTACCGGTATAAAGTAGGCCAGCAGGGCCGCCGCCAATTTGATAAACATCAAAGCTAATTGTGTGTTCGCCTGCGCTTAGCGCCCAATCAAAATGTTCGAATTCTAGAGGTTCGCAACCAATGGTTCCGTTCGCACAAATGTTTTGTGTTTTATTGGGCGAGAATAGTGATACACCGTCAAGCCATACTTCAGCAGTGTCATCAGCCCAGATGTCGAAAGATAAGAAGCTGGCAACAGAGAAGTTGAATGTTTCAGTAACCGTCATATAAGGCGTGCTTGAGTCGTTAGGGATGCTGTCGCTACCTGGCTGGCCTGAATCGCTAATGGATACCCATTGCGCGCCGCCAGTAGAAGAGCTTGGTTGCCACAAAGGGTGGGCGTTGATTATCTGTAGGTTACAGGACGTATCAAGGTAGGATGTGCAGGATTCACCAGCATTAAAGTCACCTGACATGAAGGGTATGGCGATTGCTGAGTTGGCTAGAGTTAGAGTCGCTGCGGCCAAAAGTGTTTTAAAGGTAAAAGTCATGTAAAGCTCCGAAGATCTGCAATTATTACTAAAAGTACTTATCATATAACTCAAAGTAGCTGTTGGTCTAATAGTAAGCAAATGTCGTGCCTAGATCGATTTATCCATAAGCATCAATTAGATAGGCATTTTTCGATTAAAAATCGCGCAGCTAGTGTAAAGTTTTTCGACAAATTATAGAGTGTTGAAAAGCAGGTGGGAGGGTGTTGGGTGCTCAGCAGAGGCAATGTTAACGCTACTATTAGCATGATGACGCTACTGCAAGTCACTTGAAATCAATGGACTAATGACCTGTAGTAGCGATCTAGATAGGAAGTCTTACACTAATCGATTAAGAAACCTTGTTTGACCAACTCATCAATCAGTAAATTAACTTCTTCATCTAAGGTCATTTGGTCAGTACGTAGGTGGATTTCTGGATTTGCAGGGGCTTCATACGGGTCATCTATACCCGTGAATCCTTTTATCTCTCCGGCACGTGCTTTCTTGTACAATCCTTTTGGATCACGCTTTTCTGCTTCTTCTAGAGCGCAATCGACAAATATTTCAATGAACGGGAAACCTGATTCAGTATGGATTTTTCTCGCTTGATCTCTGTCCGCTGTATAGGGACTAATAAAGCTACTCAATACGATGGTGCCAGCGTCGACAAATAGTTTGGATATCTCACCGATTCGTCGAATATTCTCTGTGCGGTCTTCAGCGGTAAATCCCAAATTTTTATTGATGCCCATGCGAATATTRTCGCCGTCTAGYCTATARGCGAGYTTTCCGCGCTTAATCAACGCCTTTTCTAGCGCTACCGCTATCGTGCTTTTGCCACTTCCGGACAAACCGGTAAACCATAAGGTTACACCTTTTTGACCCAGTAGATCCTGTCGGTCTTGGTGTGAAACGTCGCCGTCATGCCAGTGYACRTTGGTTGCCTTTTGATCAGTCATCTATTATGTCCTGTGATATATTAAGCTGGAAATCAATAAACCAGCAGTACTTTTATCGGCTTCAGCCGCCGGGTTTTAGGCTTTTCCATGATAATTATAGCTAGTTTKMGTAAGAATATWGTGATTTTACCAACCAAAGTCKCGCCCAAGAAAATCGTACAGTTTTTGATTTTGTGGTTCAAAAAAATCTGCYAGTTCCTGCTCTAAAGCCGGGTCCAAATTWGTYTTTGGTGAGGCATTTTTTTCATGSAGWATTTCTGGCTGGAAGTCAGGYAATCCTATGAACTCATAGATACCCTTTACCACAGGGATAGKATCCTGGAAGAAATCTTCTGCACTGACAATATGAATATTTTCTTTCGGGAATTTCTCTAACAACAGCCTGATATAGGGTAGGTAAATACTGTGCTGTATATACCCTGACTGCCCAGAGCCAGAAAAGGTACTAAAACCAGTACCAAAGTCCTTAATGCTTCGAAGTTCCTCGCGTAGCGTTTCATTGATGTCGGGCATATTGGCCCACAACGGGTCTTTATGAAAGCGACGGGTCAGCATTTGAGACCAGGTCCAGTGCGAAATGGTACGTTTTACAGGGTTTCGGAGGGTGATAACAATTTTGAGATCGGGATTAAGTGATTGTGCCATGTAAATCGTAGAGAGGCTGGGCACAATGGGTGTGCAATCGCCTGTTTTTACAATACCCTGCTCTTGCCTAACTTTCTCCATTTCTTTGAGCAATGGGAATTGTGCTTTTACCAGCCCGAGATACGGCATTGGCGACAGTTCTTTAGTAATGGGTAATACAATCGCCGGATGTTGCATGAGATAGTTTGAGATATTGGATGTGCCAGAGCGAACCACGCCGGTCATAGTAAAATCGGGTATAGCACGCTTCTTGGCATTTATCGCTCGGAGGGCAATTCTCCATAGAGGAGGGCTAACAAAATAGTGCGAGCGAAATTGATGTTTAATGGCTTGAGCGGCGAACTGAAGCCCATCAGCTTCCATTAGATTCCGAAAATCTTTAATCCCTTGTTCTAATATAGCAATGCGTTTTTTATTGTTATTTGTCTGATTAGTCATGCAGTGTATTTCTCAGGTGTGAATTTTGGTGCTGAAAGCATTAGGCTGCTCGTTGCCATTGTAATTTGGCAGAGCACAATATTGAGCTCCTCTTGAATATAGAGTAACCGAACTCAACAGAATGAAAACTAGTTTAAAAATCATTCTCTTATCTGTAAAGCTGTATTTCGGACGGAAGTCACGATTAATCGCTATCGGCCCTAGTCTCAGAGCTCAGGGGCTTGAGAGCGCCGAGCAAATGGGGTTTTGAGTGTTTTTTGTACAGATAATGCTGGTTATTTTTCGGAGCCTCGGTATACTTTGCCGATCAAAACATAATAAGAAAAGCATTATTTACTTCCAGTTGGAATATATGTTTTTTGTCGAGATCTCTTTTATTCATGAATTATCTAACTTCCATTACTTCATATATCTCATTTTTATGCTTAGTAGCCAGGATAGTGTTGCTTTGGGTTGTTTTTGCAGCACCAGCAAGTGCGGGTCATTCCACTGATGTAGCTGATTTATCTGATTTATCCTTAGAAGAGTTGATGTCCATTAGTGTCAGCATTGGTACCTTATTCGATGAAAATGAGTTGGATATAGCCAATACGGTCGATCTAATAACCCATGAACAATGGGAGGCGCGGGGAGCAAAAAATTACTTAGATGCCATTGGATATCTTCCTTCAATACTTCCACTTCAGAATATTTGGGGCTCTGCAGTAGCAATACGAGGTTTTGCGACAAACCTTTCAGTGCGAGGGGTTGGGCATTTGGTGGATGGTGTTGCTGTAAATAGCTTGACAGACATGTCATCAAGTTATGATGAGCCTATGCAAATGCTTGGCTTGTTAGATCGCATTGAGGTATTGCGTGGACCTGGTTCCGCTATCTATGGAAGTGATGCATTTCATGGGGTGTTTTCGCTAAAAACCTTTCGCTCTGATGAGGATGTTATAGTTAGCCGAGTGGAGTTAGGCGACCTTGGCGTGCAGGATTCTTCAATCAAAATAAGCCAGGCAATAAATAAACAGTGGCGTATAAATGCAGCAGTGGCGGTGCAAGGCCAAGGGGATCAATCTCTACAGTACCAATTTACTAACCCTGCAACGCTACAACAGGAAATTTCGGAGAGAGAGAATAAGCTATACCAACAAGGTGGAATGATCTCATTTGTTGGTAATATCACTTCTCGACTCAATACCCATATAAATTATTATGCTACAGAAAGGTCAGTGGACGGATATATTGGTGGAGCAAGAGGCCTTCCTAATTCAGAGGGTAAAAGCATTTTTAAAGATAAGGATCATACCACCGGTGACAGTCGCTTTAACATGTTAAAAGCTGAAGTAGGGTATCAGCTAGAGCATGACACTAAGTTGGTTGTTACTGGGCACCATTGGAAGCGGGAGATAAATAGAATAAATGATGTTCATTATTTGATGCCAAACTGGCTGCTTGAAAATAGAAATAAAGAATCGGCTACCGGAGCAGATGTGACGTTGAAGCACGATGCACAAAGTGAAGGTGTTCAGTGGTTAGTGCAGCTTCAGCATAAAACGGGTGATGTTGAAAAGTTTAGGTATTACAATATCAACCAATTAACCGGAATGGAAATGTTGGCTAATAATGAGCCTGAACCAGCTGAAGGTTTTCATAGGCGGCTTAATAGCGTTATTTTCCAAAGCAAAGTACCATTTTTGAAAAGTAGGATTCATGTGATTTATGGTGGAAGAATCGATTACTATTCGGACTTTGGTGAGCAGCGTACGCCTAAATTGGGTTTGATTTATCGACCACAAMACAATCAATCTTTTAAATTTAATTACGGGCAAGCCTTTAGAGCACCTTCTCCTACCGAAATACTGAGCACCCAAYTAATTTCAAGCTCTCCGGATATTGGACCTGAAATTATAGACTCCTATGAAGTATCATTTTTACAGATTTCACAAAAGCAGCGATACTCGGTGACACTTTTTAACAGCCAATGGAAAGACTCCATTGTTGCGGATGGAGCATATGTGAACAATGACAAACAAGAGTCATTCGGCGTTGAGTTTGGCGTTAAAGGCGTTAATGATAGTTTGAAATATGAATTAAATGGAGCCTACGTTCGAAGCCGTAATGTTGATACGGGTACGGATATGGTGGCGTTCCCTGARACTGCATTGAATGCAATAGGTACCTATTWTTGGCATAAATATGATACAGAATTCACCTTAAGCAATCGTTTAAAAATGCAGATGAAGGAGGGGCCTGTCTTCTCTGGAGATGCGAGCCCAAAATCTTTACCGTTGTATTTCAGAATGGATCTAAATATCACCCATCATTTGGCGGATTACGCTTCTATATGGTTATCAATTCGGAATCTTGCTAATCGAGAAAATTATCTGCCATCTTTATGGAATGTAGAAAATGGCTATCGTGATGAGAAATTTTCTGTAGCGTTAGGAGGTAAACTTCAATTTTAGAATATATATTTGGTTAACTGTTGCATCTATTGCACAAAGAGTATCTCTTTTTTCCTTGCTCATTTACTTATCTCTACCTTCCATTTGCCGATTTACTTTGTTAAGGTTGCTTTGTTAATGTGGTTTTCCAGGTAGTTCCATATTGTTTATTGGACGTTGTTATTTACAGGATGTATTTTTTTTGTGGAATATATTTTTCTTGTAGGTTCTTTTTTCTCTAGAGTAAAACTCGTATTGCGCAGAATATCGCCCGCTTTTGTTATTTGTGCAGCTGCTTCCATGCAAACGATGGCGGGCCAATACAGCGATCTGGAAGATTTGTCGTTAGAAGAGCTTATGTCCATTAATGTTAGTGTTGGTACCTTGTTCGATGAAAATGAGCTAGATATTGCCAATACCGTTGATTTGATAACACACCAACAGTGGCAGGCTCGAGGAGCAAAAAATTACTTGGATGCCATTGGCTTTCTGCCATCGATACTTCCACTGCAAAACCCTTGGGGTTCGACCGTAGCAATACGGGGTTTTGCCACCAACTTGTCAATCAGAGGGATCGGGAATTTGGTGGATGGAGTAGCGGTTAATAATCTTGCAGATATGACATCAGGTTACAATGAAACAATGCAGATACTAGGCTTGTTGGACCGCATAGAAGTATTGCGGGGCCCAGGTTCAGCACTGTACGGATCGGATGCTTTTCACGGAGTATTTTCGTTAAAAACCTTTAGATCAGATAAAAATGTTGTTGTTGGTCGTGCGGAGATAGGAGATCTTGGTGTACACGATGTGTCCGTGAAGATGAGCCTCGGAATAAATCAGCAGTGGCGTATTAATACTGCGCTCGCACTACAGGGTCAGGGGGACCAGTCATTAGAATTTCAATATACTGATTTTCGCTTGGCTCTAACCGATCCTGGTTTTGGCGAGCTATTGATTGCTGAGCGAGAGAATAGCCTTAGGCAGTGGGGAGCTGTAGTTTCACTAGAGGGTGCGATTAACAATAGACTTGATACAGTGCTTAGTTTCTATGTTACTGACCGTAACTTTGACGGTGCTATCGGTGGTTCAAAAGGTCCAGCATATGGCGAGGGTGATACTTGGGGGCTTGATAAAGATTATTCTGATGGGGATGGTACCTTTACTATGATAAAGGGAGGGGTGACTTATCAATTAGATGACCAGCTTATGATGTCCATTGTGAGTTACTATTGGGAACAAGATGATGTACGGGTCAATGATGTTAGTTACGTACCATTTTCATTTTTTACCAATAAAATAAATAAAAAGGAAAAGAGTGAAACGGCTCAGGGAGTAGATATTACACTCAAGCGTCAAGCGCTAGAGGGCGAAACTCAATGGTTGGTTCAGCTTCAGCATAAAAGAGGGAGTATTGATGAATTTAGGAACTTATATATCCATAAACTTTCAGGTGCGATATCTCTTCATCCAAATCAGCCTCTTATTCTTACAGAAGGTTATCAGCGAGAGGTTAATAGTATAGCTTTTCAAGGGAAAACCCCATTGATGAATGATACAGTGCATCTAATGTATGGCGGCCGTGCTGATTACTACTCTGATCTTGGCGTGCAACTTACACCGAAAGCAGGAATGATTTATCGGCCAAATAGAAATCAATCCTTTCGGTTGAATTATGGGCAATCCTTTAGGGCTCCATCTCCAAATGAGTTGCTAGGCCAAGGCACTATTCAGAGCACAGAAATAGCCCCAGAACCAGAGACCATTGATACCTATGAAGTATCTTTCTTACAGATTGCAAAAAAACAGCGATATTCAATAACGTTTTTCAATAGCCAATGGAATAATGCAATTGATGTAGAAAGTGGCGTCTATGTAAATAAAAATAAACGTGAATCTACAGGCATTGAACTGGGTCATAAAAGTTTCTGCGATAGTTTGAGCTATGAAATTAATGGTGCCTTTGTACGCACTCAGTATGCCAATGAGGAAAATGATACGGGGGCGTTTCCTGAGATAGCGTTGAATGCTATCGTGTCTTATTATTGGCATGAGTATGATACAGAAATCACCTTGGCTAATCGGTTGAAATTGGACATGAAGGAAGGGCCGGTCTCAATTGCCGATGCCGATCCAGATAGGTTGCCGACATATTTTAGAATGGATGTGAATGTCATCCATAATTTTACAGATGATGCATCTATTTGGCTGACCATGCGGAATTTAGCAAACCGCGAGAACTCACTGCCATCGTTATGGAATGCGGAAGATGGTTATCGGGATGAGGAATTTTCTGTGGCGCTAGGTGGAGAGTTCAGTTTTTAATATGGCGGTATCAATCTGAAGAAGAGGGTTACGGATAACATTTTAATTCTTGGAAGTATTCAATAATGAATTATTGCGGTTTTAACGTTACTCTATTGCCAGATCAAACGTAGCTTGCGGGACGTATAAATCATTACCGGTAAACGCCTTCTGTTTCCATGGTGCCCCATATTACTTTTTCTGTTTTTTTGGATCCAATCTTATTGAAGTGAGCACCATCAATCAAATATTCTTTGGCGTCGTCTGTCGTCCACGTGTTGTCAGCATCAAGTTTATCTTGCGAGCCATTAAAAAATGGAAATGGTAACATCTAAAATGGATCTGTTTCAACGGGTTTTAGCATGCGCGTATTTAGTGCTAATTGATATAGGGATATGTATGAACTTTAACTTGGCTATATTAAATAGGGACGGTATAATTTCTGCGACTAAATAAGTATTCAGATTGTTTGCTTTTATCATTTTGAGAAGTAGCTTTTTAATCATGGTGTGATCATTGTTGTGGAATATAATCGTCTATTTTTTTCCTATATATCAGTCCCTTTTGTTTTTGTACAAAGAATACTAGTGATTTTTTGTGTATTGGTAGCGGGTGGAATGCAAGCGTTTGCCGGTCAGCATGCCGATTTAGGTGATTTATCGCTTGAAGAGCTGATGTCTATTAATGTGAGTGTTGGTACTTTATTTGATGAAAATGAGTTGGATATATCCAACACAGTTGAATTGGTCACCCGTGAGCAATGGCAGGCGCGAGGGGCCAAAAACTACAATGATGCCATTGGTTTTTTACCATCGATACATCCTCTTCAAAACGTTTGGGGTTCGGCGATAGCAATTCGGGGTTTTGCTACAAACCTGTCGGTACGAGGGATTGCGAACCTGGTAGATGGGGTTGCGGTAAATGATTTAGCGTTAATGACATCTGGATATTATGAAACAATGCAGATGCTTGGTTTGTTGAACCGTATAGAAGTATTACGAGGCCCTGGATCTTCCCTGTACGGAACTGATGCCTTTCATGGGGTGTTTTCACTACAAACATTTAGATCAGATAAGGATGTTGTCATTAATCGAGCTGAATTGGGGGAGCTGGGTGTACACGATGTGTCATTGCAGATAAGCCAAGCACTGAATCAAAATTGGCGAATTAATACTGCATTAGCGGTCCAGGGCCAGGGAGATCAGGCGTTAGAGTATGAATATACAGTTCCTTTTACCACCACCAAACTCACTGCTGAACGTGAAAATAGCCTGCAACAATATGGTGCTGTTGTTTCGCTTGAGGGGGAAATTAATTCGAGTGTTAATAGCATTTTTTCCTACTACGTAACAGATAGAGAGGTTAAAGAGGCGATTGGTGGTGCAAGAGGCGCTCTTGGCCAGGGATTCAGTTTTGCGCAAGATAGAGATCACTCATCGATTGATAGCGCGTTTCATATGTTAAAAGGTGAGGTGACTTATCAAATTGGTGCTAATAATACGTTGACGATGACAGGATATCACTGGACACAAGAAGCAGATCGTTGGTGGGATCTTCATCATGTTCCAGTTCTAGGATATAAAAATACACTGGAGAAGTTTAGTAAATTAGAAACTGCTCAGGGTGCAGATATTACCTATAAGTACCAAGCAGTCGAAGGTGGTGTGAAGGCCTTAGTGCAAGTTCAGCACAAAGTGGGGATAGTGGATGATTATAAAAACTTTAAGATAAATCAATTGTCAGGGATTGAGGTATTGGATTATGTTGTGTCTTCAGAAGGTTATCGAAGGCAAATTAATAGTGTCGTCGCACAGGGGAAATTCCCAATCTGGGATGATGTTGTGCACCTGGTTTTGGGTGGTAGGCTTGATTACTACTCTGATCTTGGTGAGCAGAGTACGCCCAAAGCTGGAGTGATTTACCGACCAAACCCCAATCAATCCTTTCGCATTAATTATGGCCAAGCGTTTAGAGCGCCATCCCCTGACGAACTAGGTAATCTGTTGATTGGGAGTGCAGATGATGATTTGGATCCAGAGATCATTGACACTTACGAGATATCTTATATTCAAATAGCAAAAAAACAACGCTATTTTTTAGCGCTTTTTAGCAGTCAATGGAAAAACTCAATCGAGGTTGATAATAATGTCTATCTTAATCATAGGCGAGAGTCTGCAGGTGCTGAATTTTCAGTTAAAGGCGTTAGCAACAGTTTAAATTATGAATTTAATGGAGCTTATGTTTACAGCCGAAATTTGGATATTCGTAAGGGCGCCGGTGCATTTCCTGGTGTCGCTTTGAATGCAATCGGTTCTTATTATTGGCATCAGCATAACATTGAATTTACGTTGGCAAACCGATTAAAAATGCAAATGAAGGAAGGGCCAGCCTCTTCTTCAGAAGCAAACCCAAAATCTTTACCGACCTATTTTAGAATGGACTTGAATATCAAGCATCATTTATCAGACGATGCTTCTGTTTGGTTAACGATGCGAAATTTGGCAAATCGCAAGAACTCTCTGCCATCGTTGTGGAATGTAGAAGGTGGTTATCTTGATGAAGCATTTTCTGCCGCCGTAGGTGGCCAGATCCGCTTCTAACGCAATGGTCAGAAATACGGTGAAGGTTTGAGGTAATAATGAGCCTTAGTCTGAACGTGTAGCCAGCCAGTTGGCTACTCTGGGCCAAATCTCTTCTGGCGCTTTGCTGCCAGATAAAACCCCCATATGACCACCAGCAACATCCATTACCGTCTTATCTTTGCTTTTTACAAGATCGAGTAACGCCAAGCTGTTTTCTCTGGTTACGATAGGATCACTAGCACCGCAAACGAGCAGAATATTGGATTCAATATTATTTATAGACCCATTGGAATTTTGCATTGGTAGCTTTCCATTGGCTAGAGCGTTGCTTGCAACCAAGTATTGGATTAGATCCTGACTCACACCTCCAGGGTACGCCAGCATGCCATCAAGAAACGCACCATTGGTCGCGTGGGCAACCACGTAATCTTCATCATGTAAATTCTTAACTAAGTCCCAGTACCCCTGAATACTCCCTATGGGGTTGGTCATCTTGAATGTTAACGAATTCATCCAGCCAGGAGATCGCCAGAAACGTTTGGGGGTTTTGTGAATCTGCCATCCGGTCGTTCGTTTTAGCCAAGAAAGCTGTTTTTCAAAACGTTGGTAGCGTTTGCCTAAGGGGCCGTTGGCGTGGTAGTCACAGGGAGATCCCACCAATGCTAAGTTGACAATGTCTGGGTCACCCAGAGCCGTATAACACACGTTAAATAGACCGCCAAGACTCCAGCCATGCAAACTTAATTGTTGTTGCCCACTGTGATCCCGCACTTGCTGTAAAATCTCGGGTAATTTCTCAGAAAAATATGTCGATAATCTGAAATGGTTGTGGGATCTTCTGGGTGTTCCCCAATCAACTAAGTAAAGCTCAAAACCTTTGGCTCTAAAATAATGTACCAAACTTCGCTCAGGAAAAAGGTCATAGATATACATGTTGACGGCTAGAGGAGCGACCAGTACTAGCGGGATGCGGTGAGAAGAGGTTTCTACCTTTACTTCACTATCACCTACGGTAATCGATGTTTCACTGAGGGGAGGGTAGTATCGAAGTTGTGCGATTTCCCCTTGGTAAATTAACTCGTAAGGAGTTTTTCCTGCTTGGACTAAGCTTTCTGCCTCAAACAAGCGTTTACGAGCATTAGTTGCGACTCGGTTGGCAGCACGGCGGATTGACGCTGGGCGCAATTTTCGATCTGACATGGCATGACCCTTTCTAACGGTTTTTTACTTTGCAATATAAACAGTGTATTGAAGTCGAGAGGAAAGGTCATTTGCCGAGAAAATAACTGATCAACCTCTAAGGTCAATCAGTTATTGGTTTTGAAAGGGTGGTTAGATGGTGTTAGGCGATTAATCGTCCTTAGTTTTCAGCTCGCTCCCACATTTGTAGATAGGCCTCGGCAGAATTCATGAAGATGCCCATGAGGTCTTCCGGATCGTTCTCGTCAACCTGACGGAGGTTTTCCACCCACTCCGCTAACAACCCGTAATGCGCCACTCCCTCGGTAGCATAATCGAATTCGCGATTGCCGGTTTTAGGTTTGTAGAATCTTACATTGCCATCGTAAGACAGGAAGGGGTATTCGATTTCTATGCCATCGTCACTGCTTGCTTGTGATGTGACGCCCTGAATATCGGTACTGACGGCAACACCAACGGTGTATGGATGTTGCTCTAACTCAGCTTTTAGAGCCTTTATGCGACCGGCAATGCTAGATGGGTTGCCTTTCATTGGGCTTATTAATCCACCGAGGCTCAATATTTGACTGCGTATTTCTTCGTTATTTTCAAACCAATCGTGGGAAGAAATAAAACCTGAATATTGTCTTTGTTGCAGAATGTCGAGGGTTTGTTTTTGGGTGAAATAGCTCATGTGATCGATTTCGAGAATCATGCCTTTATCGATAATTCGGTTTATTAAATAGGCGCCAATATCTTGTAGACCTCTTTTATTACATAGGTGCTTACCGCCTTCGAATTCTGTGTATTCAGGTAGTGGTGATAACTTATCAATAAATATCACATCCAGGCCTTGTTCGAGTAATGGGCCTATAGAGCCAACGCTTGATACGGCGTCTGTCAGTACACTTAAGTCATTGTTAACAAACTCGACCATGCTCATTACACCGGTAGCACCATTGATGCCTTCCGGGCAATCTTCAAATTCCCAAAAATGGCCGCCGAGTTCTTTGAACAATAAGCGCGATGGGTTGAGTAGATCGGTGATGTTGCGCATGTTGCTGGTACTCATCTTGCTGGTGAGATGCATCCAAGCTCCACTAGCTCCGTCTGCGGTTTTTGTACCGCCAAAGCCATTATCAAACCGATGAATTGGAAATACAGATCGAATGCCCATGTCATATATTACGTTCAGCTGTTCTTCAACGTATTCCTCGGTGCAATAATCCACACCTTCACGGCAATCAAACAATGCGCCATGTTCTGTGCCAAGCACTACGGCCAGCTGATTTTTTGAAATGGCTTGTCGAGCTTGAGACGGAGAGGTGACGACTCTAAACCAGCCTTTTCCTGGGCCACCTTCTTGAGCGTCAACGTAATCTTGAAGGTCGTAAATGTATTGGGTTTGTTGTTTAACCGCATCTATGCCAGTGCATTTATCTTTGGTTTTACCAAGGTGCATCAAACTCAATAGGTCACAGAAAGCGGGATTGCCGGTAACATTGGTAACGATGAGTTTTAACCCGCTTAAGTGCGCGCGCTCTAACCATCGGTAGTAGGCTTGCACATGGGTTGTGGTCGATCGATTGGGCCAATAGGTAAATTCAGGATAGCCTGTTGTATTGTGGCCACCCGAACCACTATGTCCCTCTAAGAAATCTAAAGAACCATTGTCACCGTGTATTTCGTCACAGTCATGTAGTGCATGCTCGATACCGTAGGCGTTGAAGACATCGCCAACCATAGAAAGTGATGCCATCGATTTTGGGAAGCTAATGTGAGTGTGTAGATCGGCAAATCCGACAACAGGCTCATTGGGGTTACTCAGAGCTTTCGCAGCAGACAATATTTCTGCATCCAGTGCAGCTTCTGGATGAGAGGTACAAGCTGAATCTGGTTGAGGTACTAGATTAAACGCGACACTCAATGGCGGTTTTGCGACGACATAAACTGAAGATAGTTTTCCGGAAGTAACGGATAGCAGTGGATCAAATGTGCTATCAGCAGTCAGAGTGTAAGCATCATCAATTTTTGTACCATCGTCATTAATATCTAGATGGTTAATAGCCCAGGCAGAGCCGGCACCCGCTACATCGGTACGTTTAATTTTTAAACCGTCGGCACTTAAGTAGTGCCCATCACGATCATAAAGTAGGAAAGAACCTAGACTAGACGGTTTAAGGAAAAACTTCTCGGCCTCTTGCTCAGAAGATGATTGCAGTACATAGGTATCTTGATCTGCAACGAGGAAATCTGTGGAGTCATAAGGCTGAATAGCGTAGCAACCCTGGGCTAGCTCGTAGGCCCTCTCTGCCAGGCTAGTTGTCAGGATAGTTGTCGCGCTTATTTGTCGATCAACGTTGGCGGATTCTCCGTCCTCTGCGGTTTTACAGCCAGCTATGATCGTAACTAGGGATAGTAATGCAACGTACTTTATTTTAAAGGGGGCACGATACGACATCCATTCAACCTTTCTTATTATTAGTTATTATTATTGATTTGGTGGAGCGCGCCTAAATGAGGCGTAGGTCATTATCAATTTAGTCAGGGGTGGATGTCAAGATAGGTTAAAAAATAACCGATTATAATTCCTCCCTATGACTATAAGTAAACACGGAGTTTACTTATAGTTTGACAGCTATCGAACTATCTTGTAGCGTGTTATCTTCGAATTCAATACACATATAAAGTCTAATTCAGACGAAAACATCCACAAAAAAGTACAAACCTATGAAAGCAATGTATGCAGACGCAAAGACAGGTGGAGAATTACAGTTTGGCACCATCCCAAGTCCGAAGGCGTATGGTAATAATATTCTCATTGAAGTACACGCTACCAGTATGAATCCACATGATTGGAAATATCTACATAGCGGTAGAAAGGTTTACGCAAAATTCAGCTCGTTGGCGAAATTAACGTTTCCGAAACTGATGTTAGGTCACGATGTTTCAGGGGTGATTGTTGCGGTGGGTGAAAAGGTCAATAGGTTCAGTGTTGGCGATCAAGTATTTGCGATGAGTGCTAAGACAGGTGCCTTTGCAGAATATATTTCTATAGATCAACGAATGGCAGCACCAAAGCCTGCAGGGTTAACCCATGTGGAAGCAGCTACGATTCCAATGGCTTCACTTACCGCTTTGCAAGCGCTGAGAATGGCCAAGATTAAGGCCGGTGATAACGTACTTGTTATTGGTGGTTCCGGAGGAGTTGGAATTTTTGCAATCCAAATTGCAAAAGCAAAGGGAGCCAAAGTGACTGCGGTCTGCAGTGGGAAAAATGCAGAGCTCGTCAAAACATTGGGTGCCGATGTTGTTGTGGATTATACAAAAACCGATTTCCACGAATGTGGAGACGTTTTTGATATTGTGTTTGATACCGTTGGTGGCGAAACAGGAGCCTCGTGCAAAGGTGTTATGGTAAAGGGAGGGAATTTTGTTTGTACTAACCCCTCTAGAGCCAATGCGGCAGAGGTAGTAAAAACTCGTAGCCTGGCGTTGCTAACACCGGATCAGGTTAAAGCGGCGACACTACTAGCAATGCCAAGAGGAGGGGATCTAAGGGAGATTGGCGAATTGGTTGATGCGGGGAAGGTCAAAACCGTCGTGGATAAAACCTTTGAGTTGTCTCAACTGCAAGCGTCTATGGATTACAGCAAGCTTGGTCGAACTCGAGGAAAAATTGGTATTACGGTTAAGTGAAGCGGTTTTTAGTTGCAGCTTTTTCTGTGTGGCGATTCAGACTTTACCTGAAGTATATGCTTCTTGTGTTGTAGTTAATCTGAAAACTGTTTTCGCTATATAGCCTTTAAGTCCTTTTTTAGAAATTAATAAGGATGGGTTAATCTTTAGTTGCGCCATGAATAAAGCACTCAATTGGTGCGCTGTTCGTAAGAACCCTCCTTCCCTCCAGGCTTTTTGTTAAAAAATGTATCCCCGAGTGCGAGATTAAAAATACCCATTAGACTAGTTGTGTAGGTTGACAAAAGTATTTTGTGTGTTCTGAAACGTTGGGGAATCCGAATATGATCAAACCATTTTCAAGTCAATTATTTCGTTTTTGTAGTTTGTTGATAGTTTTCGGAACCACTTTTAATAGCCAGGCAGCTGACCCCATGGGGGCAGTAAGCGAGTGGGCAGATTCGGTGCGAGAATCTACAGATGGTCGTATTAATCTAAGCGGTTATGTTAATGCTCATTACATGAAACATGAGGGTCTGCCAGAGTTTTTAACTAGGGATCCAAATTTACCTCTAGTGCAAATTCGAGAAGCTTCTATTTTTGCAGACGTTGTTATTACAGACAACATTCTCTTTTCCACTGAACTAGAAACAAGTTATGACTTCAGTGATGAAGAAGCTAGTGGCAGAGAGGATAAATTTGAAAGCCTCTTTAACTACTACTATATGGATTTAGATATTGCAGGAATCTTTGACTGGGACACCGATGAGATTGGTAGTGTTAATATTCGAGCCGGTCGGGTTTTGGTGCCATTCTTACAGTACAACGAAAATAAACCGAATTTTAAGCAAAGCCTAATGAGTCAGCCGTTTACAGCTTGGCAATTAGCCCCAGTAAATAACGTAGCAGCCTCTTTTAAACAGTTTGGTTGGTCGGACTTGGGTGTCGTGTTGGATTGGTCGAAGGATGTTGGAGCCGGCATCGTGAATATAAAAACATCTGCTATAAACGGCTTGGGGGTCGATGGGCCCGTTTTGGATACGACCGTGGTTACCTTAAACCCACCAGGAATGATGAAGCCTACCGTTAGAGTAAGAGATGGTTTACACAATGCGCGCGCTGATTGGAATGATAATACTGATTCCAATGGTGAACTGGCCTTTTCGGCAAAAGTGTCATTTGCCTTTTTTGCTATGCCGCTAAATATCGGTGTTTCTTGGTACAGTGGCGCGTGGGA
The DNA here is from genome assembly GCA_002402125.1 of Moraxellaceae bacterium. GTDB lineage: Bacteria > Pseudomonadota > Gammaproteobacteria > Pseudomonadales > Ketobacteraceae > 42-54-T18. The sequence goes on from NVVG01000007.1 coordinate 41,520, forward strand.
CGAAAATGAAGACCATAATCTAACCATGAAAGGCATACACGTCGATTACATCATGCCAAAATGGCACATAAAGGGTGAAACTGTGGTTGCCGATGTAGAACAAACTGCTGGGGTCGATCCGGTGGGAGTGATGATGACGGCTGGAATCAATACCTCTAGCGGCGATTATACAATGACTGCCTCCTACATCGAAGGCGCATACAACGTGTTTGAATACGGCAATAGTAACAAAAATTATGTGAAGCTTATCGTTCGTTATGACCGTGTAAATACCAATGATGAGGTGATGTTTACGCCGTTTAATCGATCAAGAAATACTATCGGGTTAGAATGGCAATTTATCAATAATATCAAACTACGTTATGAGAGTCAGAGACATACACTGGAAGATTTCGACAATGCGCCGCAGCCGTTTATCGACGCTGGTGGAGAAGAAACGGTGCGTATGAACATGCTTTCAATCATTGCTAACTTTTAGGGGAGATAAATATAATGAAACATTATCAATTTCATCTAATAGCATTTTTTACAGTAATTATTACATTGACCTCCTTTTCAGTAAACGCGGCCGCACCTGATATTTATTTGGTTTATGCTGGAAGTGACAAGTCTTTGGCAAAAAGCATAAAAAAATCGTTGTCATCGAAAGGAAAAATAAAGCTCTATAATGCCTCCATTTTATTGATGGCAGATTATTCTGGCAAACAAAAAGCTGTGGCGCGACTGTCAAAAGCAAAGTTGGTTGTTTTTGTTAGCGGTGCAGCTAAACCTACTGATCTGATTGATGAGGGGGCAATTCCAGGCGCTGTTTCTGTCATAGGAGAGGGCGAGGAGAATATTAGCAAAATACTATCGTCCTTATAGGTTTAGATTGGAAAAATTGAATTATATCTACCATATAGAATACCTTCATACTTCTTTGTTTTTTGGAGTTAAGTATGCGTAAGGTGTTGTTGCTGCCATTTATTTTTATGCTGATTCTAAGTGTGGGGATTACCTGCGCAGCATTGGTGTTTAAATCCAATAAGGCGGCATCGGTCAGCCAAGAGACACAACAAAGGTTACAAGTTGGATTCACATCAGATGCCATATCGATGGGTGTGTCGATGGGCTCTGGTGAGTTTATAAAAAGCGCTCTTCAACGTTTATCAAAAAACCCAGACTTTGTAGTCGGTATGGTGTTTGATTCTTTTGGTGACCCCATCCAAATTATCCCAAAGAAAATTGATCTTCCAGAGGAGATTCGTAATAAAATATTATTAATGGAAGAAGAAGAATTATTTCAGGATGAAACCAGAATGGTCATAAAATTGGGTGAAATATCGTATATATTTTCTCAATTATCCGATGATGATGGTGAAGCCATTGGGAATTTGATGCTTGTTTTCACCAAAGAGAAACAACGCGAAGCTTTAATCGGTGCGATTAGATTTTCCTTACTGATTGCATTATTTGTATTAATTCCCATGAGCGTATTGATGTCAGTAATTATCACGCAATTGACTAAGCCATTGTTGAATATGACGGATGTAATTCATCAGGTGAACAACACCAAGGATCTACAACTTAGAATTCAAAAGCCAGCGAATGGTAAACTAATGTTTAAAACAGAGGTGGATGACGCCTCTGAATCGTTCAATACAATGATGGATAATTTTGAAGAGATTATTCGAACGTTTAAGGAATCAATAAATCAAACTGCTAGCATTGCCCATACGGCATGCTCTAAAGTTCAGGAAATACATAGAAATTCACTGATACAACAAAAAAGCATCGTCAATTTGGTTGAGATTACTCAGGTAACAGTCGATCATTCCGAAAGCATTAAGAATCGTACTGATGAAACATTAGCTTTGTCATCTCACGGAATCGAATTAGCTCAATCGGGTCGTGATGTTGTAAACTTAACAACGGATGGAATCAAAACTTTAGCGGACGAAGCAAAGGAGTCAGGTGAGAGAATTGATGCACTTGCAAATAGTTGTAATGAAATCGGTGTCATGGTCAGTACAATTGATGGCATCGCAAACCAAACTAATTTGTTGGCACTAAATGCAGCCATCGAAGCTGCTCGAGCGGGAGAGCAAGGCCGGGGCTTTGCTGTTGTGGCTGATGAAGTGAGGGCGTTGGCGAGTCGTACGAGAGAATGTACGGAAAAAATTAATGAATCAGTTGGAACATTAAATCATCTAAGTTCTCAAGTTTGCAGTGATACAGAGCACGCGCTAACCAATATTTCAAACACCGTATCTTTATCATTACAATCAAACGAAACACTAATTGATATTTCCAATAGCGTAGAGAATATTGGCCATAGTAACAGGACTATTAGTGAACTATCGAAGCTCCAGTCGGATAATGTTCAAGAAATGGCTGCAATCTTTACCGAAATACGATCATTGTCAAAAGACATGGAATGCAACAGTGGTGATGTAGAGAAGGTTATGGATGAATTATCCCTAAATTCCGAGAAACTGATAACACTGGTAAATGACATTACATTGAGTTGATATTGAGGAGGTTGGGAGTCTTGGGCACACCAATATGCAGATGGCGTGCCCATTTCACGATTTATATAAGTGAACTTTCTTTTGTTGTTTGTATTTTGGACGTTCGTTTGTCCGCAGTAAATATTCGAAATGACTCAATTTGCGCGATAGCTATAGATACTAGCTAGTGACACATCGAGAAAATAGAACCCTTTTTGTCCTTACACTTAATCGGTTTGAACGATCCTCTTCTCTTGCGGCGCTTGACTTCAGGCTCTTCATCTTCAATTTCTTTGACTTCAATATCAACACGTTCAGCTTCATCGATGCCTTCAACGTCGTATTCTTCGATGGCTTCGACTTCAACGTGGAATTCTTCAATGTCAAATTCGTCGTAGAATGGCTGTTTTTCTACAGCTTCATGGTCAATTTTCTCGTCTTGTTTTTGTTCAATTTCAATTATGCTTTCCTTCACTGTTTCAGCATCTTCAGAAGGTAGCCGCGAAGGTTGTTTGGGTTTTTCTTCGGTTTTTTCGATCTTCTTAAGCTTCTTGATCTTCTTGATCTTTTTAGGTTTAGCAGGAGCTTTTGTTGCGAACAGGTCAAAGGAATATTTGGCACCAACAGCGAAAAAATTTGCGCTGTGCGTTGAGCTTATATTGATGCCACTTGTGTTGAATTCTGTGCTGAACTGATACCTGGTCCATTCTGCAAAAATCTGTAATTTCTTTGATGCTCTATATGTAAGCCCAAGACCATAATAGAGGTCACTACCGTTAGAGGAAAAGCTGGCACCAGATGAAGCGAAGGTATTGGCCGAGATATCAATTGCTTCCGTGTTATAGGTGGTTGCTACGTCCCAGATAAATACGCCGAATTTTCCTGATAGGCTAATGGAATCATCCAGTGGGTAGTCGTAGCCGACCCCTAAGGTAAATCCGCTGGGTTTTAATAGGGTTTCATAATTATCTTCGGTGAGGATATCTTCCTCGCCTAGTAGCCCAATGATGCTTGAAATCTGTAGTTCTTCTTGTACATAGGAAACTTCCCCCAAGTGCAGATAGCCAATCTCAGCTTTTATACCAAGGTCAAACTTATATCCTGCGGAAACAGTGGCGGCGAAGCTTAGGTTGTTGTTGGTAGACGTATTAACATCACCCTGGAGACTAATGCCGTAATTATCAAGATTTAGTACTTGGGAGGCGCCGATTGCGCCGGAAACATAGAATTTTTGAGGGGAGGAGGGAGCTGCTGCGTATACTAAATTGCTTATAAACGACAAAACTATGGATGTTAGGATGATGAGTAAGCACTTCATGTATAAATCCTTTATTCCCTTTTTCCTTTAAATACATCGAAATAGCCTCTTTGAAGAGGTGGGAATATAGGTTGTGCCTCCTTTAATTTAAATTAAAACACCGAGTTAGCTATAAATCCTACTAAATAACAGCAAAATATGAAACCTAAAGCTAGGGGGTATTTGGTTAACCGATTGTTAACAGTGTAGTTTTGTGACCAAAGTCTGCTGTGATTGATTGAAATATCATCAAAAATACCCCAATTAGCTTCCATGTAGCCGCAGTGCCGGGTCCAAGCTTGATTACTGCCAAGTTTATGTCGTGCAAATTACATTACTATGCGCAAAATTATACGAGATTGAGTGTTGGTGCGATGATAAGGCGGCATGGGGTGGAATGCTTCTTTTTGGTGCGCTAAAATGCAGTTTAACGATTTGAATAGCATAGAATCAATAGCTCACGTTAGATGGTGCGATTTTTGCTTAATAATGTTTTTTGGAACAGTTACGGAGTACAGAAACAATGCATCAAGAAGGACTGAGGGCTAATTTCCTCTCTTTCAGCGGTAGAGCCAAGATCTTACACACGACTTGGTTTGCTTTTTTTGTAACCTTTTTGGTTTGGTTTGGTCATGCGCCTTTATTATTGGCGATTCAAGAGTCCATGGGGCTCAGTGATCAGCAGATTAAAACGCTATTGATCCTCAATGTCGCACTGACCATTCCTGCGCGCATAGTAACCGGCATGTTGGTTGATGTTTATGGCCCACGTAAAACTTACGCGGTCATGCTGGTAGCCACTGCGGGGCTGTGTTTTTTCTTTGCTACGGCGCAAACATTTGAAATATTAGCCTTAGCCCGATTTTTGATGGGTTTTGTCGGTGCTGGTTTTGTTATTGGAATTCGATTGATCAGTGAATGGTACCCAGCTAAGCAGCTGGGTCTGGCTGAAGGCATCTATAAAGGCATGGGTAATGTTGGTTCCGCAGTAGCGGCAGTTTCCTTGCCGACTATCGCTGTCATGTTTGGTGGTGACGATGGCTGGCGTTATGCGACAGCCCTTACTGGTGTGATCGCACTTATCTATTCTGGCATTTACTATATGTCGGTTACCGACACACCAGTAGGTTCTACCTATTTTAAACCCAATAAAATCGGCGGTTTGGAAGTTACCAGTAAACGAGATTTCTACTTATGTTTGCTAATGAATATTCCCATGTTCGGCGCGATGGCGGTATTGACCTGGAAAGTGGTCCAGCTGGGTTTGTTAACAGGCTTCGCCGCAAATATTATTTATGTGGTATTGATCGGCATCTATCTATTTCAAGCAAGTCAGTTGTACAAAGTGAATAAAGAGATCTTTGTTAAGCCGGTCGAAGCAGTGTTGCAGTATAACTTCAAGCAAGTGGCAATCCTAAGTGTTGCCTACGCGGTGACATTTGGTTCTGAGTTGGCGGTTGTTTCTATGCTGCCTCTGTTTTTTAAAGAAACTTTTATGATACCGATTGCACTAGCGGGTATGTTAGGTGCATGTTTTGCTGTTACGGATGTGTTGTCCTGCCCATCGGGTGGTTTTATCAGTGATAAATTTGGGCGCAAGAAGTCCTTGGTGATATTGCTGGGCGGTGCGTCGGTTGGTTTCTTTGCCATGTCCATGATCAACAGCGAGTGGCCGATTGCCCTAGCCGTAATCGTTATGATGACCTGTTCATTCTTTTTGGGTGCTGCGGCGGGTTGTGTATTTGCGATGGTGCCGTTGATCAAGCGTCGTCTAACCGGCCAAATAGCAGGCATGGTAGGGGCGTACGGTAATATTGGAGCAGTACTGTTTTTGACCGTGTTTTCCTTTGTCACCCCTGACGTATTCTTTTTGACAATTGCTGGCGGAATTGCTTTTGCCACTGTTTGCTCAATGCTTTTGGATGAGCCTAGCGGTACATTGGCTGAAATTATGCCTGATGGCACGGTACAGTTGATAGAAGTGCATTAAATATAAGTGCACTAAATATAAGTGCAATAAGTATAAGTAAGTACACTAGGCCTTATCAATATCCATTAAAAAACCCACTCAAGAAATTGAGTGGGTTTTTTTGTTTTCTCTCGATGGCTTAAAAATGGAATTGGAAGCCTATGCTGGCTTCATCTTCAGTTTTATCAGAGACTATTACTCTTTGAGCGCTAATGCGTAAGCTGCTGTTTGACGTTAATTGCCGATTTAATATGACGGAAATTTTTTCCCGTTGCTCAGAAGAATAAGCAAAGCTTCTTTTTTGATAATCAAGATGGGTTGTCCACTTGTTACCATAATAAAGTGCGCCAATTTGATATCCCGCTGCCAACCCTGTATTTTGTTCAAACTGACCGTTGTATTCGACATGAGCAATGCCTAAACCATAGCTCAACCAGTTTTCACCGAGCTGATACGCAACCCCTGGGCCTCCCGTTAGTGCCCAGGTCAGGCTGCTAGATTGGTCTGGGCGATGGGCGCTAAAGTTAACTCGCCAAGCAATGGGTTTAAAAAACTCATCGCGAGGTGCAAGGGAGGTGATATCAATAACGTCGAACCGTGATAAGTAACTATTGCTTTCGGAGATTATGAATGTTGGTTGAAAAAAATTGATTTGGCCTCCTCGAGCGATCCCTCCAGAATTATCGGCCAAGCTATGATAAGCCGGTCTAAAGGAGATCTTTGTCATGTTTTTGTTTTCGATTTGGCCCACAGATACCGATAACATTCTTGTATGATGGCCTTTTTCTGGTGGAGTGGGCCTTTGGATTTGTGGTTTAAGCGAGCTTTGGTTCTGCTTGCCCAGTTGGCTCCTTTTTATTAATAACTGATGGGAGGTAGTAGCAGCTTTTTCATCTCTGGCATTCCCGGTCGCTTGGTAGCGGACATATTTGTATGCGGTGATAAGAAGGTTCGCTCGCTCTTGTGCCGATAAGGCTTGAAACTCTTTATTTTCAATGCTTTCCGGCTTCGCTATTAGTATCCTTACCGCGTTTCTCTGATCTTCTGACAGTTGCTCCAAATTATGGGTTAGTTGTGTAGCGGCAGAAGGGCGATATTCAATATTTTCAATAAAACCCGCTTCCATTATCGCCTTGACGGTATCAATAGGGATCGCCCGCCAGCGAAAGTTTATGCTCATGTCACTGCCAGGCCTGGCTACATCCAA
>NVVG01000232.1 GCA_002402125.1 Moraxellaceae bacterium
TTGCGCGGATGATTTTGGGCAGTAACCAGATCGCCAGTAGAATAAATAGCGCCAGAAAACAAAGAAACAATACGGGGTTATACAGTGCTGCCCATAACCCTGCAAGCACCAGCAGGTCTTCGCTGATGGAGGCGGTCCAATTGCTAAAGGGTTCGGGCGATGTGTTAATTAACAAGCGTGTGCCCGCTTTTGTCGCATGTGATGTGGCTGCCATGCTGCCACCGAGAATGCCGGCGGCGATTTCAAAGGCCGGCGTGACGTCACCAACACTCGAAGCCGCTAACAACGCCCCAGCCGGGATACGGATAAAGGTGTGAATGGTGTCCCAGCCGGTATCCACGCCGGGCATCTTATCGGCAAAAAACTCAACGGCGTACATCATGCCGGCGGCAAATATCACCATCGGGTCGGCTAACACTTCCAAGCCTTGGGGAAGATCAATGTTACCGGTTGAACCCCCGATGCCCAATACCAGTAGCGCGGCGTATAAGTTAATGCCGCTTGCCCAGGAGACCCCCATGGTCAGCGCAATGGTACTGATGAGTGCTTGGTAGTGTTCCATAGGTTACCTCGTTTATGCGCTAAATTACCGTTACATAGGGCTGTGACGGCTGTTGTGAGTGTTGTTTTGGTGCTCGTTCAAGTAGTTTCCCAATGGGTGTGAGGGTAAACCCTTGCTCCTTCATTAGTGAGAGGAATTCTGCCTCGCCGTCTGGTATTACTGCAACCAGTAAACCACCGCTGGTTTGTGGGTCACATAGAATCTCGATAGCGCTCTGGTTCAGTGCGGCGGCTTTATGGCCATAGCTTTCGAAGTTTCTATGGGTGCCACCAGGAATTGCCCCTAGCGCTTGGTACTGTTTGGCCTCTGGGATGACGGGTATGTCATCTAAGGTGATTTCGGCGTTGACGTTACTGCCTTCACAGACCTCAATTAAATGGCCTAATAAGCCAAACCCGGTCACGTCGGTTAATGCCGTTACTTGAGATAGGGTTGCTAGTTTATTTCCCACCGTATTGAGCTGACACATGATGTCTGCCGCAAGCCCATCGTGCTCGGGTTGCAGCAATTGTTTTTTCTGCGCGGTGCTGAGAATTCCCACGCCTAGCGGTTTAGTAAGGTAGAGGTTACAACCCGCACTGGCCTTGTTGTTTTGCTTTAGGTGTTTAATCGCCACAGTACCTGTGACAGCAAGACCGAAAATCGGTTCCGGAGAATCGATGCTATGGCCACCGGCAAGCGGGATACCCGCATCCGCGCAGGCCTGGCGGCCACCATCAACCACCTGTTGTGCAACTTCGGCCGATAGCTGATTAATGGGCCAGCCTAAAATGGCTATCGCCATAATAGGGGTGCCGCCCATGGCGTAGATGTCACTGATTGCGTTGGTCGCGGCGATGCGGCCAAAGGTGAATGGATCATCGACAATCGGCATGAAAAAATCAGTGGTACTAATGACCGCTTGACCGTTGCCCAAGTCGTATACGGCGGCATCATCTTTGGATTGATTGCCAACCAGGAGGTTCTTATCTGGAGCAATCGACAGCTTAGATTGTAAAATAACATCAAGCACCTTGGGAGATATTTTACAGCCGCAGCCGGCGCCATGGCTGTATTCTGTGAGCCGAATAGTGGAGGTGTCCGCTTTGACCATGATGTCGAGATGTCCGTTATGTTAGGTAAGTAGGGTAAGTAGGGTAAGTTTGCTGTAAAAATTGCAGTGGAGTTGCTTGTGATCCTCATTATCCCATATTCCGAGGAATCGGTGAATTTTAAAATAGCTAAGGTTGAGGTAGTGCTGAAGGGGTTGGGTTTTAGAATATTTAGCGGTATTATTTTGGACGGTATTATTTTGAACGGTATAGGGGCGCAAGGTGTGAATTTAGGGTCAGTGAGGAATAGATGGCAGTGATAGGGTGGCGGGCGCTAGTAGGGGTGCTGGTATTATTGGGTATAATTTCGGGTGTATTGGTCACTACCATCTGGCCGTTTATTGCCTATCCAGTGATGCAGCTACACTTTACCAAGGTGACACCAAAGGTTGCTCAAGATGTTCCTCAAATGATGGCAGGAATAGCTGTTCGTGATATTACAACGCCGATTGGTATTCCAAAGTTCGGCTACGCCACGTGGGCACGTGAAGCCGATGGTTTTCGCAATAAACTAAAAGCCCGACTTTTCTATATTAAACCTAAGTTAGGCGAGCCGGTTGCGATTGTACAAGCGGATCTGCCGGTGAGTTCTTTAATTCTACACCAGCGTATTGCAGAGCTAATAGCTTCTAAAACCGACATAGCGTCGCATAATTTGTCACTTCATGTGACCCATACTCATAGCGGCCCCGGTCATTTTTTATCGAATGATTTCTATAATGCCTTTGGCACCAACAAACCGGGGTTTGATCCTGACGTGTTTGAGTTTTTGGCGCTACGTATCGCCGATGGACTTATCGAGGCGTATAAAAAACGCCGGCCTGCCAAAATTGCTGTAGGTGTGAAAAGGGTATATGGCGCTGCTAAAAATCGTTCGATCGGAGCCTACGTCGCGAATAACAATGTTAGCGATAAATCGGAAACCGATGCAGCAGCTGAACAAGCGGTTAATCCTGTTATGACAATGGTGCGTGTGGATCTACAAAAGGATGATGGCAGTTATGTGCCTGCCGGCGCTTTTACCAGTTTTTCAATTCATGGTACGGGTATAGCGGCGTTTACTCGCCCATACCACGGGGATGTATGGACCTACTTCGAGCGAGAATTGGAATGGTTTGTAGATGGGCAATATTCCTTGCCCTGGTCAATGATACATGGTCCATTTGAAGCTACTCATGGGGACAATCGTCCCAACATTCGTCCAGGTTTGCGCGGTGATCTAGAAACTCGGCGTATCGGTATGTTGCTTGGAGGCGCGGCTATTACGCTGTTTCAATCGCTTGATGGCACCCTAAAAGATGATGTGACAATAATCTCTGCTATGCGGGTGTTGGACGTGCTCGCTCTGGATGAAAATGCAGCGTCTGATTTGTGTCCGCGGGCATTGGTCGGTGCTGCACTTGTAGCGGGGGCAAAAGGCGAAGAAGTTTTCCCTATCAGCTACATTCCACCGTTTAAGGCGGGTTTCCCTGCTGCAGCCCAGTCAGGTGAGTGCCATGGCGAGAAAAACATTATGTTATCAGGGTTACAGGCCTGGGGGCTAGGTCCAGAAAGGTTCCCGCATATGCTCTCTATTAGCGGCTTTCAAATTGATAATCTTTTGATGATTGGTGTGCCGTTTGAGGTGACCTTTGAATCAGGCAACAGGATTCGAGCGGCAATTAGTCATGCATTATCCGCAATTGAGTCTTCAGAGCCGCATGCTGCACCACATATTGTGGTTGCCAGTCATACCAATGGATACTTCGGTTATAGTACAACCAGAGAAGAATACGCTCAGCAATGGTATGAAGGGGGGCACGCAATATATGGCCCTGGTACATCCGCGTTTCTTGCAAAAGAATCGGCGCGCTTGGCAGCTGATATGATTCGTCAGCCAGGTTTTTCCGATATGCCCGCAGAGTGGACGTTATCACTATCTACCCGAGGCTACTTTCCAGAGCAAATGGCGGCGACTGGAGAGCAAAAAGAGTGGACTGCACCAGAATATAACGAGGCAGGTGTTAATCAAGAAGCTTATTGGGCAATGACCTTTTTGGGGGTGAATCCTTCAGAAATAGTAGTACATGAACCATTGTTATCGGTTCAGTGGCGGTTGGATGCCTCACATGCTTGGTCTGCCTTGAGTATTAATGGCGTAGAGGTGAATGACGCAGGATATGATATGCAGCTGCGGTATCTCGATGATAAGGAAAAGGGAATGTCACGTTATGAGGTACGCTGGTTTAACCCTGGACTTGCTGGGTCAAAGGGGCTGTTTCGGTTTATGGTACAAGGTAGAGCAGGGTTGCCTCCTTTCTATTCGTCCAGTTTTAGTCAAAACCGGTAGGGTTTATTGATGTTTTATGGTGTTGCATCCTGGCTTGGCACAACAACTGAAATTACAATTAAAACTACAACTAGAACTACAACTAGAGCTATAGCAGTCAAATAAGTTGATTACCGAGGCTGTTGTGCCATTTTTACTTGCTGAGGCTAGTAAATCTCGTAGGCTGGATTAGAATGACCTGCTATATTTCCAACATACATTTCACTATCAATAGAAGATTAATAATATATGTCAGATATGAGTGCTGAGGGAGTCGAACAACTTCCTTTGAAAGAATATACGGAAAAAGCCTATTTGGACTATTCCATGTACGTCATTCTCGATAGAGCCCTGCCCCATCTTAGTGATGGCCTAAAACCGGTCCAGCGCCGTATTGTTTACGCTATGTCCGAATTAGGCCTAAAAGCCACTGCAAAGTTTAAAAAGTCTGCCCGAACGGTGGGTGATGTGCTGGGTAAATATCACCCGCATGGCGACTCCGCCTGTTATGAAGCCATGGTGCATATGGCGCAGAATTTTAGCTACCGCTATCCATTGGTGGATGGCCAAGGCAATTGGGGTGCACCGGATGATCCTAAGTCCTTTGCGGCCATGCGTTATACGGAATCGAAGCTCACCAAATACGCGGAACTATTATTGCGCGAGTTGGGCCAAGGCACGGTCGATTGGCAACCCAATTTCGATGCCTCATTAAATGAACCCAAGGATCTGCCGGCGCGGTTACCGAACGTATTGTTAAATGGCTCCATGGGGATTGCGGTAGGCATGTCGACAGATATCCCACCGCATAATCTTCGAGAAGTGACCAGTGCTTGTATTAAGTTGTTAGAAGACCCAGGTTGTTCGCTGGATGATCTGTGTGAGTTGGTACAGGGGCCGGACTATCCGACAGAAGCAGAAATCATTACCCCTAAAAACGATATCATCAAGATGTACGCCACCGGTAAAGGTAGCATGAGAATGCGTGCGGTGTATTTGGAAGAAGCAGGTGATATCGTGGTGACGGCGTTGCCGCACCAGGCCTCTGGTGCGAAGGTGCTAGAACAAATAGCAGCGCAGATGAACGCGAAAAAATTGCCAATGGTGGCTGATTTACGCGATGAATCTGATCATGAGAACCCAACCCGATTGGTCATTGTGCCTCGCTCCAATCGAGTGGATCTAGATGGTCTGATGGCGCATTTGTTTGCTACTACCGATTTAGAGAAAACCTATCGGGTTAATCTCAATATGATAGGTACCAATGGTCGCCCAGCGGTCAAGGGTCTCTACGATATTCTGAGTGAGTGGTTGGAGTTCCGAATAACCACGGTGACCCGTCGTTTACAGTACCGTTTAGATAAGGTATTGGAGCGGCTGCATAAATTAGAAGGTTTGTTGATTGCGTATCTAAATATCGATGAAGTAATCCACATCATTCGTACCGAAGAACACCCCAAACCTGCGTTGATGGAACGCTTTGCAATATCTGACTTGCAAGCCGAAGCCATTCTTGATTTAAAACTACGAAACCTAGCCAAGCTAGAGGAAATGAAGATTCGTGGTGAGCAAGCAGAGCTGGAAAAAGAACGTAAAGGCCTAGAAAAAACCTTAGGTTCACATGCGCGATTAAAGAAGTTAATAGTAAAAGAATTGACTGAAGACATGGAGTTGTTCGGCGATGACCGACGTTCGCCCATTGTGCAACGCGCAGAGGCGCAAGCCATGAGTGAGACCGATCTGGTTTCTGCCGATCCGGTAACCGTGGTGGTGTCGACCAAAGGTTGGGCACGAGCAGCGAAAGGGCACGACATAGATCCAACGGCACTGAGCTATAAGTCCGGTGATGAGTATAAAGCCTCGGCCTTAGGCAAGAGCAATCAGCCGGTTATCTTTATTGATAGTACCGGCCGWAGYTATTCSGTACTTGCGCACACRTTGCCTTCAGCTCGCGGCCAGGGYGAACCATTAACCGGYCGTCTCTCWCCRCCGTCKGGCGCYACCTTTGATGGGGTGTTGATGGGCARYGAKAGYCAGCGCTAYCTGATGGCATCCGATGCCGGTTATGGTTTTGTGATGAAGCTCGGTGATGCAATAACYAAAAATAAAAATGGTAAGGCGTTARTTAATTTGCCCAAAGGTGCACGTGTGTTGCAACCGAAGCTGGTTACTAACATTGAATCGGATTATTTGGTGGCTGTCAGCAATGAAGGCAGAATGTTATTGTTCCCGCTTGCAGAACTGCCAGAATTGGCACGCGGCAAAGGCAATAAAATTATCGGCATCCCTTCTGCGCGGGTCGCAGAAAGAAGTGAATTTATGTTGGATGTGGAAACCATTGGGGAAAAAGATACCCTGGTTATTTATGCCGGTAAGCGCCATATCAATCTAAAATATGCGGATTTAGAACACTATTTTGGTGAGCGTGGCCGACGTGGTAACAAGTTGCCAAGAGGTTTCCAAAAAGTGGATCGCATAGAAGTGAATAGGAAAGAAGTGAAGAAGAAAGAAGAAAAAAGCTAGGCTCAAAAGAAGCATCGT
>NVVG01000233.1 GCA_002402125.1 Moraxellaceae bacterium
TTGAGAAAGGGTTTCATTTTAAACATCATCCAACCCTCCTGGCTGAATGAAACGGTTTTGTCTCACTCAACCTACGATTAGACTGTCTCTCTCAATAATACTATAGCCACCCGCTTCCAACCAGCTATCGATAAGCATTTATCGGGGGGGGGTATAAGGGGAAATTAGCCGTTCACCACCTTTAAGCGATCTAGCTGACTCGCCAGATATTCGTCGTAGGTGCCTTGATAATCTATCACTTGTTGATCTTTGATTTCTACTACCCGAGTGGCCAAGGAGGAAACAAATTCCCGATCATGGCTAACAAAGATTAACGTGCCATCATAATTTTTGAGCGCCAAATTAAGCGCCTCAATAGCTTCCATATCCAGGTGATTGGTAGGTTCGTCCATGATTAACACGTTGGTATCCTGCAACATCAGTTTGCCAAATAACAGCCGATTCTTTTCTCCACCGGAACATACCTTGGCTTTCTTATTAAAGTCATCGGCGGTAAATAATAAACGCCCCAAGGTCGACCGTACAAACAGGTCATCATGRYTTGGTTTACGCCACTGRCTAATCCAGTCAAACAAATTCAGCTCACAATCAAAGTCAGCGGTACTGTCTTGCGGGCAATATCCTACTAGGGCATTTTCCGCCCATTTAACGACACCAGTGTTGGCGCTAATGTCGTCCATTAGACAACGCAAGAAGGTGGTTTTGCCCGCGCCATTTTCACCAATAACCGCAAGCCTAGCACCTGCCTCTAAAATGATATTGCCATCGCTGAACAGCGACTCGTTGTCAAAACCATGACCCAAATTTTCCAACACCAGCGCTTGGCGGTGGAGTTTTTTATGTTGTTTAAAACCAATAAAGGGCGTGGCACGACTCGATGCCTTGACCTCATCAAGTTCTATTTTTTCCAATTTCTTGGCACGAGAACTGGCTTGTTTTGCTTTTGAGGCATTGGCAGAGAAGCGATTAACAAATGCCTGCAGCTCGTCCATTTCTGCGCTCTTCTTTGCATTTTCGGTATGTAACTGCTCACGAATCAGGGTGGATTCGGCAATAAAATATTCATAATTACCGGGGTAGATACGCAATTCACCATAATCAATATCCGCCATATGGGTACAGACCGCATTCAGGAAATGGCGATCGTGGGAAATAATAATCATGGTGGACTTGCGCTCATTAAGCACCGATTCTAGCCAATTAATGGTATTAATATCCAGGTTGTTGGTGGGTTCGTCCAATAACAATATATCGGGATTACTGAATAACGCCTGGGCCAATAACACCCGTAATTTCCAACCAGGGGCTACCTGACTCATCAGGCCAAAATGAAACTCTTCTTCAATACCCGCTTCAAATAGGATCTCACCGGCACGACTCTCGGCGCTATAACCATCCATCTCGGCAAATTCGACTTCTAACTCGGCGACTTGCATGCCTTCCGCTTCAGTCATCTCAGGCAGACCATAGATACGGTCACGTTCCTGCTTTACCTTCCATAAGGCAACGTCCCCCATGATCACCGTATCCACCACGCTGTATTCTTCGAAGGCAAACTGATCCTGGCTCAGGGTGCCGATGGTGTTGCCCGGGGTGATGGAGATATTACCGGCGCTAGGGGTTAAGCTGCCGCTCAGTATCTTCATAAAGGTCGACTTGCCACAACCGTTAGCGCCAATCAGGCCATAACGGTTACCATTGCCAAATTTAGCGGAAATATTTTCGAACAGGGGCTTAGCGCCAAACTGCATGGTGATATTAGCGGTAGAGATCAAGGGAACATCCTAGGAGTTACTAATGGGGTATTAACCAAAAACGCCATCTTGGCGTATACAAGGGGGGCACTATAAAGAATTGAGGCGCTAATGTCGATGTAAGTTGTCTATTAAACAGACAAAAGTGACTAATTGAGATAGGGAGAGGGGTGGCACAGCACAAATATTTACCGCTTGGCAGCGTCGGATACAAAAGCCGCCTGCTTTCATACCCGACCAAATCCCCTGTACTAGATTTCTTCGACTTGATCCTCAGCAACTGGCTGCTCTTCTACAGTAGTCTCAAAGGAGACCGTGGGACATTCTTGCTCTTGTT
The DNA here is from genome assembly GCA_002402125.1 of Moraxellaceae bacterium. Lineage (GTDB taxonomy): Bacteria > Pseudomonadota > Gammaproteobacteria > Pseudomonadales > Ketobacteraceae > 42-54-T18. The sequence continues at coordinate 2,092 of NVVG01000233.1, forward strand.
TCAGCACTGCCGTTCGAGAACACACTTGCACATCGTGAGATCCACCCAGCAAGCGACGTAACGTCAGTTCAGAACGAGGCTTCCATACCGACCATTTACCACCGTCTACGCGGAAGCGTTGCTCCAGCTGCTGGTTGTTAGCGCCAACGTTTAAGATCCCAATGGTCACTTCACCATTATTAATACTCAGTTCTGCAGAGATAGCAGCAGCACTACTCACCTCCTCCATTGTACTCGTACCCGCAAACGCCAAGATGGTATTGGGTGCAGAATCAGCATTAGTGGTAGATACTTTTATTAAGTTACCTGCCATCACTAAATTATTCGAGGTACTACCCGTAATCCAAAAATCCTTTGGATGAATACTGTAACCGGCGATTCTCGGTAAAGGAATGGCCTTCATGTTAGCCACCACCGTAGGCATAACCACTGGCATAAAATAGGCGACAACATTATTCATAAATGTCGGCGTAAGCTGGATCAAACCCGTATTAGACGATGCCAACACCTCGATAGTGGGTAATTGCTCAACCCCTATTTGCAAAAAGCCGTCATCGGTTGCCCCCAATTCATAGGCCGCCTCTAGGTTGAACGTCACACTGAATATGTTTTGATAGTCGCTCCAACCCACTCGTTTCATATCAAATTCGAGCGTGACATCATGCCAACCAATAACCCCACTTGCCGATCCGGCCTTAGTCAGTTTAATAAAGGGTGCACTGGCAGGAAGCAAACTCAACCCAATGAGATCCGTGGTTTGTACGTCATCCTGATCTGATTGAATAACCGACACACCGGCTGGATCTGCTCCTGGCATGTTATCGGGGCGCAACTCTATGGTAGTAATACCCGCCTCGTGGGCAGCAAATAACGCTTGATTCATCATATTGGCAGATATTGCCACACCGATATCAAAATCCGCACCATCCGGTGTGGTATTACCAATGCGGGGCATTTCACCCGCTCGATACAGAGAACCCAAGAGAGGTGTTGCGGCTTGCGACGGGGTTGGAGCGACCACTGTGGCACCAAGGTCAATAGTAAGACCATTGTCGAAGGTGTCTAAAAAGGTTGGCACTACACTGACATCTAAGGTTTCGTCTTCTGTTGTGGTAACCGATACATTGATTGCCATTTCACCGATAAACTCAGACACTACCGGTAAAATATTACCTTCGAAGATACCCACAAAGAACGGTGACATGAAGTTGCTGAGGCCACCAAAAATATGACCAATGATGGTTTCAATACCCAATATATTCGGTATGCGATCAAAATCTAATTGGAAACCATCCAACCGCACTTTGGTACGCGCCATTTCCACATCAAGGTCCTTATTAACAATATCTAACACAAGATCCGAGCTAAAATGCACATTATCCAGAATGAGCGTACCGCCTAAACTAAAGGGGATAAATACCGCATTGCCTGTAACCTCTACCCCAATGGAAAAATTAGGCACATCCACGACGGTAGCCATCCGGCCATTGTCCAGTACTTCCAACGCGATTTCTGGCTCACCAAAGGAAAAGTTTTTTAACGATAAGTCTGCCCCAAACAATCCAAGAATGCTGAATCCAATAAGAGGGTTTTGCTCTTCCGTAAACGCATCAAAATCGATGCTACCCAATTGCAAGGCTAAAGCATCCGCCAAAAATGCGAGCCCCCCCTGATTTAACCGCGCAGACATACCGGGTATGAATTCTTGGTCTTTCCTCGCATATTGGGTACTCGACACCTGCGCGTAGGCATCCACCGCAGTAAATTCATTAAAGGGTAAATCACTAAAGCTGGTCGAAAAGTGATTATTCTCATCGAGGCTGACAGCGGCACCGTCCAAGGTTAGCGAAGCCACCGCACTATCATCAGCAACATAACCGGAAACAATCCCGCTATCTCGATTGGTGTTCAGTATATGGATGACCGGGCCTTCGGTATCATAATAAAATGCTACTTGGCTCGACAAGCCTCCAGCGGAAGCCTTGAATATGTTCTTTCCCGGGAAAATGTATTCAGCAAGATCCACTCCTGTTGCGCTTGCACTAGTACCATCCTCTGTGGTGATAAACATATCAGTGACATCCGCTGCATTAAGTTGTAACGCTAGATCAGCGGGTTTGCCATTAGTGAAGCTCACTTGAAAGCTATCGGGCTTTTCTTCGTCAACAAATTCTGCTGTTGGCAGCTCGATTCGAACCTCGGAACAAGCGGAGACAGATAAGACCAAAATTAACAATGCAATACGGGAGCAGATCAGCCGCATAAGGGTGCCTTCTTTATTATTATAATTAGTGAGTTTCGGCACTTTTATAGGGGTTTGGTATCAGTAGATATCGGGGCGATTTTTTTAGATATAGCCGATATACAGCGTTTACCACTTACACTAGAAAAATGACTATTGGCGCAGCGATCTATACAACGACCTATGCAACAAGCCTTACAACAATTAGCACAGCATTTCCCCTTTCGCAATGTAGCCAATATCAAAAACTGCAGAATGCTAACTGGTCGAGGTTTTTTCTCGTTTGCCAATCGGTTCGAGCAGCCTTAATAGAATAGGTGTAGTTGCAAAAAAACCTTCTCCCCCTCCGCAACTGTGCTGTCACTCTCTTTGATAATGCTAGTCACACCAACCACCAGCTCGGTAGATGACACTGGAAAATAGGAATAACGCAAACCGTAGCGATTATAGCTATCACGCTTCTGATCCAAATCAGGATCATAACTTTCGGCGGAGATCTTCAGAAACCCTGAATTAGTCAGTTCTATATTGGCCTCTATAAAATGAATGCGCCGATCAATATCGGCACTGACGGTTTCATCATTGATCCAATCGGTCTCCAACAACCAATAAACTTTGCCCGTTTTTAGGCCGGCCATAATATTGGCCATGCGTTTGTCTGAATCTTTATGGCTATTATGATTCAAACTTGCCCCCAGCTGCCAAAGGTTATCAACATATCGAACCAACAGACTAGCTTGTTTACCCTTCTCACTTTCCACGGCGCCATTTTGACCGTTGGTAACGGCTAAGGCGGCAAACCACTGCTGGGTTTCCCAACCGATTTCGACCCCGTCATCGGCTGCAAAAAAATTAACCCCGGTTGCCGAGCGTATCAGCGCCTCGTCATCCTCCAAGCGTAACCCGTAGGGGATAAACATCCGCCCTAACTTTAGGTAAAATGTATCGGTTAATTGCATGAGCGCCAACAATTCCCTACTCTGGCTATTGCCCGGGCCTAATCGCTGGTCCGCGTATAACGTCAAAAATCCTGGCAGTAATTCGACCTGTCCATAGAGCAAAGTCTCTTCAAAAACAAAAGCAGAGGTTTGCGCTTGCTCATCGGGATTGAGTGCTTCAAATTGACCGCGGGCGTCAAAACCCACATCGATATATTCTGCAAACATCGACTTTTTTTCAGTAAAAATACTATCCAGCGTTTGCCTTGGCAAGGTCTGCTGTGCCCAGCGCTGGGCAAAGTCGTTACGTAATCCACCACCGGTTTTATTGACATGACACTGTTGACACTGCAGCCCCATTTTTACCGCTAAATAGGGTTCGCCGTAAGATAAATTTGCCCACATAATCACTAGGCTTAGTAAGAAACTCTTGGTCGGTATATACACACTTTTCGCTAGTATCATGGCCGTGATCCCTATATCAACAACGCCTCAATATATCCGTCATTGTAGCCCTATCTCTGCAACCATTTTTATACCGTTAGCGTCTAACAATAGTTAATTTTGGTATAAACATAGGTATAGCAATCCAACAAAACTTTACTTCAATTAGAGTTAACAAAAGGAGAAAATGGCATGTCAAAATTGCGCTATACATCATTAATTCCGCACCTAATTGTAAGCTTTTTACTAGCGCCGTCACTGGCATTTTCCGCCACCCTGTCCGATGGTTTCGAAAACACCAATGTCACCACGGTAGCTTCCTTTGACATCGTCGAGGATGGCATCACCGCGACCTTTACTGGTGGCACCGCATTTACCATTGGTGATGCCTCGCTTTATCATACCGGTGCTAAATCCTGGATGATTGAACCTGCCGGTACCAATGGCAGGGGCACCCATCCTGGAACCGGAACAGCTACCTTCGACACCGATATTGAAAGCATTTCACTTTGGGTGATTGCCGACAGCAACCAAATCACCGTCACCGTTGCATTGTTGGACGGAAATGATATCGCCGTAGAAAACTTTACCCCATTTACCACCGTATCCACCACCTGGCAGCAAGTGGATTTCACCCTCACCACCGGCAGCCCAGCCATCAGAAAAGTAACCGTCGAAGTCATGGGCACTGGTATGCTCGCCATAGATGATCTCATCATCTCCACGGCGGATTCTGGTGGCGATACTGGAGGTGATTCTGGAGGGGG
>NVVG01000234.1 GCA_002402125.1 Moraxellaceae bacterium
GGATATTAATGAAGTGTTGGATGTTGTTATCGATAAACTGGCACAGGGCGGAATATTTGATAGGAATCAGTTTCCTGGGATAGTTGACGTTGCCAAAACGCTATGGTTGCTAGTAACAGAGTATTCCGCCAATCCCTATCAAGGGTCAGTGCTGCATATACATTCGACGGAGGCCACTGGCGTTATTGATTCGACTGTAGGGTGGGTACAAGTATTGGGGGAAGAGTTTCATAGCCAACCGATACAGGCAACACATGAAGGCATGTTGCACAAACCTTATGTCAGCGAAATTGTTAAATTGGTTGAGAAGCTAATTAGAATTAGTAGTCGGGGTAAGTTAGAGAGTGACTGTAAAGCTGATAGGTGTTCGATTGAATGAATAAATTGAAGGGGATCCTCGCTCAGCCAAAGTGGCCAGCAATGATGGCCATTGGTTGGTTGATACTATTTTCTTTACTATGGCGAGGTGAATTAATTACTGATGATTTATTGCATCGGACTATGCTTCAAGGCTCGGAATCGCTCTACGCAATGGGTTTTGATAACGCTCACCCCGATCGGAGCTTTTCGGAGAAAATAGATTGCCTTTTTTGTTTCGTTACTAAAGGTGAAGGGAATGTACAGAAGTTTAAGGAAATGGGTGTGGTTCCCTGGTGGACCGGTTCGGAGTTGCAAGTTTCCTTCTGGCGGCCTTTTTCAGCACTGACACATTGGTTGGATTACCAATTATGGCCTGATAATCCCACATTAATGCTATATCACAGCCTGATTTGGTATGCGGGTTTGATTTTTCTGGTGGGTTGTTTGTTCAGGCGTTTGCAGTTTTTACCCTGGGTTGCGGGTCTAGCAGTATTAATTTTTGCCCTTGACGCAAGTTTTATTTTCCCAATGAAGTGGTTGGCAAATCGAAATGCAGTCATCACAGCGTTCTGGGGGGTGATGACATTAATACTGCATGTTCGATGGCGCAAGGGTGAAGGTATCGGCAATGCGGTTTTATCACAGCTGACCTTAATGTTGGCTTTGCTGTCTGGAGAAGGAGGCATAGCCATTATTGCGTATTTGTTTGCATTTGCGCTTTGTTTGGATGAGGCTTCTTATCGAAGTCGGATACTGTCTCTTTTGCCCGCATGTGTTGTCATCGTTGGGTGGCGCGTAATATATAAATCATTAGAGTACGGTGCCTACCATTCTGGTATGTATCTTGACCCGTTTAACGATACTAGCGAATTCCTATTGGGTGTCTTGGATAGGGGGGTTGTGTTATTGTTTTTCCAATATTCCGGCATAGATATTATTTACAATATGCTATCTCCCAATGGGAAAGTGGGACTTTGGATGTTTTCGATGGGGTTCCTCTCGGTTGTTGCTGTAACCTTCACACCGTTATTAAAGCAAACACCGCTCGCGAGGTTCCTGTTGGTAGGCAGTGTTATAGCGGTGATTCCAGCGTGTGCGTGTGCAATGCCTTCAGGGCGTCTATTATTTCTTGTTTCTATAGGAGCCTCTGGACTGGTTGCTATGTTTATTGCTGGAGCGTYGGACAGYACWAGCCGAGCAGCGCGTTATCTGCGACGCTATTWTATTGTAATGCATCTTGTGGTGTCCTTATTGGTCTGGGTTGGGGGCTCTGTGGCGCTGTTAGTGATAGAGCGGCCAGTAATCCCAAAAGAATTGGCTTTAGATACGGTAGACTTCGATACGTCTAAGCAGGTTATACTCTTAACGGTGCCCAATCCCTTTTTGATGAGTTATCTATCTTTTTATAGAGAGTACGCAGGGCTCGCTACACTGCAGAAACCTCGGGTATTGGCGCCAGCATATGCGAAAATAGAGCTCACGCGGGTGGGATTGAATACGATATTACTTAAAGCCGAACACGGCCTATCTTTGCTGCCCATGACACCGCCTTCGGTAAATATAGGGAGTGTGCCAGTACTTAGTCCAGTGTATTCGAAAAAATCAATTAGCAGTATTTTTAGGGCTAATAGCAGCTCGTTTGAAGCGGAAGAAACAATCGAGTTGTCTGATATGAAGGTTACCATTAACCAAGTTGATGGAAATGGCGAACCAACAAATGTTACGATTGGATTTCAGTCTAATCTTGATGGTTACGAGTGGCTTGCCTGGGATAAAGATAAGGAGCTTTATGTTAAGGTTCAACTACCAATAATTGGAGCTTCTATGTCCTTGGCGAGTTCGTTAAAGTGACATATATATTGGGTGTAATTGTTGCTTAGATCAAGGCGCTCTTTGTGGGTGGTCAGAGTTTTTGGTGCGCTCAACGCGAGAGTTAGCATAATAGGATTCGACTATTTTCTTCATTATTATTTCTTGCCCGTTTACTTACCGCTAGCATTAGTTTGGGAGTGATTTTGCTGTGCTCACCTGGCCATTTGCAGTGAATTCAATGGTATCTTCTTTTTGTCGGATTGGTTGACGTTGTCGTAATACGTTAAAACACTCCTGAGCCCAGTGCATAGTTCCTGTTCCGTCGGTAATTGTATGGTGTATTCTAATAAGGCTCTGGTTGGAGCCATAGTCTACAACTCTATGGGCTTTTAGTACCTATAGAGACAAAGATCTAACGCAGAACGGACTATAATTGAATGTTTACTCAGATATGAGTATGTAGTTGACGCTTAATAGATTAGGATGAGGATGCACCAAGCAAGAGTCGAATGTTGGCTAGCTACTTTTGATCCTGTATGATTTGGCCACAGATGCTGGTAAGTATCTGAATTATTTCAGCCTTTTTGGGTTTGGCTGTTATCTAGCCTTTTCGTATGGGGTGTTTGTTGTGGTCGTTATAGTTCGCTGGTGTTAACAAGTTGTTTTGTTTATTGTCAGGTTTCTGTAGCAAATGCTGTTGCGGATCAAAGTGGTGGCTTGGGTGAGCTGTTATTGTAAGAGCAGATGACTATTTCAATGTAACAATAACATTAAGCAAAATAATGAGTTTGTACCTCCTAGGACCAAAGCAGAAAAACAATTGGCGGATCTTTGGTTTCAAGTGTTAAAGGCAGATAAAGTGAGTGTTTTCGATAACTTCTTTAATTTGGGTGAGCATTTTTTGATGGCCACGCAGTTGGTTTCTCATATCCGTAGTGAGTTTGACGTGCCGATTGGTGTGGCTCACCTATTTAATATGGATAATTTAGCTAAGCAGGCTATGTTTATAGAAACAACATAGGTTGCGCAGAAAGACGTTGAATTTGGCAATGAAGAGGGCCGCATTAAGATCAAGATTTAAACCGTGGAAAGTCTTTGTTTTGGGCGATATAATAAATATAATTGTATGGTTTTGGAGTGCGGTTTGGGAATTGTAGATTTTATTAGTCGATTGCAGAAATTAGGGATAAGGCTACAACTTGAAGGACGCAAGTTAAAAATTAACGCACCGGAGGGTGTATTAACTGACCGTTTAATACAGGAATTAAAGAGTAATAAACCTGCTATTGTCGAGTTTCTAGGTGCTCTCCAGCCACAAGATGATCTAACTATTAAACCGATATCCTCGGATTATCTTGGTAAATCGTTTCCTTCATCCTTCGCGCAACAACGACTGTGGTTTTTGGCGCAAATGGATACGGAAAATACTGCCTATAATATGCCGGCGACCCTCCGTCTTAAAGGACCGCTAGATATAGAAGTTCTTAGGAAAAGTTTCGAAACCATCATTCAGCGGCACGCTATTCTGCGAACATCTTTCATCGAAAACGATGGTATAGCCGAGCAAATTATTCATCAGATGGATCGTTGGGAATTGCCAATTGATGATTTAACCATTGTGGATGGCAAAGAGCTAACGACAGAAGAAAAAGAAGCTGAAGCAGTCAGCCAAGCCAACCTTGATAGAGAGCACTATTTCTCGTTGTCAGAATGGCCGTTAATTAAAACCCGGTTATTAAAGTTGGGTGAGACGGATCATTGTTTACTGGTGAATATGCATCATATTGTCGGCGATGGCTGGTCAATTGGTGTGTTTATGCGCGAGCTGTCTGACTTGTATCAAGCCTATGCTGAAAACAAACCTAATCCCCTCACGCCATTAGCGGTTCAATATGCCGATTATGCACACTGGCAACGCCAATGGTTGCAAGGTGATGTATTAGATCGTCAAGTGGGCTATTGGAAAAAGCAGTTGCACGCGGCCCCTGATCTATTACATTTACCCACTGATCGTCCAAGACCTGCGGTACAAACCTTCAATGGTCTTCAAATTGAACATCAGATCGATGCAGAACTTGCGGCAGATATAAAGGCATTGGCATTACGATTAGATGCTTCGCCATTTATGATTATGTTGGCAGGCTTTCAGTTGATGTTGGGCAAGTACGCTCAAATGCACGATGTGTGTGTGGGTGTACCCGTTGCTGGCCGAGCAAAGGAGGAGTTAGAACCTCTCATCGGTTTTTTTGTGAACTCTGTGGTTATTCGCACACATTTGGATGGCAATCCCTCGGTGCTCGAGCTTATCGAACAGGTAAAACAAACAACGCTTGCTGCTTTCGCTCATCAGGATGTGCCGGCCGAATTAATACTTGATGCCTTGGATATCGAAAGGCACTTAGATCATACCCCGTTAGCCCAAGTCGGTTTTGCCTATGAACATCAAGTCACCGATAAAATTGATGAGTTGGCGGGGGGGCTACAGGTTGACATAGTCAAGACCGAGCAGGTTACCGCCAAATATGATTTGACACTCTATGCCAGTGAAACTGATAGCGGGTACGGCTGTACACTAGAATACAATACCGATTTGTTTAACCAAGAATCTATCGAGCGGATGTTGCGGCATTATCATCATTTGCTAGCATCGATGATTAGTGATCCAGAACAAATGACACAGCATTTGTCACTTACGACAGAAGGTGAGCTGGCGAGCTTATTAAAATTAGATCAGACACGTTATCAAGCAGTGCTGCCATTAACCGCTATGCAGCGGGACTTATATCTCTCTAGTTTGCGTAATCCAGATACATTAGAAAATAGCTTAGGTTACGCGGTTGAAATGCATCATAAATTAGATGTAGATATTTGGCGTGAGGAATTACTACGTTTTAGTGATAGCCAGTCAATTATGCGCGCCGACGTTATTCGCTGTGATGCGCCCTATGTTGATATTGCGTATTTATGTATTAAACATCTCGGCGAAATCAGTTTGGATATTATTGATCTCAGTGATTGTGATGCTGTAGATGTTCAGGAGCAAATTAAAACACGAATAAAACGGCCATATTCTTTTGATGAGAAAGACCGTAGCTCATTGGCGAATCACCATATTATTAAATTGGCAGACGATAATTGGCTGACCATCTTTGCTACCCATCATATGGTGATGGATGGGTTGGCCTACGTGCAACACTTAGGGACAATTGTTGAGAACTATGAAAAACGGATGGCCGATAAGGATAGTGCTGAGCTTGATCGTGCTGAGCTAGATGGCAGTGATCTACTGGTTAAGCCCGATCTGTTTGCAGAATATATTGAATTTGATCAGCTGGAAGTCGATAGTGTTGAGACCCTGGATCACTGGCGAGATCAGCTGAAATCAGTCGAGCCTGTAGATTACAAAGTACAAAAGCCTATTAATGAAATTGTTCGAAAAGGCATCGTGCTATCGACGGAACATAGTGAGAGTCTTCGACTCTTTTGTAGAAAACAAAAAATAACCCCAGCGATCTATTTTAAGGCAGTATATGGGCTTCTAATTAATCATTATTGTCGAGCGGACAATGATTTTGTTTTATCAGAAACGGTAGCCGGGAGGCCTAAAGGCCATACACAGTCAGTAGGTTGTTATTACCTGTTAAACCCGTTTGTTTGTCATCATACGTTATATGACGAATGCTCATTGGTAAGTGATTTATTCCAAGACGCACGTAATCAACAAAAAAAGCGCAAAGGCAAACTTCAGTTTTCGATAATGCAGCAATCTCTACTGGTCGCCCCAGGTCGATTGGGGTTCATGTATAACTTCATCCATTTTATGGGTGTGTTGAACTTGATGGGTGTGGATGAAGAAGTTCAGGAATTTGTCCCTGATGTGGAGACACAGGTACAATTCTTGGTGAAGGTCATTGATGCTGACTTCCATATATTCTTGGATTACCATGGCGCACACTTTGAAGATAATGGTTTTCTAGAGCGCTTTGAAAGTATTAGTCAGCAAATTGTGGCGGGTGTAGAACACATCGGCCAGCTTGCTATTGTAAATCCAAAGGAGCAAGCCTTAGTAGAGCAATGGTCTGCTGGTGATAAGCGAACCATCATAGATCGCCCCGTACAGCGACCGTTTGAAGAACTCAGTGTTGCCAACCCTGAACTAACCGCGGTGATTTTTGGCGATACCCAGTGGAACTATCGGCAGTTGAATGAAACGGCAAATCGGCTAGCGAACACCTTAATCGAGGCAGGGTTGCGTGCGGATC
>NVVG01000235.1 GCA_002402125.1 Moraxellaceae bacterium
GGTGGTAGCGCCAAAGCCGCCTCACCTGACGTTCCTACCGCACCAACACTGCCCACCGATGAGAAAACCGGCAAGGCTTCGACGGCTGCACCAGCGAAGCAACATAAAGCTTCGCCAATCAACCTGTCTTCAGCATCAGTATCGAGTTCGATACAAGACATCAGCCAATCAACATCTACGCTAGATCCAACAACACCAACTAGCATCGAAATTGCAACAAATCCGGCTCAAGACACACTCAACATTCTTGCCCTACTGCCCAACAACACCCCCGCCGCCGGATTTGCCTACAAAGCCACCTTCAACGATGGCAACTCCAAAACTGGCACACTCGATAGCGACGGAAAAACCACATTAGCCGGTGTAACAAAAGGCTCTGCGCAGGTCATTATTGGCGACACAGTAGCTGCGGCCGAAGTGGTTCAACTACGCCAACAAATGTCGCAGTTATTTCAAGCCATCGTCAGAAAAGAAAAAKCTGACGCCGCCGCACTTGAGCGAAAGAGACTAGATAAAAACCTATTAGAACAAGCCATCGCTATCGATGACGCCATAACACGCGGCATATGGAAAGGCGCCGTAGGATTACTTACTTGGGTTAGTGATGTCAATGATGTGGTAAACCCAGTCATGCGCTTACGCCGGCAACTCAGCGCCGCTTGGGATAGCTACAGTAGTGATACGCAAGAATGGGGTGCCGAATATGTCAAAGCCATAAATAAGGCTGAGCATAAAGAACTTGTAGAAGCGCTAGGGTTTGACCCCGCCAAACTAACCCCAGAATTACTGGCGGARGCKTATGAAATTACCGGCTATATATTTGATGACCCTGACAGCCGAGCACTGGTTCTACAATTTGCAAAAGACTATGCCAACGCACAAGACCGCTTGGAATGGGCGGAATTTGCCGGTGGCGCACTGTTTGAGATTATCCTCAGCGCTATAATTGTTGCTGCCACTGGCGGATTAGGCATTGCCGCTGTTGGTGCGAAGTCAACGCGCCACCTGGGCAAGTTAAAAGAGCTGGGGGAGATCTTCCGGAAGTTAACCGCCAAATTAAAGGCTGTGAAGCTACGCAAGGTTAAAACGGGCTATACTGGCGAGACTGTGACGGTTAAACTAGACAAACCTAGAGACGTGGAGTTTCAGGAGTTTGGGAATGCGAGTACGATACAACAAGGCGCAAAGGTTCCAAACAAGAACAAATTGACAACAGCAGATTTAATTAAGCTTAAGGCCAATAGCAAAGCTCATACTCTGGAAAGACACGGGCCAGAAGTGCCTGTAGGGAAATTAAAAGTCAGAGCAACTGAGGGTATTGCACCTGATGCTTCATCAATTCCTAAAATACAGAAAAAAGTACGAGTTGGTAATGTTATTCCTCCGCTCTCTTCAAAGTTTGATAGTGTTGATAGTGTTGATAGTCTCAAATTAGCTCTTAAGTCAACTGACACTAATACACAATCATTTGCAAACGCGCTATCCAAAGCGCAGGCTGATTTATTGCCTGGCAAAACGTTGACGAGATTGAAGTTTCAAGTTGATCTAGGGCAGCCAGTAGGGTTTGGTTTTAAAGCGCCTGTGGGATCACCAAAGTTTGTATTAACCGGGAAAAAATTATCTGGAACGCCTGTAAGAGTTGATAACTTAACAAGAGCAGAAGCTAGATTTCAACTCAACCCATCAACAGGTAACTTTGAACTAAATACATTGTTTCCTGTTAAATAGAGGTAAATATGCAAGAATATAAATATTTAAAAGATGCACTTAGAGAATTTTCGTCGACTCTTGAACTTGGGATGGAGGAATACTTGAGCGAGTTTAGAAAAATGATTGAAGTGAGTCCTGATTATGCCAAGTGTGTAAGGGCTGAAATACTTTTGTCTTTGTCAGACCCAGGTTGGGATTGGGTGGAAGAAGCAGAAAAAGCAGAATTTATTGGTTCCGATGACAATGTAGATAGTGTATGGGAAACGGTAGTTGAGTTGATTTGGAAAGTTGTCGCGCCTAACGAAGAGGTGCCAAATATCAAGGATTAGTTCCAAACAAAACATATTCAGGGAATCCTTTAGATTCTGACTTTGTTGGCCCAACAGTTCCTAAAGGTGAACGGCTTAAAATAATCAATCAAAGGTTGTTAGATGCTCCACCAGCTTCTAGCTCTGATGATGCTATGAGCTGAGTAATTGGGGTCAGAGTAACATTTAACAATCATTAACAGCGCGCCATTCTCTAAATCTTAACTGGTTACAAGGAAGAAACCATGCCAAGACTAACTCGACTATGCCCAGAGGGCATTCCACAGCACATAATCCAGCGTGGAAATAACCGACAAATCTGCTTCTATTCTGAAGACGATTTAGCAGCCTACGCCGCCTGGGTAATAAAATATTCACAGCAATTTAAAGTTGATATTCACGCCTGGGTTTTTATGACTAACCACGTCCACCTCCTTGCCACTCCAAATTCCGACAATGGAATATCAAAAATGATGCAATCAATAGGGCGTATGTACGTTAGATATTTCAATAATAAACATTCAAGGTCAGGGACTCTTTGGGAAGGACGCTTCAAATCCTGCTTAATTGAATCAGAGCATTATCTATTAAAGTGTTATCGCTATATAGAACTCAACCCTGTAACCGCAGGCATGGTCGCTGACCCTGCTGACTATGAATGGTCCAGCTATCAAACCAACGCTCTTGGAAAGCAATCAAATATAATTACCCCGCACGCGCAATACCAAGCGTTCGGAGACACTATTGACGATAGGTGTTCAGCCTATAGAGTATTATTTTCACATCACCTTGATAAAAAGATGATTGAAGATATCAAGGATTCAGTCAACAAGGGAATGGCACTGGGGAGCAAGCGGTTCAAAGCAGACATTGAACAAGCTTATCAGAGAAGAGTTCAGCCAGGAGTAGCTGGTCGCCCCAGAAAACCATAGATCTCTTTGAAAATGTTACTCTGACCCCAATTCTTCCCCAATTCTTCCAGGGCATGTGCCTACTGATTTCACTGACGGTACGGTTAAAGCAATTTATCGACTTGATCAAAGTGGTAACGTAAAGCTACATACTTTGTATCCGAATCCCAAGCCTTAAGAGGTGAGCATGAGCCAAATTAAAGAACCATTAAGAACAGTGTTGAGAAAATATTGCCAAGTTGAATGTTATGATCCTCAGCTACTGCGAGAAGCAATTAGTACGGGACAAGGCTTTCCATATGATACCAGTTTGTTTAAAGTTCAGCTTCGTGAAGCAATTGATATGAGGCTGATTTCGCCAGAAGAGTATGAAGAGTTAACCGAAGAAGATTACGATTCACAGGATGATTTACAAGTTTGGCTGGAGGAACTTTGGTCAGAGATTTTCTAAAGGAGTGAATTGGATCCGGACAATCAAATTGCAGACAATGGAATGGCACTGGGGAGCAGCCGGTTCAAAGCAGACATTGAACAAGCTTATCAGAGAAGAGTCCAGCCAGGTGTAGTTGGTCGCCCCAGAAAACTATAGATCCCTTTAAAGAAGTTACTCTGACCCCAATTCTTCGAGAATTTCTGGTAGTAAGTTAAAGCCTGAATTACAAGGCGCTCCAAATCTTATAGAAAACCTAAGAAGCGTGCAAGCTACATTTGAGTTTAATCAAGCTACAAAATCTTGGGAAACAATAACGATATTCCCATCGAGGTAATTGAATGGAACATTATCCTTCTCTAAGAAATTTGTTTATATCTATCTTTTCAGTGGATGCTGGGCTAGAAGAAGACGATGAAATAGCAGCCCTGATACGGGTTTTAAACGACCCTGTCCAGCGAAAAGAAATTGAGGGCGAGCTAAAGCAGCTGTTCCAAGATGACGCAATCTCATGGACTGAATTCCTGGAAAATGATGATTATGTTGTTTATCCAGCTGATGATGAAGAAGATGCAAAAGAATATGTCATCGAGAGTCTTTGGAATAGAGTTTTTCCCAACGAAGTTGCTCCCTAATAGACGATCGTAAGGTCGAAGTAATTCGGCCTTATACGTTACCCCAAATTCTTGAAAATGTTACTCTGACCCCAATTCTTTTACTCTGACCCCAATTCTTAACCCCAATTCTTATAATTCATACAAATCCCAAGCCTAAAGAGATGAGCGTGAGCCAAATTAAAAAACCATTGAAAACCGTTATCTGACCCAAAAGTTGCCAAACAAATACGAGAAGATTCAGCGGCGATTTATGGGTACTCACCGAAGCCTGGCAAAGGGCTTGATAAATTTGGTATTGATTTTTCCGATTCTGGACAGGTCTCGGGCGCTAGGGCAAAACGTATCGATTACTTGAAAAATCTTGAGCAGAAAAAAATTGCTCTTTCAGATGAAGTCTCCATGCTCAAACGCGACGGAATGTCAATGGAAGACGTTGGCAGAATAAAAGTAGAAAGCAGAAAKCAGAAATCAAAGCCGAATCGATTCTTATTTACAAGATAATAACTTGGATGGGTTAAAGTCGATGCAAGAAAGAAATCTAATCGAGTATGGCAGAAAGCAAGGTCCGACAGCTGATCAATTATTTGAGAAAAAGGGTTCTTGGGAATATGTGGTTTTTGGCTCCGTTAAATCAAGTAGGGCAATGGACGCATTATTAGGATTAGACTAGGTAAAACTTATGCACTTAAAATATTTTGGTCAAATGATAAAATGTTGCGCCTTTGATACATCTATTGCTAAAGGTGGAGACCTTCAATATATAGAAGATATAAAGACTTCAGGTTTTTGTTCGCAAGGTGMATATGGTTGGGTTGCAATTTACCCTGAGAATGGAACATTGGTCATTCAAATAAATTCGGATATGTGGATTTTATCAAATGAAAACGTAGAAGTAGATTACTTTCATGAGTATGCGAATAAGACTACGACCTTTAGAATTTCAGATGCAGAGGTAAAATTCGAATTTCGCTATAAGAGCTGGTGGGCTGAAAGAGAAGACTTTGAAGTGAACCCTATGGCAGCGAGCTGCGAGGAAGAAAACCCTGAAGWGGACGTTTTTGGCTATATTAAAATGCTGAAAGACAATAAAACATCTGCATCCAATTTGAGWGATATTTGGCATAAAAACCTTAACTTATAATTTCAAAAAACACTTCCCCAGAAACGTTTGGCATATAAAATCTAACTAAAAAAATAAGTTCATGGGATCTGGGAAAAATCCATTAAAAACAAAGCAGGTAATCAAGGGGCGCATGAAAATCATCTTTAATAATTTAGCCCAGAGTAACTTTTAGCAATCTTAAGCAGCACAGAGTCAACATTAGTGCTTGCCAAATTCTACACTCTCTTTATTATCAATATATAACATTTATAAAAGAAAAATCTAATCGTCGTTATTACTAAATCTTCTAGCCAAATAAGATTGAGTTATTATGATGGTACTATTTATTATTTTACTTACATTAACTCTAGCCTCACCCGCCTTCGCGCAGGAAGATGACTCCTATTTATATTTTGATCAGCCATTAACATTTATATTGGAAGATATCATTGTCTCTGCACGAAAAAGAAACGAGACGTTACACGATGTGCCTATCTCAATAGAAGTTATTAGCGGACAAGAGATTATAAAAAAATCTATAGGCAATCTCGAAGAACTTAGCAGCTTTGTTCCTAACGTTCACGTGGGACAGGCTGGGCTAGGTGAGCAATTGTTTATCCGAGGTATTGGCAGCGGTGTTAACACTGGATTTGAACAAACTGTTGGTACCTTTGTTGATGGTATCTATTATGGTAGAGGGCAACTGGCCCGGTCACCATTATTCGATATAGAACGTGTAGAAGTATTAAAAGGCCCACAAAGCCTCTATTTTGGAAAAAATACTATTGCGGGTGCCTTTAGCATTTCTACAATAAACCCCACCGATGATTATCGATCGTCTATTAGCAGCTTGTACGAGCCCAATCATAAAGAAAAAAAACTAGAAGGTTTTATCAGTGGAAGCATTACTTCTTCGACGTCCGCTCGCTTGTCTTTTCGAGCCTATGAAATAGAAGGCTGGCTAGAGAACGGGCATTCCGGGGCGAACGACGAGCCATTTCAAGAAGATAGAGCGATTCGGCTGGGTTTGTCTTATTCCGGTTTTGATAATCTATTTCTTGTAGGGAAATTAACCCAAACAGAATTCAATACAGTTGGTAGAAACAAACAAACCTACATATGTAGTGACGCCCTTAAATTAGCCGAATCTATTAACGGACTAATTGACGACTGCAGCAAAGACAATACCACCTGGGATGGCGGATCCTTTGTACCAGCATCAAATTCAGCAAATTCAGGGACAGGTATCGACTATGGCAAGCAAAAATCAGATACCGATACCACTAACTTTAGCCTGAATGCCAGCTTCACGGCGGGTGAAT
>NVVG01000236.1 GCA_002402125.1 Moraxellaceae bacterium
AGTTGGGCTTGGTCGGCATAGCGCCCGAACGGATAGCGCGATTCGAGAGATTGTAGCTTCTCAATAGCAAACACGAAGCGGTTGTTATCCATCGCAGATTGAGCATCTTCATAGTACTGTTTTTCGGTCAATTGCTCTTTTTTCTCGGGTGCAGAGGAGCACGCCGTGAGCAGCAGGGCAGTAAGTAAGATAAGTAGGTAACGGCTGAAAATTAAAGGCATAGTGGCGGTAAAAGTAGCGGTAAAAATAGTGACAGTAAAAGGTATAGCGACAATAAAGCGTTGTTTCATGGTGGGTCCGCTGGCTGTATTGATAGGTTTGAAGGCGTATTTGATGGTGCAATGTCCACTGTTGGGCGCTTTTTAGGCTTAAGCACTCTTCGACAGCACTTATTTTCATCGGTTCAGAGGATAAGCAATCTACACTAGAACGTATCTGAGGTAAAATAGAAACCTATGAACTATTGAACGATTAATGCAAAGTAAGGTTTGGGTAGGGTATGGCAGATAGAATTGATTTGACCGCAGTTGTGCCAGATGAATTGGATGGCAAACGTTTTGATCAGATAGCAGCTAAGTTGTTCCCGGATTATTCCAGGGCAAAATTACAGGATTGGATCAAGGCGGGGGGTTTAACGGTCGCCGGTCAGCAGCGCAAGACCAAGGAAAAATTGATGGGAGGTGAGTTGCTGCACCTCGATGTTGAGTTAGTCAATGATGAGAGTTATGAAGCCCAAGATATCCCCATAGATATTGTTTATGAAGACGATAGCCTGCTGGTGGTCAATAAACCTGCGGGATTGGTGGTGCACCCCGCAGTGGGAAATCGAGACGGTACATTACTAAATGCCCTGTTATTTCATGATGAAAACTTGGCGTCTATGCCTCGTGCCGGCATCGTACATCGTATCGACAAAGATACGACAGGGCTGTTAGTGGTAGCAAAAACCCTTAAGGCACACCATAGCCTAGTGCGTCAATTGCAAAAGAAAACCGTGTTTCGCGAATATGAAGCGATCGCCTGCGGTGTGCTGACCGGTGGTGCAACGGTAAGTGAGCCCATTGGTCGTCATCCTTCCCAGCGAACGCGTATGGCAGTAGTGCCAGAGGGCAAAGACGCGGTGACGCATTTCCGGGTGCTTGAGCGCTTTCGCTCCCATACCCACATAAAAGTGCAGCTGGAAACCGGCAGAACCCACCAAATTCGCGTACATTTAGCGCATCTGAGGTATCCACTATTGGGGGATCCTCTATATAGCCGCCTACGCTTACCTAAGGGCGCGAGTGTGGAGTTGGCGGACGCATTGCGGGAGTTCCCGCGACAAGCGCTGCATGCACGATCTTTGGGGTTGATTCACCCTGAAACCCAGGAAGATATGCTTTGGACCACAGAGTTGCCAGCGGATATAAAGCAGATGCTAAGCTTATTGCGCGCGGACCTTGAAAGTAGCTAAGGTGGAAAAACACACTAAGGAGGTACAATTAGGCGATACAGGGGGGGCGCTGAGCGATATCGTCTCACAATGGATTGTACCCCAGTGGCCGGCCCCTAAAAATGTCCGAGCTTATGTGACAACACGGGCAGGTAATTTTAATCAGGCTCCCTATGACGGCTTTAATACCGCAGATCATGTGGGAGATAGTCAGGTTGTGGTGGCGAGGAATCGTCGTTTGCTGCAACAGCATTTTGGTTGGAGTAGAGAGCCGCAGTGGTTAAACCAGGTTCATGGCGCCACCGTAGTCACGGTTGAACAGGCCATCAATCTTGCTGCAGATGCTTGTGTTAGTGAGGTGGAGGGGGCTGCCTGTGCGATTCATACCGCCGACTGTTTGCCAGTTTTTTTTACCAATAAACAAGGCACTAAAGTAGCGTTGGCGCATGCCGGGTGGCGAGGCCTATTGCAGGGGGTACTAGAAAATACCTTGGCGTGTTTTGCCGGCAGTGATTGTGTTTATGCTTGGATGGGGCCAGCGATCAGTCAGAAATATTTTGAGGTCGGTGAAGAGGTCTATTCTCAGTTTGTCCAGGCTACCCCGAGTTTGCAGGTTATGTTTACACCGGTGGCAGCAGGCAAGTATTTATGTGATCTATACGGGATTGCCCGTTATAGGATGGAGCAACGACCAGGCTGTACAGTTTATGGTGGCGAATACTGTGCTTTTGGTGATTCGCGATTTTTTTCTTATCGGCGGCAGCCTGTCACTGGACGCATATTGTCATTATTATGGATGGATTCTTGTCAATGACGCTGTCTAATTTGTAGTCGCCAACCCTTGAAATAGTCTTCGCCGGTCCAATAACTAATGTAGTTCATTGATTAAAGTATAGAGCGGCGCCTTAGGTAGTTAGCGATAGCCGTTAGCGATAGTCGTTAGCGATTTTTTGGCCTACAGTTTTATTATGCGTGTAAGGTGTTTGGAGATGATTGATGCGAATAGATAAACTTACCAGTAAATTGCAAATAGCTCTTTCGGATGCTCAATCTGTCGCGATAGGTCGGGACCATAATACGATTGAGGCGGCACACCTGTTAACCGCAATGCTTGATGATGCTAGTGCAGGGGTAAAACCGTTGATTGCGCAAGTTGGTGTTGATATAGGGCAGCTGCGTGATGAGCTTACCGCCGCATTACAAACGCTGCCTGAGATAACCAATCCCGATGGTAATATTCAATTATCCAATGAAATGGTGCGGGTACTGAATGTTGCGGATAAATATTCCCAGCAGCGCGGAGACCAATTTATCGCCAGTGAGATGGTGGTTCTCGCATTTACCGAGGAGAAGGCTGCTGTTGGGGCGATATTTAAAAAGCTCGGTGTCACCAAGTCTGATCTAGAAATCGCAATTGAAAAAATACGAGGTGGTGATGCCGTGAATGATCCAAATGCAGAAGAAAATCGCCAGGCTTTGGATAAGTACACGGTGGATTTAACCGAGCTGGCCCGTGATGGAAAACTGGATCCCGTTATTGGCCGAGACGATGAAATTCGCCGAACCGTGCAGGTTCTGCAGCGGCGTACTAAAAACAATCCAGTACTAATTGGTGAGCCGGGCGTGGGGAAAACGGCAATTGTAGAAGGGCTGGCGCAGCGCATAGTCAATGGTGAGGTGCCGGAAGGTTTAAAAAACAAAAAAGTATTGTCTTTGGATATAGGGTCTTTACTGGCAGGGGCCAAATATCGAGGGGAGTTCGAAGAGCGGCTGAAGTCGGTATTAAATGAATTATCCAAACAAGAAGGTAGCATTATTCTCTTTATCGACGAGCTGCACACGATGGTGGGAGCTGGAAAGTCTGAAGGTGCAATGGATGCCGGTAATATGCTGAAGCCAGCCTTGGCCCGAGGTGAATTGCATTGCGTGGGAGCGACGACACTAAATGAATACCGCCAGTACGTGGAGAAAGACGCGGCGTTAGAGCGACGCTTTCAAAAAGTGTTAGTTGAACAGCCATCGGTAGAGGATACCATTGCGATCCTGCGGGGTTTAAAAGAGCGCTATGAACTGCATCATGCAGTCGATATAACCGATCCAGCGATTGTGGCGGCAGCAAAGTTATCCTATCGATATATTACCGATCGGCAGTTGCCTGATAAAGCCATCGACCTTATTGATGAAGCGGCAAGTCGAATTCGAATGGAAATGGATTCCAAGCCAGAGGAAATGGATAAACTAGAGCGCCGACTCATCCAGCTAAAAATGGAACAGCAAGCCTTAAAGAAAGAAGGTGATGAGGCCTCTAAAAAACGACTGGAAAATTTGCATGCCGAAGTGTTAGTTTTGGAGCGTGAGTTTTCCGACTTAGATGAAGTTTGGTCCTCCGAAAAAGCCGCACTGCATGGCAGTCAAAAGATTAAGGAAGAGTTGGAACGAGCCCGATTAGATATGGATGTAGCACGCAGAGAAGGTGATTTAACCCAGATGTCGGAGCTGCAATATGGTYGTATTCCGGATTTAGAAAAACAGCTGGATATGGCGGCACAAGCAGAAATGATGGAAATGAAACTGCTGCGAAACAAAGTGACGGAAGAGGAAATTGCGGAAGTTGTTTCCAAATGGACCGGAATACCCATTTCTAAAATGCTAGAAGGTGAAAAAGATAAGTTATTGCGCATGGAGGCTTCCTTGCACGAGCGGGTCATTGGCCAGCATGAAGCGGTAATTGCTGTATCTAATGCGGTGCGGAGATCGCGGGCTGGTTTGTCTGATCCCGACCGGCCGAATGGGTCGTTTTTGTTCCTGGGGCCGACCGGCGTTGGTAAAACTGAATTGTGTAAAGCGCTAGCATCATTTTTGTTTGATACCGATGATGCCATGGTGCGCATTGATATGTCGGAGTTTATGGAGAAGCACTCCGTGGCGAGGTTGGTTGGTGCCCCGCCGGGTTATGTAGGTTATGAAGAAGGTGGGTACTTGACGGAACTGGTACGGCGCAAACCCTATTCGGTGATTTTGCTAGACGAAGTCGAAAAAGCTCACCCTGATGTGTTTAATATTTTACTGCAAGTATTGGATGATGGCCGGTTAACCGATGGCCAGGGCCGAACCGTGGATTTTAAGAATACAGTGTTAATCATGACGTCAAACTTGGGGTCTGACCTTATCCAGACAATGGCAACAGAAGATCAATACGAGGCAATGCGCGACGCAGTAATGGGCGTGGTGGGCACTCACTTTAGGCCGGAATTCATCAATCGAATTGATGAAGTGGTGGTGTTTCATCCCTTGGATGCAGAGCAAATTAGGAGTATCGCTCAGATACAGCTGGGTTACTTAAGTGCCCGCCTGGCGGAACGTGATTTGTCGTTAGTGTTGTCAGATGAGGTGATGGCACAGATTGCTGAGGTGGGGTTTGATCCTGTGTATGGCGCAAGACCACTTAAGAGGGCCATTCAGCGGCAGATTGAAAACCCTTTGGCAGAACAGATATTGTCGGGTAAATATTCCCCTGGCGATATTATTAGAGGTAAGCTTGAGAGCGACAAGGTGGTTTTTTACAGTTGACCTACCTGAAATAAGAAAGCCGCACCAAGGTTAGGAGCGGCTTTCATTAATGTAACGAGATAATGCGTTGTTCTTATTTGCAATTTTCCGCAATATAATCCTTCGCTGTTTTCATTCGGGCTTGTTTCTCTTCTTCCGAGAGCATGACCATTTCACCGCTACTGTTCTTTTCTCTAATTCTTGCGCTCTGATTCATGGCAACGATATTCTGTTTGTATATCTTGCAGTTTTTGTTAGTTATTTCTGCGTTCTCTTTGTTGATCTTTTCTGCTTCTATCTCCATGTTTGTTTGGGCTGGGTTTTTGCTTTCCTTAGGTTTAGCTCGTTCGGCAATTTTTCTCTCGGCAGCGGCTTTTCCGCTGGGTGTTGCTGAATTGACTCGTATTTTAGTAGCGCTATCGGTAAATTCCTGAGGGGGGTGGGTACCGTAATGCGTGACACCTCGCTGATCTACCCACTTATAAAAACTCTTTTTTGCCTGAATTGTCCCTGAAAACAGCGTGCTGAATAAAAGCAATGTGATAGCTAGAGCGTGTTTGGTCATTGGTATATTCACCGGTGCGTTTATTAGGAAAGAGACAGATTGAGTATAAGTGTAGAATATAACGCCATGCAATGCTAAATCGAAGTATTGAAGTGTAATACTGTGACAGGGGTAGACAAAGTGTCACGTGTAACACCCTGGCTCAGCTGGGGCCTGTCATACCATACGGGGGTAAGCGACGAGCTGAAAGGAAAGGCCAATATTGAGTACTCTGATGATTGGCAGGGGTTTTTTCAAGGGCTGACAAATTCGGGGCAGCTATCTCTAGTCAATGGCATTATCCCCTCCGGCACAAAGGCCAGTGATTCTTCTGACGTAGTATTGGAATTTTCTACCCCCAGTTATCTATCAACAGGTATCAGCGTGCAACTGACGCCGTCCGTAAAAGTGAACATGGATGTAAAAATGAGCACTTGGAGTGATGCCGAGACGTTAACGATCAACTTCAAATCGGATAACACAGAATTAATGACGCTACTGGGAACGATTGATACGCTATTAGCGTTAGAGACAGCCACCAAAGACAGCATTAGCATTCCTCTCTATTTCGAAGACACTTGGTCGTGGAGTATGGGCGTAGAGTTTGATTATTCTGACCGACTTACCTTACGCATGGGTTATGAAGATCGGCAGTCCTCGATTCCAAACAACCGCCAAACAGTACTCATACCACTGAGTGATATGAATGTGTATGCAACGGGTTTCTCTTA
>NVVG01000237.1 GCA_002402125.1 Moraxellaceae bacterium
CCCATTCCGCTACGCTACATTCTTGCATAAAACCGCCCCATTTTTTAAATCGGGTTATCATGGGCGTTATGAACTTAAGGAACAATATGGAATTTGAAGTTAATATTGATGTTAAAGATTACAAGTCCTTTCTCAAGGCATTTCAAAACTATGTTCGTACTGGAAATTACAATAAGACTGGTTTAAACAAATCTAGAGTTATGACTCTTGCTTTTGGTATGGCCGTTGGGATTGTGCCTGTCATCGCATTTAAGCTATTTGGTCAAAAGCTACATTGGCCAAGTATGGTTTCTGGCGGTGTAT
Organism: Moraxellaceae bacterium; assembly: GCA_002402125.1. Classification (GTDB taxonomy): domain Bacteria; phylum Pseudomonadota; class Gammaproteobacteria; order Pseudomonadales; family Ketobacteraceae; genus 42-54-T18. The sequence continues at coordinate 304 of NVVG01000237.1, forward strand.
TGATCTTATTTTTTGTTCTTTATTACTCTCATGAAGCCCAAATTAAAATGATGCCTAAGCATAATGGAGTATTAGTGGGAAAACATATTTTTAATTTCTCTGATTCAGGTGTCATTGATATAGGTTCGCTTTACGAAACCAAAGCGAGTTGGCAAGCATTTGTTTCGTTTCAAGAAACTGAACAGCACTTTTTCCTACTAATGGATACTTGTATAGGTTATATAATTCCGAAAAGCCAATTGTCGTCAGAACAACAAGAAAAAGAGTTCAGAGTATTAGTACAGAGTAAGATAAATGCATAACTAGTCGATCAACGTGGAATGTTAATACTTGTGCACCTTTATGCCCATTACACTGCGTTTCATTCTTGCATAAATTCGCCCAAGTATTAACATCCAGTTATCAGAGGCGTTAAAATTCATGTCCAGTCTTCTAGAGTTAAATCTGGAACTCTAGAAAATTCTTTTGTGTTGTTTGTTACCAGAACAGAATTTATGCTTCGAGAATGTGCAGCAATCAGTAGGTCATTATTTCCAATGGTATTGCCATTTCCTTTTAATAGTGCGCGTATATACCCATAATGCCGAGCAGCCTCTTCATCCCAAGGATCAATTAGAAGCTTTTGGGTGAAGTCTTCAAGTTGTCCCCATCGCGGCTCCTGGAGATGTGCATCGCCATTTTCGATTCCAAAGCAAAGCTCTCCGAATGTCACTGACGAGATGCAAATATTTTTAATAGCTTTGAACTTCCTTCTAACGTTCTCAGGTCGATTTTTCAAAACATAAATACAGGTGTTGGTATCAAGCATATACATTAAAAGAAATCCCTTTCTTGTGGTTGTTCGTCATCTCGCTGATTTAGGAAATCGTCACCGAAAGCTGACGTCTGATTAAAGAAGTCGTCCCACGACGATTTCTTGGGTGATATAACAATGTCCTCACCCTGTCTGCGAACATAAACTTCATCGCAGTTAAATCTGTATTCTTTGGGCAGCCTTACAGCTTGGCTTCGACCGTTCATGAATATTTTTGCAGTATGTGAAATCATTGTGGAATACCTGCGTAGATGATATATACCGAGCAGTATATACTACTTTGATGGTTTCTTGGAGTAATCGGAGCGCTTTGATTAAGGTTTGTTGTATCTAGGGTATTGAATGGTGGACGTAAGTTTTTGAAATTATTAGACATAGTTGTATTTTAAGAGATTGAGTGTTCCGAGTACATGCCGAAGCTTAAATATTACCCCACTTTGAGATGGCGATTTGGCTGTTCTAACTCTTTGATTTCAATGGTAAAAGAGGCGATAGTTGGGTATCTATATACAGGTATCTCGGCATAGCGGATTTAGGTGAATTCTTTAACGAACCGATCAACGTGGAATGGGTAATACTTGGGCGCCTTTATGCCCAATCCGTTTCACTTCATTCTTGCACAAATTCGCCCAAGTATTACCATCCAGTTATCAGGGGCGTTAAAACTTCATACCAAGTACCGAGATTAGTCCGAGTTTCTCAGCAAAAGGTTCAAAGTTTCGATCCAAAAATAGTAGAGGGAGCTGGTTTTCAATGCAAAACGTAGCGATAATTACGTCGGTCGCCCGTCTGATTGTGATTCCCCCCTTTCGTAGAACTCTATAATTTTCAGCGCACTTTATTGCCATGTCTAGACCGAACATCTCGTATTGATCTAGGGTACTCAGTGTTTCTTTTGCCCGCTTAAAGTCCCTGTCACTTCTAAAACCTTGGAGTATCTCTAAAAATATTAAATCGCCAATAGCAACTGTGCCATCCATAAGCGCAGAATCTAGTGTATCTGTATGTAAATTATCTTTGCCATTGAAATAGTCTATCCAAACGCTGGTATCAACCAGTATCATTTGCCTCCCCTCATTTCGTCTAGATCACCTTCCCAATTAAGTTTCCCTCGTAGTTTTCGAATGGCTTGTTGTTGGTTCTGCCGGACAAGTAATTTAAGTCCTTGCTCTACGGCTTCTTTTTTTGTGCCCAGTCCTGTGGCTTTAAGAGCATCAGCCATTAACTGGCCATCTTTTAAGCTTTTAGCTGAAAATCACGTATTTTTGGTTAAGCTGCGCTATATCTACAGCTGTATATTGACCAGAGGCTTAGTGTTTGTTTTATTGGAGTATATTAGGTGTATTTGATACGACAAAATCCGTGGATATGTCACAGCGTTAAATGTCGACGCGGCGCTATATTAAGATGTTATTTAACTACCGAGAATTATGAAAATATTCACCAAACTCATTATATTTATTACTCTGTTAATGCTTTCAAGCCAAAGTATTGCTAGTAAGTGTGGCGCAATAATATATATAGAAAATAAATTGGATAATGATGTTGATATTGTTTTGAAAAGTTTTTTTTCATCATTTTTTGGTTTTTCTCCGGAAAAAAATGATACAGAAGACTCTGATGTATTTGGCTTTAACACTAGAGTCAAAACCATTACAATCAAGGCGAGTAAAAAGGATAAAGTGGCCGTTACCTATTTTTGTGACGACCTTTGGGTAAATTATAAAGTCTTGCAGAATCAACAATCAGGGCAGATAAACTGGGAAAATGATGAGCGAGAAATTGTTATCAAATAGGCTTAGACAGAGATTGCTATAAAATATATTAGCTAGTTGCACATCAGGCTATGGCTCCGACCCTGTAACTAGGCAGTCAACCTGAATTAAAAAACTATGGCGCCTTTATGCTGTTACGCTGTCGCTTCACTTTAGCATAAAGTCACCCCAGTTTTTTAATCGTGTTATCACGGCGTTAAATCACATTTATACTTCTAGAAGTAAAAAGGAAAGATCAAAAATGAAAAATTTAGTATTACTAACATTTGCACTTCTTCTTTCAGTATCAGCTCATGCAAATATTGATAATGCTAGCTATCTAGGTATAGGCGCGGGGAATTTGTTAGTAAACAGAGGAGATATAGATAGTGATGTTATATTGGGTAAAGATTTTATTTTAGGTTATATATTTAGCAATACAGTCTCACTTGAATTGGCTCATACAACAGGAAAAAAATCAGATGTCAAAGCCTCAATCAACGATTTTCCATTTGAAGGTGATTTGCGTCTTAAAACAACAGCGTTGTATGCAGTTTATAGAACTACAGGTCCACTATTCTATCTGTTAAAAGCCGGTATCTTGCAAGAGACAGTAGATTTGTATGTACAGTATTGTGGGATGATAGGTGGCTCTAATACTTGTATTAGTGGAACAGAGTCGTCTCGCGATACTGGCCTATCAATAGGCGTTGGCGCAGGTTGGAGATTAGGTGACTCGATCGCGATCGAAAGTGAGTTTTCAATTATAGAGCAAGATGTTAACTATTTGTCTTTTGGGTTGAATTACAGATTTTAAGAGTATTCAAGTTTTTACTAGGGCATCAAAGGGAAATTAACTCCGCAGGCCGTTTTTTTCTGCCGTTGCACTTTAGCAAAAAACGGCCTGCTCCATTAATTCCCCTTATACCGGCGTTAATGGCTATTGTTCAATAAATGGAGTTTATAAAAAATGATACGGATTATATTTTTGGTTATGATTTTTATTACAGTAAGTCCTGCACATAGCGATAATGGAGTTCCAAATAAAGAAATAAAAAAGAAACCTAAAATTAATATTGCGTATGTAATTGCAGGAGCGTTAATTGGCGCAGCAACTATACCTTACGTTCTTGTCGATTTATCTAACTGTAATGATGGTGTCGAGTGTTTTACCCCATATTTACTTGGCATACCTTTAGGTACTTTAGGAGGTGGATACCTAGGTTATAGATTTTCTAAAGAGCTGAATAGTGAAGCTTTTACCTACCAATATAAATTTTAGTATTTTGTTCGTTACAACCGGATAATGATTGCAACATACTAATAGGTCGCAATTAACTTGTCTTCGGTTGGATGGGATTACACGTACAACGTGATTGGCGTATTCAAAAAAGAGTCGCCATCTAAAAATATGAAATGGATTCAGGTCTATTGCGCTTTACTTGTCATTTTCGGAAAAGCCCCTAAAACTAACGGATTCATGGCATTTAATAAAATGGCTTGTTCTGTTCAGTCAGAGTAAACTACAAGCATTAAAGTATGGGTTGCCGCAACTAGAACAAGCACTGCCCCTTTAACGAGGCAGTGCACTGGAAAATATACACAGGCGCGCTTTTGTGATTCGCTTCGCTCAATATCACAAAATCACTCCAGTGACCACGGCGTTAAATTATAATCAAATCTATTCACAAAATGGAGAAATATTGAAGTATGAAATATATAATATTTGCAATCATAGCGTTGGCTATTCAAGGGTGTTCAACGTTCCCAGCGGCAACAATCCCAATTTTGCCAACCTTAAAACCAATACCAGTAACACCTTCTAGCACTAAGAAACTATATTTCTCTGCTGCATCTTCCAAACTTGATCATACAAGTATAGGTCAGATGAAAGTTGGCACTGTGTGTATGAACGAAAGAGAGCTTAAGTGGGGAAACTACCCGAAATATAATGATGAATTCCGCGAAAAGATAAAGGAAGCGTTTGTAAAAAATCATTACAACATATCTAATGACAATTTCGAGCTAAAAAATCAGCAAGAGGCAGAAATTCTTCTGGGCGCGAGAGTAACAAAGGTTATTGCAAATATTTGTAGTTCTAGAGATGGGACTAAGGGTGTCTCTGTTGTTTATGTAGATTGGGAAACGTACAACAAGTATACGAAGGAATCTATTGTGATAAAATCAAGTGGAAAAGGATATATACCTGAATTTAGTAGGACGGGCTACTTGGATCTATATTCAAATGCGGTAGCCGATGCAGCAGAGAATTTAATGGCCAATGAAGAATTCCACAAAATCATAAAGAGTAACGACTAGAAAATGGTTGTGGGCTAAGTATTTTTTGGCGTATATAGCGTCAAGGGCCATTGCGCTTCGGCCTTTAACGAGACAATGAACAGGATGGTAATACTTGTGCGCCCTTATGCCCATTACGCTTCGCTGCATTCTTGCATAAGTTCGCCCAAGTATTACCATCCTGTTATCATGGGCGTTAGAGAAATGAGGATCATGAAGAAGATAAACTTTGTTTCATACTTCTGCTATACACTAGCGGCATTGAGCATGTTCGGTGTTTTCGCTGTGCGTAGCGGCATTGTGGGTTTGATTTTTTGTATTTTGTTAGCCGGCTTTTGGTACCAAATAGGTACAAGTTTCTTGAAAAGAGAAAATTGGGCGTGGTGGGTCGCTTTAGTATTAATTTCATTATTTTGTATAGGTAGTTTTATATCTGTATATAGCGCTTTCGTAGGGCCAATATTCAATCATAATATGACTGGCGTGGGCTATGGTCGTTGGATATCGCTTCTTCTTGCGGTGCTGTCATCTTATTTGGTAGCTTTATTGCTTAAGGGAGCAACAAGAAATGAGTTTCGAAAGAAGACTCAACAAAATTGATCAACAGCGCTAGTGCTCCAGAACACCGCGGCGTTGCTTTCAATAAGGACAGCGCACTGAATAACCAGATGGTTTATCGTTCTCATTTTAAGTACTATGTAGCATCAAATAATGGAGGGTCGTCTAGCGTCAGGTGATGACCTTGTAGGGTCTAACTATCACATCCACGGGAAAAATACTCCGTAGGCCAATTGGTGTTTCCATTTCATTACAACACAAATTGCCCTACTCCGTATTTTCCCGTGATTGGTGGCGTTATAACTCTAGAGAGTCGCATGGATTGACTAACTAATGTGAGCATAAGCTAAATATTTTTCGGTTCTGTTTCGCATGTGCGGCAGAAGAAACAGAAAATGCGGTCGAAGTATCTCGACGAAGGAATATAAATGAAAATTTGTGGTGTTGAGCTAACGGGTAATGATGCCGTTGTTTG
>NVVG01000238.1 GCA_002402125.1 Moraxellaceae bacterium
GCTCTTTTGGTGCCTCATCGCCACCGCCACCACCACCGCCACCACAGGCACTAAGCATGAGAGATAGAGTTAATGTGCTTAAGAGTTTCTTTTTGTCCGTGAAGTGCATAGGTTTTCCTTAGAGGTCAATTGGCCAACGCATAAAAAGACCGATGTTGGGTAAGTAAATGGAGGCTTTATAGGAAATTAGTCAAATAAATTAGGATGGTGGGATTGTTGAAGGTGCGCAGATATTACTCACACTTACCTGCTGAATCGACTCACTAACCTACCGCCCCGCTCATTTATCAATTTTGTCTTACGTTCTTACCGTCTACGTTCTATACCCTCGTTACGCCTGCAAGAATTGGCAGTGACCAGTTTTTACTTAATTAGGTACCTTGAATGAAAACCTCYGTGCAGGTAGACGCTAAAAACTATGAGTTTGTTGATCAGTTTGATACCAACAGCRTTGCGAGAAATCGTGTRCGWACGTTTAATAGYCGGGCGGAKATTGAGGGTTTTGTAAGCAAAGCAATAGACGATGATGCCAATGCRTTGCATCGAATGGTAGATGATCCAACGGTGGCACCTTATGACACCTTAAAGTTGTTGGAGGTTATTTCCAATCAGGTAGAATCTGGCGCGTTATTAGTGCAGCAAGGTCTGGGTGGTAGTGGTGCGCCTAAAGCGGCTTCTCGTCCGGCGATACCGGGAAGTGATGCTACGGAAGGCATTAGTAAGCGTTATAGCCCAGAGATGAAGCGTTATATCGCTGACCATCAGGGGAATTATGATCGGTTTGGTGGTATTAAGCCGGAATTTCTGGATGCTCAAGCGGGGCCGGGTCAAAACAATGCCAGTAGCGTACAAGCGGAAAAGTCGGTGTTAGCGCAGTCTAACGGGTCTTTAGTTGGAACGTTGCTCGCGGATATGGATCAAGACGAATTGCGTTTTAAGATCACCGTAGAAATCGCCGGTCGGAATCCATGTCCTAAACAGCATATTGAAATTAATGCATTGACCGATGATAAATCGGCCCCCGCTGAACAACAAGCGCAGAAAAATCGAGGGGTTCATCACAACAAGGATCCTCATCGTAGTATTATTGAGTTTAAAAAATTGCCCAACACCCCGAGGGAGCTGGTAATTGTTATCTCCACCAAAGGTTATGGATCTGATATTCGTTTACCGTTGAATGTCAGTGTCACCCCGAATGATTCTCATACGGAAAAAGCCGAGTGGGATAATGTATTGGTGCCAGTAAAGCCATTGGCTTATGTTACTAAAACAAAAAACCAACAAGAAGCCGATGTGCTTAAGCCCGGCTGGATATATATCTTTTGGCGTGGAAAGTTATGGCGAGAGTTACACGTACAAAAGAACCAGGCCATGCAAGATGTGAATGTTGAGTATTACCGTAAAAATTGGAATGGAGACTTTGGCCAAGAGTCTGAACGCGAAGCAGAGGGCCATTGGCAAACCGCCGCGTGGGTTCCGTATAAGTTGGGTGGAGAAATTCAATCTGGTAATAATGCACCGTTAATGATGTATAGCGAAACTCAGTTGGATTGGCCCTATATCGAATCCCTAGAGGCAGATAATGCCAAGTTGAAAGAGGTCGCTACTGAGCTAGATCTCAGCGCTTATAGCAGCGAACAGCATTATAAAAATGCCAGTGGATCCATGGGCAGTATCGAAACAGCCTTGCAAGATCAATATATTGACCCAGAACAAAATGGCTATCAGTTTATTAGTGAGAAGGGCAAAGACTTGCGAGGGTATCGTAACAGCATGGTGCCGGTTGTCTATCTTCCTGCGGGAGGGGACAAGTTTATTCTTTGTGTTCAAGATCAAAAAGGCAATAAGCTACGTAATAAGAAAGTATCGTTTGATTTCGGTGGGTTACGGGTGGAAAGGGTGACAGATAACAACGGAATAATTGAAATAGCGCTAGAAGATAACGAAACCCTTGAGGGGACCTTCCAATTTTTTAATGACGAAAAATCGGTAAATAGCACACATCAAGGAAAGATGAAAGTTGTAGAGGGATTGATGGCTGACGTGTCGACGATAGAAGGCCAGCAAACCCGATTTAATAATCTTGGATTTGACGCGGGTGTGGTGGATGGGCTGATGGGCAGAAGAACCAGGGGGGCAGCTAGAGGTTTCCAAAAAAGCAATAGCTTAGATGTCGATGGCATTATTGGTCCGAAAACTCAAGCGAAACTCAAACAAGTCTATCAGCAATAGGAATTTCAGCCATGGCAAAACAATTACCGGATATGATTTTCTCCAAAAACAAGGTGAATATTCTTGTTATACATCTGGAGGGTTATGTTGAGATTGAGTTAAAGACGCCCGATGGCAAGCTTGTTGCGGATGCAGCATACATTGTTAGAAAACAAGATGGTGAGGAGATAGCAGGCAAGCTTGATGAAAATGGTTATGCAAAAGTGGTGGCAGAGGGATTGGAAGGTGCAACCGTTGAATTTAATATGGGGAAATCGTTAACAAAAGATGCTTTCGATAAGATTAAAGCAGCTAACGAAGATGACAAGGAAGCAATAGCGCTATCTTGACTGAATGTTAACCGAAGTATGTTGATAGAGTTGATAAAAAAGATGCTTTTTCATTCAGAAAACAATCTAGCTAAAAATTAGGAACGCCAATGGATTATGTAGAAGAGTTATTTAAACGCATAGAACGTCGTAATCAGTCGTTCGAAGGTATTAGTTGGAATGAAAAGTTGGTGTATAGCATTGTTAAGCGTGAACTCGTTGTTATTGAGATAACACGGCAACGTGATATTTATCTTGAATCCTTTGAACAATTGGAAAAACTACAGGAGGCGAGTCTTCCTGCAGCGATAAAGAAAGCTGAAGAAACTAAGGCGGATGGTATTAAGGGGTTAGAGCAAGTACTAAAGTTTATGAAGCATAATCACAAGAACTCTCCAAGTTCTGATAGCCAGAATTCCATTGACCAAGTTCAAAAGGCACTAAAAGAGTGTATAGAAAAAGAAACTGACCCGACGCCGTTTTTGGATAGCAATAAATATTTACAAGATATTATAGATGATTTTGCCAGTTCATTAAATGCCTTATCAAGGGAATATCTACAGCTCGAAAGTGCAATTGATTATCAAAATATGGCTTTTCCGGCAGGATCAAGCAACGACGGTCGAGTAGATACTCTTGAGGAATTAAATACGTTTATTTCGCAGCAATTGAAGGCACAGCAGAAAAGTAACGATAAAGCTTTCTCAGAGATTACACAGGAAATAGTCAAGAAATTAGAAGATGCCTACAAAAAGGAAAATAACACGTCGTTTACGTTGGTAAAACAAGAATTGGATGACCAATATGGAGGCGATGGGGCAATATTTCTATTCAATGAGTATTTTTCGCTAAAAAGCAGAGGGTTTATAAAGTATCTGAAGTCACATCCCGATCTAATGAGGGACATAATGGATGAATCTGCAAAAAAATGCAGTCGTCGACATAATATAAGAATTGAAAAAGATAGTGCCATCAAAAAAAATCGTATGGTTAACTGTATGCGACCATTTAATAAATATGCTCTTCAGAACTACAAAATGACCATCATTAAAGCCAGGGATAAGGCCTCTGATGCAATCAGTAGTGAAAAGAAAGCGTGGGAAGAGGCGACACAGGAGTCTACGGAAGATAACAATAACTACATAGCGCAGGTGGATGCTGAGTACGTGGCTGTGCGGTTGGTATATGCAGATGATCCTTCGCAGCCTGTGCGTGCTGCTAGAGTCCTGTGTTGGGAGTATGCGGCAGATCAAGCGAGCATGGTATATTTTGATGGTGCTACATCCCATCAAATCGATGACCACCCATTGAAAAGCCTATCGACGGATGAGTCGGGTTTTCTGATGGGCGCATTAGTCGATGATGAGCACTTAAAAACCGGCCGGTCGAATTATCACTTTGATATGAAAGAAAAGCGATTGTCAGCGTTTCATCAAAGGAATCGAGATGAGTTTAAATCCACTGTAGAAAGAACATTGGGAGCACTAGATGAAAAAAATTCGCTGTTTTATTCCCCGCACGCCATCGATTATCACTTTGTTAAGCCTCAGCAAGATCGATATGTAAACTCTCCGTACGCATATGCTGGGAATTTCATTAGGCACAAATTTCAACAATACCTAGATACTGTCGATCAATCTGCGTATGCCGATTTAACGCCGTTGAAGAAAGGTCATCGATATGGATTTTTYATTGCGCCGGATACGGATACCTTTGTAACTCGAGATCTATTAACACTAGCAGAGCCAGCGGGAAAGAAAGATAGTGATGATTTTGATTATGCTAAGCATGCCCCTAAATCACAAACGGYGGCGACAACTGCCGTTGTTCAATCTGGGAGTAGCATTAGCCTTATTAAAGTTCATTGTACGTTACCGGGATGGACGCAACGAATCCAAACGTTGACAACGGAGCTGTCGGTGTTGCAAGGAAAGGCGATTTTACCGGTCGCCCAATCCTTGAGTGATTTGAAAAGTTTAAGGGAAATGCAGGAGATTAATGATCTTAATTTGGTGAGTCCAGGAAAACCTTCGACACATCACGAATTGACTAGGAAGCTAGAATTAAAACGGTCGTTAAGCCTTGTGCAAGATCATATTAGTAAGCAGTTAGCAACACCGGATAAATTTCATANTGGCCCTTCAAAGTTCTATCAAGATAAATGTAAAGAGCTCGCTACTACGCTATTTAATACGCTAAGTAGCCCTGCGCTGATGGCGGAGCTAACACGGTACAATGACTATGCGATTAAAGAGCGTTTTGCCGATGGCGGTGACCTAACATCTGGCAATTATCCTGGGCCGGATATGTTAGAAGAGGAGCGTTGGCAGGATATTTATGATGCAATAGAAGCAGCATTAAGAGCATTGTCGCAATCTGCGTTAAGAGGGAGGGTCGAGGAGGAGTTGATTAAGCCGTTGTTTGAGTATTTGGAGAAGATTCCTGTAAAGGAGACAAATGAAGGGACTTTAGGATTGCGGGATATAGTCCCACTGTTAAAATCGGCAAAGCTAAATACTGATGAAATATCAGCTCTACTCACTACCAGCGAAAATGCTATACCAGTACCTCCAAATGTATTGGCGGCCGGTTGGAGTATTTGGGCTGATTTTAAACAAGATGGTGATCTTTGGTTTCACCGTCTTCCTGGACCAAATTCCATATTGATGGTGGTATTAGATAGTTATAGTTACTTCCCGTCGTGGATGATCAGGGTGCAAGGCAAACTCGCACAGGGTGAGCGTGGTGCTCGGCTGATTAATATATGGTCTACTGCTTTGTGGTTTTTAACAAAGAACTCATTTTTTAAAGACAGCAAAGATAGTATGCAAAACTTGGTGTTATACAAACACTTGAAAAGTATTGAAGTAATTAGTCATCTCAGGAAAATTCCGGTTGATGGGCTAGTTGATCGTTTAGAGAAAGCCAAAAGTATGATGGCTCAATTGCAACAAGGTGCTGATCATGGTTATAACCAGGCCCAAAAGGTCATCAGCCCTTTGGCTAAAGCTTACGTGGGAGCTGTTTGTTTAACAGGCTTGGTCACTCGCGTGCAAGCTGCGTGGGATTTAAAAGAAACCACAGCCGAAGATGGTGCGAGTGCCCTTGCTCAGGTTCATGCATTGAACACTTGGCTGGGGTTGGGTAGTGGTGTTGCCAATGGATATAGCTTTTTATTAAAACAAAATACTTTACATAAACTATTAAAAAGCCAGTTAAGCTCGTCAGCACTACCCAATGGAATTATGAATAGCTTAACCAGTAAAAAAGGGGTCAGTATTTTTTGTGATCGTTTTGCGACGACGTTAAACGTATTTGCTGCGGTAGAAATGACTTTGATGGCGCAACATTCCTATGGCGCAGGTAAGCAAGATGCTATGGTTGGCCAGCTTATTGAAGCCGCAGGGTCGGTTATCTTGGCAGTATCTAACTCAGTAGAAGGTGCAGGTGTTGTTGGTACTGCTCTTGGAACGATAGGTATTACAATCAGTGCAGAATTAGGGGTGGTAATAGCCATTGGTGGCAGTGCGGTAATGTTAATAGGCGCATATTATGACAATATTGCCGATTGGAGCAAAGATGGCATCCATCAGCAATATGCTTGGGCGTATCAATCATTTGGTAATTCTGCTCAGCAATCGGAATATTT
>NVVG01000239.1 GCA_002402125.1 Moraxellaceae bacterium
GAGAATTCATTCATTGTCGAGTTCTCGGCTGATGAGCAATTGACCAAGACTGTGATTTTTGACTTGGGGGAATGTGACATTGAGATGGAAGATTCTTTATATAAACCACTGGAGGTTTTTGATATGAGTATGATTTCGATCAATGAATCCCTCAAGCCATTCTCATTTAACGTTGCTCGTTTTTTTTGTCATAAAGGTGGACTAAAATTAAACTCTGGTTATACGCAGATGCAGTTTATAAAACTCGATAATTATTTATTAAACATTGACTCAACCGAAATTCACTATTATGACGATGAATCACTAAAGAGTCTAATTCCCATGGACAGCTCTGGTCTAAACGGTAAGGCAGTATTCTATTTTCAAAATGGTGACATTCAGAAAGAAATTGATTTCGAAAACAACATGCTTAATGGTCGGATTGTTGAGTATTATCACGGAGGTAACCTAAAATCTATTAAGTATTATGAACTAAATGAATTCATCAAAGATGAAAGGTATTTAAACACCGAAGACAATAGACTTTATAAGACGAATACCTATCAATAATAACCTAAAACACGTCCTACTTTCTATATGCATTCGAGCTTCAGGAAACTACTGTTGGATTAACGAATCTATCCTTATCTTCGGAAAAACAATCTTAGTAAAGATCCTCACGTTGCGTAACCCCAAACGTTATGGGGAATGAAAATCACAATTTGAAATGAAATATTTAACCCTATTATTACTATTACCTATATTTTTATCGTGCGATCAATCAAATAATGATGTGGAAATTCCCTCAAACGAGATAATTGACAAAACGGTACTTATCAGCGGGCTTCCTTTCATAGTTGATATTACATCAAATGGCAACACTAATTCAATCATTCTCCTTAGAATCAGTCATTACAATGAACATGACAAATCATTCATGAATGAGATTGAGACTATATTTGACAATTGGGACCTAATAATGTCACACATAACAACAAATAAACAGCATTAAAATGACTGTTTATTCAAACCGTTATATCCAATTAACCACAGCACAATGATATTTGAGACACATCGACTAATTGTTAGACAATTGCAAGAAAGCGATCAAAGTGCCTATTTTGATATGATGGGTAACCCTAATGTGATGAGTTTGGTTCCTAGAGAAGTTATGTCCAAGAATGATAGTGATAAGCACCTTGCTAAATTCATCAAGAATTATCGCCACCAAACAGGTCCGAAAGTTTGGGCAATAGAATTAAAAGCCGAAAATGAGTTTATCGGACTTTGTGCATTCTTAAAGAATAATGAAAATGAAGATGAAATAGGCTACCGACTAAGAGAAAAGTATTGGGGAGTCGGATACGGAACAGAAATCACTAAAGGATTGATTGATTTTGGCTTTCAACATCTGAACACAGACTTAATCACTGCCGATGTTTATGTGGACAATTTACGCTCCGTTAAAATACTTGAGAAGTTTTTTAATAGAGATATTGAATTCTTTAACGCGGAAGATAAGTGCACAGATCGCAGGTATAAACTAACCAGAAAGAAATGGCTGTAACAGCAAATAAACAAAAGCGCCAAAACGGTTATATTTGGCAAGGCGCCTTTGCCTATTTGTAAACCATTATGTACATGTATCCACAATAGAAAGCCATGAATAGAACATTAGCTTTAATTATTGCCCTTCTTCCCTTCTGGATTATGTCTCAACGGTATCCCCCCCTTGTTGATTCATTATTAAAAGAATATACCCAAGAAGGTTTTGGAATGGTTGCTTTGGTTAGCAAAAATGGAGTAATTGAATATAAGAATGCTTTCGGAAATGCAAACATCGAATTAGATGCCCAATTATCTCCAAAAAACAAATTCCAAATCGGTTCAATTACGAAGCAATTTACGGCAGTATTAATTTTGAAACTTGAAGAAGAAGGTAAATTGCAACTAACCGATTCAATTCAAAAATATATTCCTGAATTCCCAAATAAAAGCAACTCAATTACAATTGAGCATCTACTAACACATACATCAGGAATCCCTGAGTACTTTGATTGGGATAAACATCATGAAAAATGGGATCAATTCTACTCACCAAGTGCATTAATGGAATTAATTAAAGATGAACCACTTGATTTTGATCCTGGTGATGCTTTTGAATATTGCAACTCGAACTATCTCCTTTTAGGTATACTCATAGAACGTATCACTGGTGACTCATATAATGACTTTCTACATGAAGAGATCATTGATAAAATTGGAATGAATCATTCAAGTGCCAAATACAGTCTCTATCAAATAGATAGTCTAGCTCTAGGATACACACGGTCAAATGGACAAATCGAATTAGCTGATATTGAACATAGAAGCTGGGCCTACTCTGCTGGGAACATTATTTCTACCGTTGATGATATTAATATATGGTACACTCATTTATTTGACGGGGAAATCATTTCACAATCTACGCTTGAAAGAGCTTTAACTCCTTTCACGCTTAATAATGGAGATTCTATTGAGTATGGGTATGGATGGTATTTAGAACGTTTTCAAGGCGCTAAAATGGCATATCATGGAGGCGTAATCAACGGCTTCTATAGCTATGTGAGCTTTGTTCCAAAAACAAAAACATTAACTGTATCATTGGCAAATTGCGAATGTATTCCCTTCAATTATATCGGCCGAAAAATAACTGCATACGCACTCGGAAAACCATTAATTGAGAAGAAAATAATTGAATTGGATTCTAATTTATTAGAAATGTACTCTGGTATATATAAAGTTGATAAAACCCGAAACTTCATCGTGAAAAAGAAAGAAAAGCATTTGTACGGTTTTTTTGAAGGACTTCCAGATGAAGGGTACAACTTATATGCGAGTCAAGATGGCATTTTTTTTAGTCACGATATTGATTCTGAGTTCGAATTCATTGTGAAAAAATATCGAAAAATAAAACTTCAAATAACGATTCCCCAACAGAATAAAACACCAATAATAAGATTGCTCTCGAAAATAAAATCAGCACCCGGCAGCCGCTAAAAACCATACGGGTTTATTGCTTTGTAATGTTATTCAATTGTGAATCTATTTCTTACCTTCGAGAAAACGATCTTGGTATTAATCGACAAGTGGTATAGCTTTGAACGTTTGCGGTAATTCATCAATGAAAAGGATACTATGAAATGGTATGATATATTTTCAACTATTTACGACTCTTCTTTAGAGAAACTATATTTTGAAAGCCGAAAAAGAGCGGTAGAGTTGTTGGATTTGAAAGATGGACAAACCCTTATTGACATTGCTTGCGGAACGGGTGCAAACTTCAAACATATTAATGCTCTTAATCTCGAATTGGACATTTATGGAACTGACCTTTCGGAAGGAATGCTAAAGAAGGGCCAGACGACAATTAATAAAAATAATTGGAATAACATTACACTTTTCCAAGCTGATGCGAGAGAACTGACACCTAGTTTAATTAAGGAGCAGACAAAACAAGACTTACGTTTTGACAGAGTTATTTGTGTCTTGGGACTTTCAGTAATTCCTGATTGGAATCAAGTTTTAGATAAGATGCTTGACTTATTAAATGAAAATGGAGTAATCGTAATTGTAGATGTTTTTGCTGAAAAAAGAAATTTCAATACGTGGTTAGTTGAAAAGTTTGCAAGGGCAGATTTGAATCGTAAAATTTGGCAGACACTTGAAAAAAAGACGAATAATTTCCACTATGAATTTCTGCCTGTAAAGGAGAGTAAAGTTGGAGGAAAGTTATTTGTGGCTACAGGAATGAAAAAATAAAAGCCACTAACACTGTATATGATATCCTGCCCCAACAGGATTGAACGCTTCGTATACTAAACCTTAGGAGTAATTACATATGAAGTATACAGGATTCATTTTATTGTACTTTTTGTTTGTTTCTTGTTCTGAACAAGAAGAGAAGGATGTTTTCATACCGGCCCAGTTTGATATTGACTCAACTTCGATAACTTTCAACTATTCGTTAATAGACGTTATTCAATACTCCGACGGTTACCTTTGCTGTGTTGACACTCATAACAAGGACTCTCTTAGCTTGGTTTACCTTGATCGTAATTATGAATTTGACTCTATTAAATCTTCATTGTTAAATAAGGATATTAAATTTCCTATTAGCGAAATATGGACATCAAATGGAAATTTATTTGTCCTGAACTCTAGGCTTGAAATACTTACATTTCAAAATGAAAAGTGGTTAGTTACCGAAGAGTTTCAGTTTGACACTGATCGAAAACACACTTATTTTTCATATGAAAAACATTTCCCCATTTATGAAGATGAAGATTATATTGTAAGATCATGTTGTTCAGGTGAATTTGGTGGTGCGGTATTTTTCACCAATAAAAAAACTAAAAAGGTATACAGTTGCGAAGCTACATGCCTTGCCAGTATAGAGAAGGTCAAAGATGTCTATTACCTCGCAAGTTGCTTGCCGCACGGGGATGGTCGTTCAAGTATAATTACAATTGATGACCCAAGTAAACTATTTGAAATTAAGGAGGAAAATCAACTTAATGATTGTTCTTGGTATGATATTTATTCTGAGGACTGGGATGACTTGAGCATCAATCATCCTAAAGGTTTTGATAACGGCTATAAAGACATCATTGATACAATCGATCTTCTAATTTTAGGTATGTTAACCTATGAAAATCATCCTTACTTCATCTATTCAAATTTTGACGAGTCCTATATTGGATATTTAGATGACAATCAGTTAAAAACAATCGATACAATTTACAAGAAACCAATGTGGTATGGTGCTGTACGAGATATTAAACATAATCAAAATCTATTCGCTATCCGAAATAGAATAATGAAAGGGATGTTGATCATTAAAGACAATAGAATTAAGATCATTGAATTCAAAAACTCAAATTAGGAACACACTAACATGCGCGACAACCCAATGCATGTTTACGCTTCGGTTTATCATTCAGAACTGAACAAAACTATTTTTTTCTTCGGAAAACAATCATTATTGCCCTGCCCTGTACATAGCTGAGAGCCGTTATAAGCCATTACTGAAATACCAAATCCCAATGTTTTTCAATATGTTGTTTTCCCCAATTGTTTAAACCTTCAATTAATGGAATCGTTGTTTGTCCATAATCCGTAAGACTATATTCAGTTTTTAACGGTTTTTTGCTCAAAACATTCCTAACGATCAATTTGTGATATTCTAAATGTTTTAACGAACGAACAAGCATCTTCTCACTTATCGCAGGGAGCTCCTTTTTAATCTCTGAAAAACGCATAGAATTCCCAGTTAAGGTAGTGATAATCATTAATGTCCATTTACCACCCATTACTTCCATTGAGCAACGAATACCACAATAATCCATTGGATTACCTTCATTATCAAGGCTATTCAAGTCAGTAGGAAATGTTGACGTAAATTGTTTTTTCATCCTGTTTAATATTAGCAAATAAAGCTACTGACATTTTTGTTAGTTGGATAAGCTTTCGAAATAAATCAGTGGTAGATAACTTTGCGTCAAACAAAATATAGATCTATGAAAATAACAGTATTTGGCGCAACCGGAATGATAGGAAAGCCTGTTGTTCAAGAAATGATTAACGCAGGTTTTGAGGTAACCGCAATGGTAAGAGACATAAAAAAAGCAAAAACGACACTTCCTGGCGATGTAATATTAGTACAAGGAAACCTCGATAATTTAACGGATATTAAAAATGCAATTGGAGATTCTGAGGGAATATATATAAGTCTTTCTGTTCTCCCCGCATCAAAACAAACTGATTTTCACACAGAGCAAAAAGGTATTGAAAACATTCTTTTAGAAGCAAAAAAAGCTAAGATTAAATTCATTAGTTATTTATCTTCACTATTACATAAATACCAAGGAGTGGACAACTTCAATTGGTGGGTTTTTAAAATAAAAGAAAAAGCTCTTGAAAACATCAAAAACTCAGGAATACCTTATCTCTGTTTTTATCCTTCAAACTTTATGGAAGGATTTAGCGAATCAGGATACAAGCAAGGCAAACGAATTAGTTTAGCTGGAAAAGCTAAATATCCAGTCCGTTTCATTTCTGGTACAGATTATGGAAAACAATTAGAGGTTACCCCCACCCTCATACTGTTCTCCATATGGATTCCTGGATAGGGAGTTTTGCCCGAATGCCAACTGCCACCGCCGCCAGA
>NVVG01000240.1 GCA_002402125.1 Moraxellaceae bacterium
GCCACCAGTCAAACCGAGGCAATTCTGATTGAGCAATCACAACAGTCGTTGAGAAAAGAAATTGATTTACTGGAGAAAATGTTTGAGTTCTATCACAGCACGGTAATGAATAATACTGAAAAGCTGGGGGCACTGTTTTTCCAGCTTTATGATGGTTCTTTTCAAGTTGATCGTACTGATACGGTACGTATTGGCTCGTATAACAGTCCACTTATTTATCATGATGGTAATGTCGTTAATCTGAACTTTGACAAGGTTGATGAATTTACTCGCCTCACCGGTGGCACCGCCACCGTATTTGTGCGGTATCAAGACGATTTTCTTCGCGCTACGACGTCGTTAAAAAATGAGCAAGGCAAACGGGCCATTGGTACTTTGCTGGGCAAACAACACCCCGGTTATGAAATGCTGATGAACAACCAAGTATATGATGGTTATGCCCATTTATTTGGTCGTGACTATATGGCTCGTTACATGCCGATCACCGACAGAAATAATAAGGTAGTAGCCATTTTGTATATCGGTTTTGATTTTACCGAAGGGTTGGCAACGTTAAAAACAACCTTATCAAATATGAAGTTTGGTGATACCGGCTTTGCTTATGTATTAAATGCGGCAGGCAAAAAGAAAGGTAAAGCCGTTATTCATCCCTATTTTAATGGCGGCAATATCCTAGATATAGAAAATACAACCGGTCAAGCTGAGTTTGACTTTCTATTTTCAGATGAAGCCGGCATGACAGTCAGCACCTGGTCTTACGCTGATAACGCCTTTTCAAATAAAAAGAACCTCGTTGTTTATTCACCTCTGGCTAATTGGGAGTGGGTGGTGGCAGCCACCGTTGATATTGATGAGCTTACTAAAAATAGTGCGAAGGTTCGTAATCTATTAATAGGCATAAGTCTGGTTTCTTTAATCGTGATGTTGATCCTGATCTATAAAGTTTTGGAATTTAGCTTAAAACCGTTACAGCCCGTTATTCACCAATTACGCGAAATTGGTAATGGTAATTTGAGTCATCAATTAGTTAAACATGGCACAGGTACTTCGGTCGCGAGTGAGGCTAACCAAAATGAAATTACTCAGTTGATTGATGCCGTGAATGATATGCACACTAAATTTAAAAAGTTAGTGAGTCAGATTTCATCAGCCTCAACTGATGTGGCTAACTCTGTCACGCAATTAGGTTCCATTAGTGTAAATATTGCCGATGGTGTGCAACAACAGGGCAATGATACCGAAATGTTGGCCACAGCCATTACGGAAATGGCGGCTTCAGCCACCGAAGTGTCGAATAATGCGCAATCCAGTGCCGATGAAATTAAATCAGCACATAAGTTGGTTGTGGAAGGACAAAATGTTGTTCAAGGTGTGGTCGATGTGAATAACGCATTGGCGAGTGAATTAGATTCGGCCGTGGGCGTTATCAACAAACTAGAAGTGGCCAGTCAAAATATCGGTACGGTTCTGGATGTCATTCGAGGCATTGCAGAACAAACGAATTTATTAGCATTAAATGCAGCTATTGAAGCGGCAAGAGCCGGTGAGCAAGGTCGTGGTTTTGCAGTCGTAGCGGATGAAGTAAGAACCTTGGCCCAACGTTCACAGGCATCAACTCAAGAGATACAAGTTATCATTGAAGATCTGCAAGCAAATGCAGGCCATGCGGTCTTGGCAATCAACAGTGGTCGTGAGAAAGGCGCTGAAAGTGTCACCATTGCTAAAAATGCTGGCGAAGCCTTGGGGAATATTTATGCCATTATGAATACGATCAATGATGCCGGTGAACAGATTGCCACTGCCGCTAGAGTGCAGAGTGAAGTGGCAGAAGGCATCCACAAACATATTGTGAGTATCAAAGATGTTGCGGTAACGACATCTGAAGGTGCAGCAGCTTCAGCCAATGAAGTAACGCAACTGTTGTCGATGGCCGAAGACCTTAAGGCAGAAGTGGATTGCTTTAAACTATAAGCCTTGTTAGCGTAACTTGTGCCCTTGTAGAAATAGGCAAAAAGCCTGTATTGCTAACTGGAATACAGGCTTTATTCTAATATTGATGCTAGGATACAGTTCACACATACATTAAGGAGAATGTTGTGGTAGAGAGACGATGTGGAGAATGCGGTTCGCTGGTGCCTGATACAGCGAAACAATGCATGCGTTGTGGCGTGCGTTTGTTTGCACCTAAGCAAAAAGAGCAGGCTATCAATGACCTCTCGTTTCACAGGTTCAGATTTTTAGTTTGACCTGACTGGCGGGCTCTGTGTTATGCCATAGTGATTATGCCGAGGCAGATTGCCATTTTAGGCGCTTATCGAATTCAGCCGGAATTTCATAAACATCGTTAATGCTACGTTGCAATGAAATGATTGTTCTATGCTGCGTTAAATTCGATCCAAAAGGTCATGCCTTCACCGTTTTCGTTTTGATAGGCACCAATTTCGCCACCCAATCGTTCAACCAATTGCTGGCATATCGTCAAGCCTATGCCGGTGCCTTGAATCGCTGAGCTTTCCTGACCTAAACGGTTGAATGGTTCAAATAGGGCAGGGAGGTGCTGTTCGGGGATGCCTTGACCGGTATCTGTGACGCTGATTCTTATTCTAGAATCCGCCGTTTTATTGCATGACAATGTGACTGTGCCTTTTTCTTGATTGTATTTGATGGCATTAGATACAAAGTTAAGCAAAACTTGTTGGATCTTTGCTTGATCGGTATTTATAGCTAACTCTAAGTCATTGTCAGAAAGCGTATTTTCTAAAATAATAGATTGATTTTCTGCTTGAGGTTCCATCAATTCACATGTTTGTGTAAGTAATTCATTAACATTAACTGAGGTTATGTGTACTTCGATATGGCCGCTTTCAATCTTCGCTAGATCTAACATGTCATTAATTAAATGAAGCAGTTGGTGACCGCTTTCTTTTATTTGTTTTAATGATTCTAGTTGTTCTTCTGTGAGTGGGTGATTGGCATCTGTTGCCAATAATTCCGAGAAACCAAGCACTGAGTTCATTGGCGTTCTAAGTTCATGGCTCATCGATGATAGAAATTGGGACTTAGCATTATTCGCTTGTTCAACTGTTGATAATAATGCTTCTAACTCTGATTGTTGAACCTGTAATTCTTGGGTACGTTTTTGCAGTTTTGCAGTCGTTTTTTTATGTTGTTCAATTTCTTCTGAAAGTCTTTGTACGGTCGGGATCCAAAGTACTAAACCGATCGCGAGTAATAAAAAACCACCCAGGAAACCGACGAGTTTTTCTAATATTGCCTCAACTTCTGTATCACCAACAATGATCAACCAGTTTAAGCTGTCAAAATTATCGGTAATATCAAGCACACTGCCAAAGAGTAACAAAGCAAAACCTGATAATAGGAAATTCCAACCACGGTTTGATTGAGAAATATGTGCTTTTCCCTGTTTCCACAGCCAAAGCAAGAGGAAGAATAAGATGACGGTGCGAACGATTTCTAAACTTATGTCTAACATGATTGGTTTTTTGATATTTCCATATGTGTTTGATGATAATTTAATGGGTTCAATTTGTGAGTGACTGATGAACTTGCTCTAGTTCTTTTTTAGTAAGAGCACCGTAGAACTTAGGATATGACCAACCATAACCCCAACGGAATTTGGTAGGGAGAAAAGGCGTGCCGCCGACCCTCACACCAGCCAGCATTACGATAGCTATCTCAGCTTCGCCGACTTGTTCTACGCATGCTTTTAAGCTTTGGTCGGCAGCAAGTCTTTCCTTATAACTGCCACCCTGCCAGTAGGCGAGATCATGATCAGTACAACAGGCTAACCATAACGTATTTTGTTTGAATGTGCCGTTGGGGAAGGCACTGCAACCATCAGTGCTAAAAGGTTTGATCGTATCAGCGTGTACAGTGGAAGATAACAATACTAAGCTAAAAAAGGCGAGGTGATAGTTTAAAAACATGCGAAAGTCTGGGTGAAATTTAGAGAAATCTTAGTTTTTCTTCGCTTTCTTTTCCTTTTTATCTTTTTTTACTTTTTGGTCCTTAGCATTATCTTTTATGTCTTTGTCTGGAGTCTGGCCATAGCCATAGTGTTTACCATCACTGCGATGTTCACTGCCCGTATCACTGATATGGTCATCAGATAGACCACGATGGGTATCAGCGAATATGGTGGGAGATGCACTTAGTGAAAATAAGGTGACTAACAAAGAAATAAGTAATTTGGCGTGCATGACTACCTCCTGAAAAATGGTTAAATATCCTTGGGCCGAGCAAGTTCTAGAATACAACATTTTTCGCATATTAAATAGTGACGTACAGTCAGCCTTAACAAGGTGGTGGAATGGCTTATTGTTGCCAATTCAACGGCTTGTCCAACTTGAGTTTTACCCTAAATGAGCCTATTGTATTAATAAAAACCTTATTAAATAAGGAGCCGGTTATGGGCGTAATCGTTCTGGATAGTGAATTCTATATCGAAGGTGTTGACCGGCAAATCACACAATTATTTGGTTACAGCCATAAAGAATTTTGTGGTCAAGCTCTAAGTCTATTTATCCCTGGTTTCGATAAAGAAAAATACACAGTCGAACCGGATATTCTCAACACTAAAGAAATAGAACAGCAAGCCAAGACAAAAAGTGGAAATGTTTTTGGTCTGGCCTATGATATTAACGAAATCTCACAGCCAGAAAAAACATCCTATGTGGTAACAATAGATGAACTGAATGCAGCACCTTTTGATCGCGATCGTCGACAGCCAAATGCATCCAATCACGTTCAGGGTCATGAATGGTTGACTTATTTACTTCGAGCCAGTCCCGTTGTTATATACAGTTGTATTCCTTCCGGCCAATATCCTACTACGTTTATAAGTGAAAATATCGAAAGATTAACCGGGTATACACCGGAGCAATATTTAGCTGCCCCCTCTTTCTGGCTCGAACATTTACATCCCGATGATACCGAAGCATTGCTGGCTGAAATGTCTGAGTTATTTGATACCAATAAAAGCCTGTCATATGAATATCGTTTTTTATGTGCTGATGGTAGTTATATTTGGGTATTAGATAAACTAAAAGTTTCCTATGATGAGCAAGGAAATCCTAGCGAAATGTTGGGGCTGTGGCTTGATATCACCCAACGAAAAAATGATGAAGCATTACTTACTTCCGCCAATTCCTTGCTTAAGAAAAAGACAGGTGAATTGGAAGAATCTAATACAGAACTTTCACAGTTCACCTATGTCGTTTCGCATGATTTAAAAGCACCGTTGAGGGCTATACATAGCTATTGTGAGTGGTTATCTGAAGATCTTGACGGTAAGCTGGAGTCCGATCAACAAGAATATATCACGGGTATGCAAGAAGCCGTGCAAGAGGCGGAAATATTGATAGAGGACTTGTTGGAATTATCTCGAGTAGGCAGACGATCCATTAAAGTTGAATCCATTGATCTGACTGAGTTTTTCATGAGTTTAACGAGAACGGTAATAGTTGAGGATACGGTAGAGATTGAGGTAGCAGAAAGCATGCCCACGATAGTTGTGTCCCCCACTATTTTGACCCAAGTCTTCCAAAACTTGATTACCAATGCATTTCTTTACAATAAATCAGATAAAAAAAGCATAAAAATTAGTGGTCGTGAGTCTGGTGATAACTACATAGTTTCGATTGCTGATAATGGCATTGGAATTGAGGAAAAATACCATGATCGTGTTTTCCAACTATTTCAACGACTGCATACCAAAGAGCAATATGAAGGAACGGGGATAGGGCTTGCCATTGTACATAAGGCGGTTATGCACCTTAATTGGACAATTGCTCTACATTCAAGCTTAAACAAAGGTTCGACCTTTTCCGTTGCTTTCCCATTAGAGGAGATTAAATCATGAGTAATGTGCTTCCCATCTTATTGGCTGAAGATAGTAAACATGATGTAATGACGGTAACGAGAGCGTGGAAATTACATAATATTCCAAATGAACTCATTGTGGTCAACGACGGCGAGGCGTGCCTAGATTATTTACATCAGCGAGGTGCGTATACCCCTCCAGCTAAAGCACCATTTCCAGGCGTACTACTATTGGACATTAATATGCCAAAAGTTAATGGCCTCGAAGTGTTGCGAGAAATACGTAACGATCCGGTAATAAAATGTCTTCCTGTCGTGGT
>NVVG01000241.1 GCA_002402125.1 Moraxellaceae bacterium
TCTGGCCTTACTGCAGGAAGACTTCCCAGCCTTAAAGGTCATTAAATTAGAACAGAATTACCGTTCCACTAGCCGTATTCTCAAGGCGGCCAACAGTGTCATCGACAACAATCCACACGTGTTCCTAAAAAAGCTTTGGAGCGAACACGGCATGGGGGAGATGATTAGAGTGGTTCGCTGCAAAACAGAAGAGCATGAAACCGAGCGCATAGCTCACGATATCATCAATCAAAAAATATCCAAAGGCCGCTCTTTTAAAGATTTTGCCGTGTTATACCGGGGCAATCACCAATCACGCCTATTAGAAATAAAACTACAGGCCTATCAAATCCCCTATAAGGTCAGTGGCGGCAGCTCTTTCTTCGGTAAAGCCGAAATCAAAGATGTGATGGGTTACCTGCGACTGATGATCAATCCTGATGATGACAATGCCTTTCTGCGAGTGGTAAACACTCCACGCCGAGAAATTGGGCCCAGCACGCTAGAAAAACTCGGCCAATATGCCCACCTGCGTGAATGCAGCATGTTTAACGCCTGTGATGAGCTTGGCCTGGAATCACAATTAAAATTACGCCAATACGCCAACCTGCAACGCTTCAGCTGCTGGGTAGAGGAAACCCGAGAAAACATTTTGCGCAACGATGCAGTGGCGGGCATTAAACAAATGCTTCGCGATGTGGATTATGAACAATGGTTGCAGGAGCAATCCAGCAGTACCAAAATGGCCGAAAAACGCATGGAAAACGTTTGGCAGCTGATTGCCTCCATTGAACGCATGTTGGAAAAAAGTGATGACGGCGATGTTGGCGAGGTTATTAGCAAGTTAGTCCTACTGGACATGTTAGAACAGCAAGAAGAAGAGGATGACTCGGACCGGGTACAGCTAATGACACTGCACGCATCCAAAGGCCTGGAGTACCCCTTTGTATTCTTGATGGGCCTGGAGGAAGAAATCCTACCTCACCGATCTAGCATCGAAGAAGACAATATTGAGGAAGAGCGCCGCCTGATGTATGTGGGAATCACTCGAGCAAAACAAGAACTAACTTTCACGTTATCCGCCAAAAGGCGCATGTATGGGGAAGATTTTGAGACCTCACCCAGCCGCTTCTTGGATGAGATTGATGCGGACGACCTGGTATGGGAAGGCCGCGGCGACGCCAAACCCAGGGAAGAAACCCAAGCACTAGGCCAGGCCCACCTTGCGAACATTCGCGCTCTACTTGACTAACCAACATAATCAGACATAAAAAAACGCAGCGTTAATCTGCGTTTTTTTATGTCTTCAATCTGCCGCTAGCCTGACTACAGTGTCACTACAGCGCAGCGACTATCGAAGGGTTACTTACTCGATAGGCAAAGTATAAGAAATAACCACTAATGGATCTTCGTCGTGGTTTTCAAATTTAGTACCTGCAGGAGTCAACTCGATAGTATCTTGGTCAACAATCTTACTGATTGTGAAAGATAAGTTATCGTTATAGGCGTAGCTAATATCCAAGTGAGTATAATCGGTACCTACCGAAGACACATCAACACCTGAACCATCAGTCGTTAACGCCTTGTCACTGCTGTAATCATTATAATCGGCAAAACCTAAAGTCGCAGTGTACTTCTTGAAAGAGGCATTCAATGCAATATATTGGAAGCCAGATACACCCGCAGCTTTTGCACCCTCAACATCACCAGAGGCAATACTACCATCGGCAACATTGGCTTGGTAATCCACTGAGAATGGGCCATAACCCACGTTTAAATAAATATCAGAAAAATCGCCAAATTGATCCGACGAATCATCACTTGGGTAAACATAATTAACGACACTAATATCAACTGATACGCCTTCAACTTCCGTCGCAAAACCCACGAACAAGTCATACTCAGAACCTAATCCAGCGTCACCACTAGCAGCCCAAACACCGCCGTAAAAACCCTGACTACTAACAATTAGATCGCCAGAAACCATTGCACTGCCATTACCCAAATCAACACCACGGAACAAGTATAAGTTTGAAACAGATACAGATGCAGACACATCCATTTCCATCTCGGCAACAGCTTGTGTTGCACCCATAGTGCCACTCACTGCCAATGCTAGTGCAGATAATTGGATTGCTTTCATTTTATTCTTCAACATTTTTTGGTTTCCCCAAAGAGCGTTAGCGTGGGAATCATACCCCCGCTGTTAAATTCCGTTTTCCAAACAGCTCAAATTTTGTCAACCATCTAACCCGTTAACAGAAAAGAACCGTGATGGATCTTATTATCAGAAATAATAGTCCTTAAAAAAGTAGCACCAAATTACCCTGCCACCAAGTTATTAATTAAAAAAAGTAACCTTTTTTTAATTTCTACCAATGACTTAGAGTGATGTGTGTGAAATTTAACCAGAACAAACAAAAACGGAAGGATATTCAACTAAGGGCGATCAAAATAACTTCAAGAAAATAACAAACCTGAAAGTAAAAAGGCGCCATCCTTAGCGCCTGCTTACCTGAACCTATTAATTGGGAGATTACTTAATAGGTAGAGAGTAAGAAACTACAACCAATGTATCGTCATCGATACCAGCGCCATCGGTATCAAGTCCAGTACCATCATTGTGCTGATCAAAGTCGACAACCTTGCTCACAGTGAATGCGATGTTATCGTTATAGGCATAAGGTAGATCTAAGTGGGTGTAATCTTGATCCATAGTATTGATTTCATTATTATGCCCCCCAAGGTCGTTATTAATAAGCGGGCGACAAAAGTGCACCCGAAAAACGTATTAACACAGGCGCACTAAATGCAGGCGGCGTGCCAACTACGACCTTTCCTTTAAATACGGGGGAGTTAGCGGAGAGCCCGCGCCATTTTCGAGCGATCAACAAAGCATCGGAGCCACACAACAGTGCGACAGCCCAGCTCACCGCACCATCATATGGCAATAAAAGTGTAAAAATCGTACTGGAGCGCAACACGCTGCCACACAACTAAACAACGTCGAAGACGGGTAGTTTTTATTCAATCTCGTCGAATTATTTTCTAAATTTCTTCTTCCTTGGTCCACTTTCTAATTTTTTAATTCTCCGGATTAGTCCTTTTACCGTTTGCTGCCATTTTGCATTATCTTTAAGGCTTTGCTTTTGGGCCGCCTGCATCGTCTTAATGGTTGCTTGCAACACCTCAACCTTCCCCTGTAACACCGCAACTTCAGTTAGCGCTGCTGGTTTTGCTGAACCCTTTACTACGCCCTTCGCTACCCCTTTGATCAGTGTCGTTGCTGCTACAGCTGCACCGCCTTGACTTAATACCGGCGTATAGGCCATCGAAACATCCCGACCATCTAGATCCCTTTCTAATAGTATTTGACCTGCCACACCGGCTCGGCCACGTTCGCCCCG
This sequence comes from Moraxellaceae bacterium, assembly GCA_002402125.1. Taxonomy (GTDB): domain Bacteria; phylum Pseudomonadota; class Gammaproteobacteria; order Pseudomonadales; family Ketobacteraceae; genus 42-54-T18. Next base: position 3,387 of record NVVG01000241.1, read on the forward strand.
CTGCCCCTGCGTCCCGACCTCGCCAGCTGCCATCCACTTTTTATTGCCGGTAATGGTGCGTTTATTGACATATTTGCCTTTCGCCCCCGCACCACCAGCACCACCATTTACACCGTCTCCAGCTGCTCCGCCGGCATTTTTAACCGATACAGAACGCGCTAGCGCACTATGTGATGAGGCGCCTGGTTGGTAACGATAGATAATGCGCACATCCCCCCCATTACCGCCATTACCGCCGTTGCCACCCTTTCCACCATCACCGCCCGCTGGCCCAGAACAACGAATAATCTTACCCGCCTGTTGCCCCACGCCACCCGGGCCGCCGACACCACCGTTGCCACCGTTACTGTTAATACTGAGGCTGCCTACACTGTTGATAACGAGGTACATCGATATCGACACMGCATCAGCACCATCCCCKCCATGCCCCGCATCTTGCCCAGACTGTCCTTCGCTACAATCTGCAGCCATASCCAACGTGCTGCTCCCGACCACGCCTGCTTCTCCCACCGCTCCTGCGGCATCAATAACGACATTGTTACCAATGTGCACATCTGACGCCTCAAGATGCCAATGGGTTACATCGGAGGCAAATTTAATTACGGCATTATCTCCTACCACAAAACGTTTAAGCACCAATTCCGTTTGGCTTTTACTCACGGTAAAGGTAGTGCCAGCCTCAATGACCAACTCCGCTGTTTCCATGCCAACCGTTATGCTAGAAAACATCATTAACCCGATTAAAGATATCGCCCTTACGCCTACACTCGCTCTAATTTCAATAGTCATCGGTAATCTCTATCATTTCCCTATAGTTTCAAATAACGCTACATTTGTTTTAGACATCGCTTCGGCAACAGCTTCRWCAACAATAACGCAAATACCGCGCATAAAAAAACCCTACACCGTCGCCTGGTAGGGTTTTTCTAAAATCTAAAAATTATTTACTGTTTTCAACCATATAACTCACAATCGCTTTAATGGATGCATCAGAACAATCCATGCAACCACCTTTTGGAGGCATCGCATTAAAACCGCTTATTGCATGTTCATTCAGCATGTCATCGCCCTGCGCTATACGCGCTACCCAAGCCGCCTTATCACCCAACTTTGGTGCTCCAGCTGCGCCAGTACCGTGACAAGCAAAACACTTGGCTTGATAAGTGTCTTTAGCTGATGGCCCAGCGGCAACAGCCGCTACTGGTGCCGCAGCAACTTCAGTAGCTTTACAATCTTGACCTTCAACACAAGGGTTAGCCTCTGGCGCAATACGTTCAGCAATACGCTCGGCGCTAAATTGATTGCTGGCTACCACATTCATACTCACTAGCATGACTATCGCTAAACCCAACTTTTGTACTAATTTCATTCTTTGTCTCCCCGCAAGCCCAAATAAGCCCATCGGCTAAATTAATTAAAGCCGGAGTATAACGTTATCTTTAGCATGGTTTAAACCAATTTTTTGTCTACCGCATTTTTCAGGTAAACTGTAAGTCTCATTTCAACCACGAAGGTACATTCAAAGGAAAACCATGAGCATTCAATGGTACCCCGGGCACATGAATAAAGCCCGCAAGCAAATTATCGAACTATTGCCTCAAGTTGATTTGGTAATTGAAGTCACCGATGCTCGAATCCCCTACAGCAGTGAGAATCCCCTGCTTGCCTCCATACGAGGGGACAAGCCCTGTATCAAGGTACTCACTAAAAGTGATCTTGCAGACCCGGCCATAACCACACTGTGGGTTAATTACTTTGATGAGATGAAAGGTGTTAAGGGCATTGCACTTAGCACCGAGCAACCCGCACAAATGCGCCAGCTGCTGGACCTATGCCGAAAGATGCTGCCAGAAAAAGATAAAGGCCTACAATCTATCAAAGCACTTATCATGGGTATTCCCAATGTTGGAAAGTCCACCCTGATCAACATCCTTGCTGACAAGGTCATTGCCAAAACCGGCAATGAACCCGCAGTCACCAAAGGCCAGCAGCGGATTAAGCTCGATGACAGCATTGTGTTATTTGATACTCCTGGCATGTTATGGCCCAAAGTAGAAAACCCCAACAGTGGTTATCGATTAGCCGCCAGTGGCGCCATCAAAGACACCGCAATGGAATATGAGGATGTGGCTTTTTATGCCGCCAAATACTTGCTTGAGGCCTACCCTGAACGCCTCCAGGAGCGCTACCAGCTAGACCGACTGCCCTATAATGAATTGGAGTTATTAGAAACCATCGGCAAGAAACGCGGCTGCTTACGTGCCGGTGGCCGAGTAGACCTCAATAAAGTATCTGTATTATTCCTCAACGAGATGCGTTCTGGAACATTAGGCCCGATTAGCTTGGAAACGCCTACCATGATGGCAAGAGAAGAAATTGAAGTATTACGTGTCGAAGAAGAGAAAGTCCGCAAAGAAGCCGAACGCAAAGAGCGCTACCAGCGCGGCAAACGTAAACCGCAATAACCCCGTCGGGATTACTCGATCTTCTGCAAACTAGCGCTTAACGTGACGCCATCCACACAAATGACATACAGTCTCTCCAGGCGCGCAATGCCACATTATCTGCGCTTGCAAGGCCGTGGTCAAAAATGCGACTATGCAGCAAGACAATCTACAGTGTAGATTCCCAGGGCTTATCTAAGACCTCACTCAAGAATAATAAGACCATGGCTAAACATATACTTGTTACGGGTGGCACAGGGTTTATCGGCCAACGCCTGTGCCGATATTTCCTTA
>NVVG01000242.1 GCA_002402125.1 Moraxellaceae bacterium
CACGATCATCGTCTTAAGGCTCTTCCGGTTACACACTGGGTATACCAGCTTCACAGGCCTTTTATTTGCGAGAATATTTTCCGCATAACAGCGATATTATGTGGGAATATTTCCCGCGTCAAACTGAAAATTGCTACAAAACCTACAGGTTTACTCAAACTGGCCGACTTAAATTAGGGGTTTTGGGGACATACGGCTTCGCCATTTCAATAAGTAATGTAGCTAGGAACAACCTAATATATCCTTCGAACGTAAAGAATATTCACCACTTCTATTGCTTTTAACGAAAGGATTAGCCATGACTCAACTAATTATCTTATCTAAGGAAGACAATAAGGCTACGACATCTACCCTAGTAGCCGTATCGATCAGGGCATTATCATAGAGCAATGGGTTGGATATTAATCCGTTTATGAAGTTGTACCCAAAGTACTAACAACTAATCAACGATAGGGCTCCCTTCTGTTTTTTGCTTCGTGGCGTGGCAACCATCCTAAGGATGTTCTCTCTAGTACGGGAGGTCCGACAAGTGCATATTGTGGATAAAATGATCACACTCTTAACTTTGCTTATACAGGACGATTACTCAGCCCTTACAGCAATCACTACCCTTTTGCTCATAATCAACAATATCTCCAGATGTATTGATATGGATTTTGCAGCACCTGACCATGGATTCATGTAGGCTTTGCCTTCCTCGCAAAATACGTGATTTAACTGCAGATAAAGATAAGCCAAGTTCATCGGCGATATCTCTGTTTTTTTCCCCGTCAACTTCAGACAGAGTTAATACTTGTTGATAGGTTTCCGGCAACGCTTTTATCATGGGTAACATGCATTTCGATAGTTGACCAACAACATCAATATCGTCGCTGCCAGCTACCAACTCGTCAGGTAGCTCATCAAAAAATTTGTTGGCACGATAGTAATCGATAATTCGATTTCTTGTGACGCTATATAACCATGACGCTACATTGTCGGGGGCTTCATTTTTATTTGTTTTCGTCGTSANWGAYACKAAARNCNAYCMTGKMGANRWATCTTCTGCTTGCTGCATCCCTCTTGCAAAAGGTGAAGGCGATGATCCTGCATGTTGTGTCCCGCGAGAAGGCGATGCATCTGGTTGCTGTGAATAATATGTATTTTTATTTTCATCAGAATGCCAAAGTGGTTTTTTGTCTCGCCGCACTCCACTTTGGTAGTCGCCGATGAGGACCGAAGTTTACCGAGGATTATGTGATTGGAGGTTAAACTGGCTTTAGAGTATTCTTGAGCTTGATCAACCGTCATTGTAGATTAAGCCTGCCTACACTTGGGTTGCACAACCGCGTCCCCTTTCACAACTAAAGAACCCGCGCCAACCATGCCGAAAATTTTGATTATATACAGTCATCCGAATCCACAAAGGTCTCGCCTTAACCAGGCGCTCAAAAATTCAGCACAAGCAATGGATAATGTGCAGATACGCGATATCTACCAGCTCTATCCTGACTTTGACATTGACATTAARGCAGAGCAACGGGCCTTGCTTCRAGCAGACATCATTGTCTTTCAGCACCCCATTTATTGGTATAGCTGTCCAGCATTGATGAAAGAATGGATGGATCAGGTACTGCAACACGGTTTTGCCTTTGGTGATGGCGGCACTCAATTAACCGGTAAACGTTGGCTATCAGCAGTATCAACCGGTGGTGATAAAACCAGCTACACCGCAAGTGGCAGTAACTTTTATGAAATAAGTCAATTTCTAACGCCGTTTGAACGTACTGCCTGTTTATGTGGCATGGACTATTTGCCAGTTTTTATCAGTCACGACGCACTCAATCTTAATGAGGAAATTATTCAGCAACAGGCTAGGTATTATGTAGCTGAACTAGAAAGCTTGTTAGTCGATGCTAAGACGCTGGAGAATAAAAATGCATAACGATGGATTAATGTACCAGGTGTTCATATTCCTAGTAGCAGCAGTTATTTCAGTGCCCATTGCCAAACGTTTAGGGCTGGGTTCGGTGCTCGGCTACCTAATAGCCGGAGCCGCTATTGGTCCATTTGCGCTGGGGCTCGTCGGCCAGGACATAGAAAGCATAATGCACTTCGCCGAGTTTGGTGTAGTAATGATGCTGTTTTTGGTGGGTTTGGAATTACAGCCATCGTTATTATGGAAAATGCGCCTGCCCATCTTGGGTTTGGGTGGTATGCAAGTGGCCTTAACCACTGGCACATTCATGGCAATGGGTATCTTTTTTGGGTTTCCGTGGCAAACCGCCCTCGCCGTTAGCCTTATCCTCGCCTTATCGTCTACAGCGATTGTTTTACAGTCACTGAATGAGAAAGGTTTGATGTCTACCGAGGCTGGCCAAAGCTCGTTTGCGGTATTGTTATTTCAGGATATCGCAGTTATCCCTATGATGGCGATATTACCATTGCTGGCTTTGCAAAGCGGCAATGAGGCAGTCTTGGTAGGCAACGGAGAGCATGGCGCCACCTTAGTTGGCTGGCAACAAGGTTTATTGGTTCTAACGGTTGTAAGCGCCATTATACTTTGCGGACATTTTCTGATTCGACCCCTGTTTAATATTATCGCTGGTACGCGTATGCGCGAAATATTTACCGCTACAGCCCTCTTGTTAGTTGTTGGTATTGCTTTGCTGATGGAGTTAGTGGGACTGTCTGCCGCTCTGGGTACATTTATCGCTGGGGTTGTTCTAGCCGATAATGAATACCGGCATGAGCTTGAAGCTGAAATAGAACCCTTTAAAGGGTTGTTGCTAGGCCTATTTTTTATCTCCGTGGGTGCCAGCATTGACTTTGCCTTGTTAGCGGAGAAACCCTTAATGATATTTGGCATGGTTGGTTTACTGGTTGCGGTTAAGTTTATAGTGCTCATCTTATTGGCAAAGCTATTTAAGCTAGAGTCAAGTCAACAGTGGACCTTCACCTTTGGGCTAGCTCAGGGTGGGGAATTTGGTTTTGTGTTATTTGCTCTTGCCAGCCAGCAACAGATATTGTCGGGAACAATTATAGATCCTCTAGTGGTGGTTGTTGCCCTGTCGATGGCTTTCACACCCGTACTGATGATGATCAACGAAAAACTGGTACAGCCGCTGTTTAATAAGCTGAATGATGTCTCCCAGGAAGCGGATGTGATTGATGACGGAGTGACTCAAGTAATTGTCGCAGGTTTTGGTCGATTTGGTCAGATCGTTGAGAGGTCACTAAGCCTTAATGGATATTCCACCACCGTACTCGAACATGACGTGGGTCAGCTAAAACTGCGGCGTAAATTTGGCCACAAGGTTTTCTACGGTGATGCATCACGCCAAGAACTGTTGCATGCGGCAGGTGCTGAAACAGCTAAGGTGTTGGTAATAGCGCTGGCAGATCATGACAAAGCGGTTGATATCATCCACATTTGTCAAAAACATTACCCACAGTTGAAGCTCTATGTTCGTGCCAGGGGACGAATTCAAGCGCATGAATTGCATAAACTGGGTGTCGATGGTTTTATTCGCGATACTTTGCATTCTGCCCTGCATATGAGCGAACAAGTAATGAATAGCTTGGGCCGTCATGCCTATGATTCACACAGAGCCATACGCACCTTTAGAAAATACGATGAACAACATTTGCTGGATATGATCCATTTGGATGGAGAAGAAAAATCCTATATTTCAAGTGTTCAGAAAAACAAAGCTGAACTTGAAAAAGTCCTACAGTCAGATTTCTATGACAAGGATCAGTTGGAAGATAAGGGTTGGGCTGGAGGCGTAGTTAATAGACAAAGACAATAGTGGCTTGTTCTGCATAAGCGGGTTCTGAAGCATCCATTTACACGGTAAATGAACTGAGTGCCCGCTTTAACCGAGAGGCTTCTTCTTCCATCTTGCCACTGGCTGCGGCAGTTTTTTCTGCAGTTTCTACCGCATCTTCACCCATGGAACGAATGCTATTAATATTGTTATCAATATCCGCTGCCACTTCCGCTTGCTGGTTAACAGATTGGGATATCATCGAATTCATTTCCACCACCGTATTGAGCTTGTCATTGATCGAGTCCAAAACCACACCAATACGTTTGGACTCCTTCACGGTATCATTGGTGACCTGTAAACTCTTATCCATTGCTTGTACAGACTCTTGTGTACGCAGAATAAATTGCTCGATAATACCTTTTATGTGAGCTGTAGAATTATGTGTGCGCTGCGCTAACGAGCGTACTTCGTCGGCAACAACGGCAAAACCTCGCCCCTGGTCGCCCGCTCGAGCCGCCTCTATTGACGCATTTAACGCCAATAAGTTTGTCTGAGAAGCTATGGCTTTAATTTCATCCACGACTTGGGCAATACTCTCACTATCTTTTGCTAACAGGTTAATGGATTCGGCTGTAGAGGCAATATCACCAGAAAGGGCATTTATATATTCTAAAGATTGGTTAACAATCACCCCGCCGGCAGTTGCCTCATCACGGGTCTCTTGCACGGTTTTTTCGGCATTACGCGTATAATCAGCAACGCCATGTACTGTTTGATTCATCTGAGTTACCGCCACAGCCACCTGGCTGGTACCATCAAGCTGTTTACTGATTAATCGGTTAGTATCTTGGGACATTCCACAGGTCTCCCCTGCAAGTACAAATACCGTATCCGCACTCTTGGTTGCTTGCTCAACTAATCCTCTTACCTTTCGCGCGCTATCATTAAAACGACCAATCAAATACCCCATTTCGTCATTTGCCCGCTGATCAATATACACCGTCATATCACCCTCCGCCATTCGATCAGCCCCTGCAACCAAACGATTAATGGCTTCTTGAATAGACACATAAAACGCCAAATAGAGATATGCCGTAATAATCAGCACCAAGGTAATTACGATGATAATTTGCAACATCCGCACATCGGCAGCGGCTTTTTTCTCTTCAATTCGTGCCGCGGCAAAGACCCTTACTTGATCGGCCAGTACATAATGATGGACTAACTCCTGGGTTATTTTTTCAAAATATTGTTTCCAGGTAATGGTAAAGGACGATGCATTCATTACCTCTTCATCTACATAGCGCTGTAAAAAAACCAGCCCCTCCAGAATCGATGACACAGTTTGTTTAGTATCCTCGACACCCGTCGCCTTTGCGTTAGCCTCCATAGAATGTTGATATTTAGGCTCAAATTCTTTTTGTGCCGCCTCCAACCCATAATAGGACTCATCCAGCAGATCCAAGGTTGCCGAATCAAGGTACCTTTCTGTCAATCCCTGAGCACCTACTGCCCGGGTTTTTCCTAAAAGATCATTTAATTCAAAGACATCAACGCTTATGAATTTTATATAACCTTTTAATAACTCATCGTTGTCAGCGTTAATGCCACTGTTATCGAATACTACAGCGATCAAATTTTCAACCGCCGTAACGACAGAGTTATTAAACTTATGGACAGAGTTCACCCCCGACTGCAGGTCAAATATCGTGTCTCCCACCTCTTTTATGGTTGCTCGAAGGGATTCTAGCTGCTCTTCCCCTAGTCCTACACGTGCCGCACCGGAAGATTCCAAATCTGCCACCTTCTCTGAGAGTTTTAGCTTTATCGCAACCTCAAATGCTGTTACATCATCGGTAATCGCAGACTGATCAAGGCCTGTCCACACCAAACGCATATCACGAAATTCCTCCGCAGCCCTTTTTAGTTCTAACAATAACGACAAGGTATGAATACCGGTTAGCTTTTTTTCGGCAATGGTCACTTCCTTGTAAGCGGTATTCACCACCATGGTGCTCACGACACACAAGGGAATATAAAACAATAAGCTAATCAAAATAAATTTATGCGCATAGCGCATACTATTGATAAAAGCTATTGCTGGAGAAAGAATCATCTTCATATCAGTCACTTACGGCCCATTCCGAACGAGGTATTCATAAGTATAGTAACAATAGCTAAATACACGAGAAGTATCAGCTCACTCTATTCCCTACCTAAACAACGTAAACAAAACCTTCCTAACAATCTACCTAATCGGCATCAAGATGGAACCGGACATCGCCAAATTAAATTTCGAAAAATTGACCAAAAATCATACATACAGTAAAATTGTAATGATAAA
>NVVG01000243.1 GCA_002402125.1 Moraxellaceae bacterium
AGCCAATGGTGGAAGTAAATGGCCATATTTAAAAATCATGGCCAACCGAAAGATGGCACATAACGTGTAATTGAGACGCGTGCATTATGCGTCGTGTTAAAATTTATTGTTAGAGTATACCAGAGATACGCCCTATCCATGGCCTTCTAAGAAGACAGCTGCTTCCACTTTCCCGCCAAGTTAGATTCACGCCAATTAGGTAAATTCTAACGGAAGCGGACATCGAAAACCAAATAATCACATTTTTCCATGCTTTCTGAGCAATGCCCTGTTTTCCAATCAGATCTGTTCTAACAGAACTTACTTTCTGGTTGAATTAACAGGTTCCAACTCAATTTTTTCAATTCCACCTTCTTTCAACGTGGACAAAATTAGCCTAATTGGCGGCCCCTAATTAACTAAGTAGTTTACTTTTATGGGCTTTATAGCCCTATGAGCACCCTGTTATGTGGCCAACTACAATAAGACTTGACGAATCTACGGATAGGAATACTATGTCGTGGCTTCAATTAGCTTCAATTAGCTTCAATTAGCTTCAATTAGCTTCAATTAGCTTCAATTAGCTTCAATTTGCTTCAAGTGATTACTATGACAACAGATAAATGGCTCACTCTTGATGAGTTGACTGAGTATTTAAAGCTAAGTAAAAGCCACCTCTATCGCATGACGCAAAATGGAGACATTCCCGCATCGAAAATCGGGAGGCAGTGGCGGTTTGATCGTGATGAGATTGACGATTGGATGAAAAGCAAAAAACCTGACTTTGATAAGCGTTGTGTCAATGTGGGTTAAGGAGCCCTGCTGATAAATATCTTACATACGGGGAGCTGTTCGATGTAGGTGCTGGAGCCTTACATCATTTAGATAACTCATTCTAAATCTTCCAGCAAAACTTAGGGAGAAATAAGTATTTTGACTAATGTAAATCACGTCACTACAGCACTACTTTTAGCTGCAGGCACCGGATCTCGTTTACGCCCTTTAACCCTTGATGCCCCAAAATGTCTTACGGTAGTAGGCGGACAAACTATTCTAGGTCGCTTGGTCAACAACCTCCGATCGCAAGGCATTCGCCGATTGGTGGTGGTAACAGGACATTTGGATCAACAGGTTCGTGACTTTCTTCAAGAAAATGCGGTTGATATGCAGGTTGATTACGTATTTAACCCTGTTTATCAAACAACCAACAACATCTATTCATTGTGGCTGGCTCGAGACGTAATCCAAGAACCTTTTGTCTTGGTAGAAAGTGATCTAGTTTTCGAAGAATCCATGTTGCGGGGAATGTTAACACCGAACAAAATTGCGATTTCCCATATTCTGCCATGGATGAATGGAACCACCGTCCAGCTCAACGCCGAAGAAGGCGTAACCGCGTTTCATGCAAAGCGTAACGCAAATGATAACCCGCAATATAAAACCGTTAACATTTACAGCTTGTCTTTGCAGAGCTGGCGTAGCGTGATAAAGCAATTGGATAGTTATATCGCTGACGAACGCGTTGGAGAATATTATGAAGCCGTATTTGCGGATATGGTGGCGGATGGATCGCTTAAATTTGACGCCGTTTTCTTTGATGAAGACCGTTGGTATGAAATTGATACGGTAGAAGATTTGAACCAAGCAGAGCTGTTATACCCTCATGCGCCTAAGAAAAACCCCGCTGAACGTTGGCTTCGTCCGTTGGCAACGGACCTTCAAAATATCCGCATAAATGGCAAACCAGTTACTGCTTAACACGGTACCAATTGTCCACGTCATTAAACATAATCTCTCAAGGTAGAATGCAAGAATGCCCCATAAAGAAAATCAAAACTCTAGATCGCAACAATATGAAGATTTGGCCACTGCCCATGGTGGCTATTGGCGATATGATTTTATTGATCATGCCTACCTGTATAATCTGCATTTTCCACCTGAGCGATTCTTTGATCTGCTTAAAAGCCAAATCCATGAGCTGGTTTTAAACTACCCTGTCGCTCAAGGTACACTGGCAAGTTGGGTGGGTGATTTGATTGATCAGCCACCTGAACGAATTGTTGTGGGCAACGGAGCCGCTGAACTCATTAAAATCGTGTCTGGGCATGTTGCCAAAAAACTGATCGTTCCTGTGCCGTCTTTTAATGAATATGCCAATGCGGCTCCAGAGGGTTGTGTTGTTGAGTTCCCCCTCGAAACGCCATCATTTCAGCTGGATGTGGATAAATTCGCAGCGGAAGCGCTGCGCTGTAAAGCTGATGTTGCCATCGTAGTATCGCCCAACAATCCTACCTCATTGTTGGTTCCCAAAGCCGACCTTGTCCGACTAGTAACAAAGTTAGCTGAACACGATTGTATGCTCATCGTTGATGAATCATTCATCGATTTTGCCGACAACCGTGACCAGGAAACACTTGAGCGTGACATTGCTCTCTATCCAAATTTGGTCATTTTCAAAAGCATGAGTAAAGCTTATGGCATCTGTGGTTTGCGTATCGGTTATATGCTCACCGCCAATGCTGTTTTTGCTGAAAAAGTGCGCTCAGGAATACATATTTGGAACTTAAATGGGTTCGCCGAAACCTTTTTGAAAATGGCTCCAGAGTATCGTGAAGAGTTTGAGTCAAGCTGTAGGCAGGTACGCAAAGATCGCGATCAGTTTTATCAGGATCTTTGTACTATTGACGGTATGGTTGTCTATAAACCCGATGCCAACTTTATATTCTGCCGCTTACCCGATCACACACCTACCGGCCCAGAGGTTGCAAAAACGTTATTCGTTGATCACAATATTTACATTAAACATTGTGAAGGCAAAAGCATGCCTGAATCCGACCGCTACCTTCGTGTTGCCAGTCGTACCCCGGCTGAAAACACAACAATTGTCGCTGCATTAAGTGATATTCTTGCATTAAAAAACAACCCAGCTCCCTCCACTACAACAGAGATAAAATGAAGTCCATGCCAGCTGTAAACAATGTTCCAGTAGAGCCACCAACAATCTTATTTTTTGCAAAAGACTTGCCAAACATATGCTCTCTAGCAGGGCTTTTTTGTGCTGTGCTGGCCATCTATTTTGCAATACTCGGTCTTTTTCCCGCAGCAATGATCGGATTGCTTTGGGCTGTATTCTTTGATTGGGCCGATGGCGTTATCGCGAGAAATATGAAGGGCCGAACGGAAAAACAGGGAATGTTCGGGGCACAAGTTGACTCACTGATTGATATCATAACCTATGGCATTTGCCCTGCCGTAGTCTTGCTGAGCTACGGTAATTTTAGCCCATGGTTTATTCCCGGTGCCTTTGTCATCGTTGCAGCGGGTGTACTCCGATTAAGCTATTTTAATGTATTTGGTTTTGTCGGCGAGTCAACCTATCAAGGTTTGGCATTAGATAACAATGTGCTTATCCTCGTCTTTATTTTTGCGTTTGAAGGGTTAATCGGTACTGCAATCTTCACCCCGCTTCTCTATATTACCTTACTCCTATTGGCGGCCTTAAATGTGGCACCTATAAAAACACCAAAACTGCTTGGTGGTTGGTATTATGGTATTGCTGCATATATCGTCATTCTAACGCTGATTTACGGCTGGCAGTTAATGCACATCAAGGGATAAGGTAAAAATATAGCGCTCAGTAACACTGAGAACCGGTGCCATACTCGGAATCCAGTATGTCCGCTTTGGAGGAAAAATGAAGGAATGGAGGGGCGCTATTTATTACCGCAAAAGGGCGAAAGTTCTCATTCATTAAAGGCTATTAATTCTAATAAGACGAGCAATCTCACTGCGCCACTACAAGGCATCGCAAAACACGCAAAGGTGGATGATTACTTAACTAAGCCAACTAACTTGGCTCGAATACGGTTGTTACTTGAACATTACTTCACGCCTGCTTAGGGCTTAATATTTCAAAGTTCTGCTGTCCCAACTCAACCAGCTAATATTTTGATTGCATATTCCGATAGGTACAACCCACGCACAAAACATAGCCGGTCTCGATCCACTAAGCTCTACCGCCTTTCTCTAGTTTGATAAAACGCTTGCTCTGGCATTATATTGTCATGCTCATCAGCCTCAATAGTAGACCTAGCGTAGATTTGAGGGACTTGAGGTCGAATTAATTCCAAATCTGTTTTTGTTACAATTCTTCCACCACTCTTATGCCTGTCTCGGAACAAACGAGATTCGCCCTTGGCATAATCTTTGTGCAACTCTGAGTATTCTGCATGATAAGCATTAGGAAAACTTATCCCCTTACCTTGATAATTGCTCATTAGAGTATGTATTACTTGTATCGTTAACTTTCCACCACTGGATTTATAGTATGATTTAACAGCGGCGTGAAAATTATCAAGATTATCTTTGCTCTCAAAAAATGCGTCGATCATATTCATCCGAACATCTTGAATCTTCGGACCAGAATCATGCTGCTGACGAATTCGCCCACAACCAGCTTGAGATCGAAAATACAATGTAGGCAAACGGCTATCGCCCTTGGTGGCAAATACTAGATTTTTCGATTTATACACATCGTCTTTGATACTCATATTTTCTCTCTTGCGACTTAGCTGCGCCTAGCACATTGAATTTGGTTCCATATGAAATGGTAATCGCAGTGTACCAAATGCCACAGATAAAACCACTTCGGATAAGCTGGCATAATGCCAGCCCAACTTGTGGCATATGCCACTTGATTTTTTATACCGTGTTAGGTAGGTGGCACCTGGGAAATCGGTCAAATATCGGTCTACCAGTTCCCCCTTCCAGACTGAGTGACTAAATACAGCGAATCTAGCCTTTCAGAAGCTATACTGCAGTGCCAAACTAGGCCTGACCCTGTATTTAATCTGTCAGATCACGCTCGAGTCGATACGCATTAAATAAAACTTACTGACTGCGGTGCTCGCTTATAATCTTAAAATTACTACAGCCTTTTTGATTTCCATTATCACAGGCCTTTCTAAACCACCCCATGGAAGTCATTTTGTTTTGTTTCACTCCTTCGCCTTTGTAGTACATAGCGCCAAGCTTAAGCTGCGCTGAAACCAGCCCATTATCGGCCGCCTTTTGGTACCACTTGGCAGCTTCCGTATAACTCTGCTCAACGCCCTGGCCATTACTATATTTTAACGCTAGGTTAAATTGTGCCGATACAAAACCTTGATCGGCCGCCTTTCGATACCACGTCAATGCCTTCACATAGTCCTGTTTAACACCCTGGCCATTATCAAACTTTAACGCAATGCTATATTGCGCGGCGGCATAACCTTGTTCAGCCGCTTTTTGATACCACTTCATCGCTTCAACATGATCTCGCTTAACGACTTGACCATTATCATACATCGAGCCAATTTTAGTCTGTGCTGGGGCATTGCCTTGATCAGCCAATGGCTGCCACTCGGCTAGCGCACAGGCATAGTCACCCGTTGTAAAACAATATTGCCCCTTATCAAAATTAGCGCCATAAACTACCGGTGCCATAATAAACACCACCCAAATTAACCGTTTAACTATCACCTTCATTCCTATGCCTCTGGCTTATTCATTGTTTTTCTACTCACAAGCGACCTACTTAATAGCCTTCTAATACTAGGATAAATAACATTCGAAGACAAACCAGGACCATGCAATAGGCTCGCTAAGCTTTCACCGGTAATCCTGAACCTATATCTTCAAACATTTACTCGTCACAAATAACTACGCGCCTGATCCAACACATCTCCCTCACCATCCAGCCAGTGAATATCCACACCTTTCCTCTCCATTCGTCGAAACCATTTCTCTTGTTGTTTGGCAAACGTATGTATCGCTGAATTCAACTTCTGATACATATCATTTTTATTTAGTTCACCTTGCAGATGCGCTGCAATAAATCGATATTCCAATCCATAAAAGTGTAACGACGCCCAACTAACCCCTTCTTGATGAAGCCGCTCCACTTCCTCAATCAGCCCCTGATCCAGCCGCTGTTTTAATCGCAGGGTGATACGCTCACGTAATACTGGGCGCTCCCATTTAATACCAAACACCAAAGCATTGATTTGGGGTAGCGAGACTGACGAAT
>NVVG01000244.1 GCA_002402125.1 Moraxellaceae bacterium
TTGGGATACAACAATAAAACCCTGTCGCCCAATTCAATTCTATCTTGTAATATGGTCGCCAGTAATCGAACCTTGGTATCCATTTCACCATAAGTCAGAACAATTTCTTCATCTGGACGGTTTTTATCACAATGGATAAAACGATACGCAGGCTCATCAGGTGTATTAAGCGCCCGCAAATTCAGGATCTCTACCAAGCTGGTTTGATCAAACGGGGTAAAATTATCTAACATTGGATTCGTGTCTCATTCTTTAAGTGTAGATTCTAATAATTCCAGAAGTTCATCGGCGGACATCTCGTCCTCTTCATCCTGATCAGTAACGCTTTCTTGATCCGTTATTTCATCATCCATCAGCAACCCTCCACCCTCTTGGTCGTTGGCAAGGTCATCTTCTGGATAGATTTCATATACAATAAACGTACTGAGCGCTTTAATCGTAGGGTGTTTAAAAAGTAATGTGGCGGGTAACTGCTTATCGGTAAGTGCACATAAAATATTCCTTAGCTCCACCGCCACCAAGGAATCTATGCCCAACTCTGCCAGTTGCGCATTGGGGTCAATATGCACATCGGCAGGAATGCTCATAATATTGCGCAATTGACTTGATATGGAATCGGAAACTATTAACTCCCGATCCGCAGGATAAGCGGCGTCCATCTTTTCTCGAAGATCTTTCGCCATTGCCTGGGTACCGGCATCGATACCATTACCACCGGAAGCATCTTCACCCAATTCAGAAATTTTAAGGGAAGCATCACTTAATAACGAGGGAAATGGCATGCCAACTTTTTTGTATTGACTGGCCAATAGCCCCCAATCGATAAAAAAAGCACTGACCTGAACCGGTGAAAATTTAAGGATTTTTCCTAGCAGCTCAGTTCCTTGGGAAGGATTAATAAGATTAAAACCCTTGCCAGATGTATTCTTTTGGCTAGCATCGTTGGTGGCCATACCCACTTCGCCCCATGGCCCCCAGTTTATGCTGGTAGCCGCTAAACCAATAGACGAACGATACTGGGACAAACCATCCATAAAGGAGTTGGCGGCAGCATAGTTTGCTTGGCCAGGGGACCCTAATACCGACGCGACCGATGAAAACATAACGAAGAAATCTAGAGGCATGTCTTTGGTTAGTTGGTGAAGATTCCAACTACCCGCAATCTTTGGCTGCATCACCTTCTGTAACGATTTGAACGACTGATTGGAAATAAGTGCATCCTCAGTCACACCGGCAGCATGAATAACACCGCCTAACGGCAACACAACCGTGTCATTTATTTTCTGCACGGATTCAAAATTTGCCACATCAATTGATTCGTAATGAATGTTGACATCACTGCGGCTAAAGCTTTCAATGGTTGCTTTTGCCTCATCCTTAAGCGCGCTGCGACCAATAAGCAAGATTTCCTTTGCACCGAGCCCCACCAAGTACTCTGCACACTTAAGTCCTAAACCGCCGTTACCACCGCTAATCAGGTAACTTTTATCCGGTGATATCTCGACACTATTAAAGTCTTCGTTTTGAAGAACTATCTTTCCTATATGCTTGCCCTGAGACATCAACCTGAAGGCATCAATCACCTGGCTTTGCGGATAGACTATTTGCGGTAAAGGAGCTAAGTAGCCCTTTTTAATACCTAACAAGATAGCATCCATAATCTTACGGCACTTCTTCGGATCTTTCAGATACTCAATGACCAAATCAAAATGGAAATAACTCATTTTCTTATTGGTATCTTTACAATGTGCCTCTACCCGATCTACCGTCCAAACATCGGCTTTGCCGATTTCTACATAACGCCCGCCGGGATTAAGCAACGCCATGCTGGGTTTGATAAAGTTTTCTGCCAAAGAGTTTAGGATGACATCGATGCCTTCACCCCCTAGCTCTTGTTTAATTTGATCGGCAAAATCCAAATTTCTTGAATTATAGACATGGCTTACGCCGATCGATTTTAGATATGCCTGCTTGCCCGGACTCGCGGTAGCAAAGACTTCTGCGCCCTGTTGTTGCGCTATTTGAATAGCGGCCAAACCAACACCACCGGCTGCCGCATGAATCAATACACGTTCACCTTTTTTGATTTTGGCAAGATCAATCAATGAATGATAAGCCGTACCAAAAGTTACCGGCAACGTCGCTGCTTGGTTGGCACTTAGGCTATCCGGCATAGGACAAATCATACTGGATTCGGCAATAACATGAGAACCAAAACAAGACGCCGCTAAGGAAACAATAACTTTTTGACCGACTTTATAACCTCGAACCGACTGCCCAATACCCACTATCTTACCAACACATTCTCCACCCAAGGGCCCAGCATCTCCAGGATAGACACCAAGCACGTTCATCACATCTCTAAAGTTCAAGCCACTACTCATGACGTCTACTTCTACTTGTGAACTTGTTGGAGTCTGGCGTTTAAAAGGCACGAATTGTAGGTTATCTATAACGCCCTTTTCTTTAAAGATAAGTTGATAAGAACCCTTAGGTTTGCTTAGTGCCGGTTGATTTTCCGGTTTTTGCAAACGCTGAACATARCGAGAGCCGCGTCGATAAGCYACCAACGGTTCTTCACCCGTTTGCCCCAATTCGGCTAGCGTCATATCAAAATTACTTTCGATATTGATATTATCAAGATCAATATGCACCGCGTTAAATTCAGGGCATTCGTTGGTTAATGTTCTTACAAAACCATCAACACCTGCTTGCGTTAAACTCAGCAGGGCATTATTGGATTCGACCTTATCGATGGCAAATCCGGCCTGAGTGAACACCCATATTCGTGGTGCTTCTGTCTGCGCTTGTGCCTGCAAAGCTTGGGTCAAATGCATYAATCCGCCACAAACCAACGCTTGCTCGGTTTGCATATCAGCAAGGTCTGCGAATTGCCCAGCCTCATTGAGGCGCTGAACTAATAACAGCGGTGTTAAATAGAGTACGCCGTGTATCAAWCCATGCTCAGCGCTAACCGAGCCTACTAACGCATTAACTTGCCCGCTATGGGTTAGGTCTACTGCAACTTCGCCTTTGGCGATACCTTGTTTAATATTATCGTAATAGGTGCGTCCCTTTTGACGATCGCCTTCCTCATGCACAACATGAGACACAGTGATAACATTATGATTAGCCGCAACCAGATGYTTATGCATAYCACGGGTAAAGGTGTCTCCACCGGAAAACACTAACCAATTCTGTTTTGTTTTTGACGTRGYTTGCACAGTGGTAGTATGCGCCGCTGTAACCGTAGCTGAGCCTTGGYCAAYTTCATTTACTTGGGTAGCAATGGTTTTCTCTTTCCARGTCAAATCATACAGACCGGATTCAAGATTKCCGGACAATATTCKCTTYAAGGTTTTYTTGTTGATTCTTCGACTTTGAAAACCAACAATTTCAAAAACAAGYTCTCCTTKCTCATCATAGACAGTGACATTATGGGAGTACGATTTCGCTACCCCAYCTGTTGGTTGYGACTCTTCAGTATTCAGTACCGTGTGACAAATTAGTCTCGCAGACGGCACTTTATGGATGGTGAAACTATCAATAGCGAATGGCATATAGAGACTGTCACTCTCGACCAAATCCACATTTTCATTGGGCAATGCCACCGCCGCGGTTTGAAACAAACTATCAATAAGACCAGGGGCTATACTAAAGGCGCGACCTTTTGATGTTGCATAATCATCATTGCAGTTATCAACCGTAAACTGCGCAACCGACTCGCCCTTTTTCTGCCAAATGTCATCAATACCTTGGAATTCGTTTTTATATTGGTAACCAGCTTCTGACAGCAAAGAATAAAAACTTTCGCCCGTTAAATGGTTAGACTCGTCCTTGAATTTTGCAAAAATATTCGGATTCGTTATCGTATTGGAGATATCTGTAATCGCAACTGCAGAACTTTTATCATCTATACCTACGGAAGACGCATCATAAACATTCATCGATGCGTGCAACACCCATTCAGCCTCTTTATTTTTCTTCGAACCGCTATATATTTCTAATTTATAAAAACCTTCTTCACTGCGATCTACCGCACTATAAATAGATTTTTCATCCAAGGTATTGCTAGCAATGAGTGCTTCCCAGAGCAGCAAATCCTTTATACAAAGTAATTGTGTAGCAGTTTCATCTTCATTGATATCTCTGAAGGTTTGCTCTGCGATACTTAGGTAAAGAGCGCCCGGCGCGATAGAACAATCGAGTAATTGGTGATTCTCTAACGCAACTGGTTTATTCTTGTGAAACGGTGTTTCAAAACCAATCTCAGATCGATTAGGAAAATAGTGCGGTCTTCCTAACACTCTGCTTTTGCTCACACGACGAAATAGATGATCTCCTTCGCCATCATTGTCATCGGTTTCAATCGTTGGCAGTAAATCTCCAACATTCAAAAAATACCTAACATAGGGCGCATCAAAACCCTGCCAATCGACAGCAACACCCGATTGGTAGAGACCCCTTAATGCCTCTAAAACTTGAACCCGATCTTTTTTACTGCGACGCAGTGACGATAACCAACGAATGGAATCGGCATCTAACGCCTCGGCATTTTTTTCGTAATATTTGCTATAGCAAAGTTTAGCCAAATTTAGCAAGGTTTGACCTGGGCCAATTTCCAGAAAACCATTCACACCTTTTTCAAAAATCGTCTGCATGCCATTTTGAAATTGTACCGTCGAGCTAATATGACGAACCCAGTAATCCGCTGTAGCAACATCGTCACTGGCAAGCTCACCCGTAACATCAGAAACAAAACCAACACGAGGTAAATTGTAGGCTATCGACTCCGCTACTGACTTGAAACTATCCAACATAGGTTCCATAAGCGAAGAATGAAATGCACGACTGACATCAAGCATTTTGGCGACAATGTTGTTATCCATGCTTAGTTGAAAAATTCGATCAATGGCATCAGGGTCACCGGATATCACGCAACTGTTTGGGGCATTATCTGCTGCAATAGTCACTCTACTCTCATGACCCGCGATCAATTGGCGTACCATGATAATATTCGCCGAGATCGCTACCATTTTCCCTGGGGGCGTCAGCTCATCCATCAATCGGCCACGAGCTTCGATTAATTTTAACCCGTCTTCAATACTAAATATGCCTGCATATACTGCCGCCGCATAACTTCCCATACTATGACCCAAAACAAAACTTGGCCGAATACCCCATGACTGCCACATCCGCGACAACGAACACTCAAGACAAAACAAAGCGGGCTGCGTATAACGGGTATTACTCAATAAATCAGTTTTGTCACCCCAAAACAATGTCATCAACGAGAAACCCATCGTTGGTTCCAGCAACTCATTACACTCGAGTAAATATTGTTTAAATACCGGCTGCGACTTAAATAATTGCTTTGCCATCTGGGCATATTGCGCACCCTGGCCAGAAAACAAAAAGGCAATATTTGGCGTGCCACGGGCATTAAATTGTTTTTCGAGCTCAACGATTTCCGAAGACTTAGATAATTTGTCGGTTAATTTTGTTAGTTGTGAAATAAGCTCATCTTGAGAACTAGCAATAAGTAGTTGGCGATACCGATAGTCACCGGTAGCACTATTCAAGTTGTGACAGATATTAGCAAGAACAACCTGCCCCTGCGCAGACGAGTCCGCAGCCGCCTCTTTTGTTAGCGTCTCAATAGCAGCCGCAAGCTGGCTAGCTTGGCGCGACATGGTATGTAAGCTGCTTCCTGACAACTTTAATACGTGGAGATCTCGCTCCACCGATTTATCAACTTTCACAAACAGGTGCTCCTTCAAAAGGCACGAATACTACTTATTTATTTCATAGGGCATATTTTTATGCCAATATTTTTTATTCTGAAAAGGGTAATAGGGAATCGTCATTCTTCTACCCGATCGAATAAACGGTGGGCGCCACTTCACGCCAACACCGGCGCAGAAAGCTTTCACCAATAGATGCTGCACAGCTGCCAAAGCTCCTTTCGCGGGGTCTAACAGCTGTACAAACGCAGCGACGTTTTCATGGCCTTCTCGATGGGGCAAATCATCAGCCAACGA
>NVVG01000245.1 GCA_002402125.1 Moraxellaceae bacterium
GCCCGCACTGGTGCCGCCACACATGTTCTCAACGCCAATCGTTTGTAAGGTCTCATGCATTTGTAATATCGTAATATTATGCGTATTCATGGTGCGTTGATTGGTCATTATTTTGCCTACAGCGAGCATGGTACCTACAAACAGAATGACCATCAGTAAACCACCGATCATAGCCTCAATCAACGCATCGCCACGTTGTGAGTGTTCTGTTCTTATGGCTGTTTTAAAAAAGATCATTCGTGTCACTTTCCGTTCCTCTCTCAATGAGGTAGCTGAGAGCACCTGATGCATCTGCATCTAGAGTGTGTCCAAAACTATCAATGCGAAGTACTGTTAAAGGGATGAATGTTAAAGGGGTGAAGTCGCTTACTTGTACGGTTACTCCGTTAGGCAAAGTGCTTTGCCAAACAGCATTAGCACCGCCAGTTGTGCAGGCCGTAACAGTCGGGTCACCTGCGCAGACTACCAACGTGCCACTTACATTTCTAATTCCAGCCGCTGGATTTAAACCGATAACTGCATTTGGGTTTCGAAGGGCTAAGGCCTCGGCTTGGCGATAAGCCTGATCGAGTATATCRCCGGCATTTTGAACTCGGCCACTGTCTRTCCATGAGGATGTATATGGAGCAGTCATTGCCGCGATGATGGCAAATAGAATGACTGCAATCATCAGTTCAATTAATGTTACACCAGACTGTTTATGTGGCATGGATTTGTGCACAACAAGCCCTTTTCGTAACAGACTAAAACCAATTTTATTGTGTATATTTTTCACCACGAGGTCTCTAGGCATGGTGACGTAATGGTGCGGACGTTACCTTCGTTTAAGGTCAGGTTGCAGCCGCTCATGGCACCTGACCCTGTTGCAGTTAGCGCGTAGCTCGTTGAAGTTGATGTAACAGCATAGGTGAAAAAGTCACCCATGGAAGGAATCCAGGTACTGCCTAGCGCCGTTTGAGTGGTTGCAGTGGTACTTGTTGTAGCTGTTGGATAAGTCAGTGTGCGTTGGTAGATATTTTCCAACGCGGTAGTTGCTGCCATTAGATCCGCACCCGCTGCACGAGCCCGGCTTTTTGTGATGTAGTTTTGGTATGACGGAAGGGCGATGGAGGCTAGAATGCCCACTACGACAATAACAATCATCAACTCAATCAATGTGAAGCCTTTATTGCGGAATTTTTTGGAATCTATTTTATTCACTGGCCTGTTCCTCCTGCAATTGAACTACATTTTTCTATGTTCATATTAGCGCATTCCTGTTTTCCAGACGATTTATGGAAGGCAGTTTGCCTCCATTAAAGCTGATTGTTTAACCATCAAATCATCCCGTTCCTGTTCGGTCATAGGTCGTTCCTCTCCGTTTTCATCGCGAGTATTGATCGTTGTATTCGTTTTTGACATAGCTTCAACGATACGAGAGGCGCTTTTGCATGTTTCGGCAGATGCCATGACTGCAACCGGGTTTTCAGCTTTAGGAGGAGAGGTTTTTGGTAGTTTTACTGCTTCGACATCCGTGTTGGCTGGACGTTGATACTTATCAACGTAGTGGGTGTTACCTTCTGCATCAATCCACTTATATGCAGTGTTAGCGGTAGGAGGCTCAGCCGCTTGCACAATAGAAAAAACGGCCCAAAACATTAAAATGGTACCCATTGTAAATCTTAAATTCATGGATGTTCACCTCATCTAAATGATTTCATTTAATTTTATATCATCATAATACAAACATATACATAAAATTTAGATTGGTTTCTGTGATTTTAATCACAATTGAACATAAATGATGCCAATCTTGGCGATCTGGCTTTACTTATAGTTAACAAGCATGATCAATAACTTAAAAAATTATTGTAGGACGAGACACAGACTGTTTTTTCTTGAAATTTAATGCGACATTTTCCCGAATTCAAGTTATGTTTCACTACAACCTGCAGGCGATATATCACCATTTTGATTTATAGTGATTGGATCACAAGCCGTATCTATCGCTTGGTTTCCTTGCGGATCGGCAGAAAAAGTATAGCCAGCCCCACTGACAGTCACGCTCATCGCATAATAGCCATCAGGGGAAGTCGTATCAGAAAAACCTAAATCGCTTGTTATGCCTGTGGAATAGGCTGAGTTATTGGCACGCCATTTTTCTTGTGCCAGTTGCAGGGCTAGCAATTCTGTTAGACCATCGCTGCGCCGAGCTCGCATCACGTAATCTTGATAAGCGGGCATTGCTAGTGCGGCGAGTATTGCAATGATAGCAACAACTATCATCAACTCAATTAGGGTAAAACCGTGATATTTATTTGCAGACATTTCACACCGTCCTGAACTCGGTATTTAACTACACAATAAAACAATTAACGGTATGCGTCATCATTAATCTGTGCTGGCTATCTTAATAATAGGGCCAAAACTTATTGGCTTAATTGTGATAATTATGAGGGGGGGATATAATCAATATTAAGTAAAGACTAAGGTATTTACTATGGTGAATCAAAGGCATAAAGGGTTTTCTCTTGTAGAGCTGATGGTTACGATCGCAGTATTGGCGGTACTTGCAGCCATTGCTGCGCCGTCATTTTTGGATCTTCTAGATCGACGGAAGCTTAGTGGCGCCGGTGAAGCGTTATTTGCTAACCTCATTTTTGCTAAAACAGAAGCCATCAAACGAAATACCCCTGTTCGTGTCACCTTTGTTGGCACGGGCACCACCTGGTGTTATGGCTTAGCCGTAAATGCTGCCTGCGATTGTAGCGATAATGTGCCTGCCTGCACCATTGATGGTGTCACCAAGATTGTCGATCAAGATGATTATTCATCGGTAAGTGTGGCTGCGGGTTCCTCGTTTGCTAATAGTTTTACTTCCTTTTCTCCACTACGTGGCGCCGCAAACAACGGCACCTTAACATTTGAAATCTCAACTGGCGCTGAGTTTAGCGTGTCGCTATCAAGCTTTGGCCGAATCAGACTGTGTTCAGATACGGGTGCTTTTGGATATTCAGGATGTTAAGGGGCTTTATGATGAGACAGCAACAGGGCCTGACCTTGATTGAAATGATGATTGCCATGGTGATCGGCATTATCATATCTGGTGCGGTAATAACGGTATTTATCAGCAACATCAAGTCTTCTACAGACAATATGAAGATGGCTAGGCTTAATCAAGAATTGAGAGGTGTAATGACCTTTATTTCTGATGAAATTAAACGAGCCGGTTATTCAAGCGATTCAACAAACTCAGCGTTTAACGATGAGTTCAATTTTGCAGCAGGCTCTAATTGTCTTCGATATTCCTATGATGAGAACGGTGATGGCACACTAGATGCGGATGAACGATTTGGTTTCCAATTAAATACTAATATCCTTAGATGGAGTAACAACGTAACTACAACAGATTGCAGTGATGGTACTTGGCAGAATATTACGGATACAGGCATAGCTACCATTACTGCTTTCACGATTACTGAAGCTCCAATTGGTGCGGGCACAATCAATATTAACCATCTAAATGTGAGTTTAACTGGCCAAATTAATTTAACACCAAACATTGCTACAAGAACAATTACTGAGATTGTCCGTGTTAGAAATGAGGACGCAAGTTAACAACCAGTGAGGTGAATATAATGCATAAGTCTAATGCCTTTATACATCACGTGCGGGGTTCCGCAGTTTTGATGGTTTCAATAATATTGTTAATAGCCGTGACCCTCATCATTATTATTACCGCTCGAGTAGGGGCGCTGGATCAACAAATTTCAGGTAATGAATTTCGCCATAAAGAAGCCTTTGCGAATGCTGAAGCGGGCTTGGAACAAGCCGCTTCATATTTGAGTGCCAACCCTAGTCTACATCAAGGTGATGCCGATGATGGTTGGGCGTCATGCACCGGGCTTACTGCTGAATTTCCTTGTACGATTGTTGGAGCACAGATGGTATTTGCAACGGTGACCTCTAGTGCCATTACCAGTTCGAGTGTTAATGCACTTGCTGCAATGCCTGATGCGGACGCTTATTTAGTCAAAACACCCTTTGGAACAGTAGCTGTAGGTCAAGGTGTGAGTGATGACGGCACTGGCGCTGCAATGGCTCAAGTTACTTTTTCTCAAGCCAATTTATTATTAACCTCAGACGAACTACCACCGTTAATGGTGCCCTCCGGTGATCTAAGTGGCAACTTTAATGTGGTACCTAACCCTAATGGCGGTGGGCCAGGTATACCTGTTTCTGTGTGGGCAAAGGATACCTTAGATACTACGGGATCAAACTGGAAAACCTGTGATCATGGTGAATTTAAAGATGCGACAGATATCTGTATGGATACCAAAGGTGATGGTGTAACCGGTGATGATTGGCAAGGATGTAGTTGTGATATCGAGCGAAGTAACTCAACAGATGTAACCGCGGATATCGTTTTATACAGTGATGCCGATTTCCCTAATTCGCCGTTTGCCTATGTCTTTGGTGGTGAGGATGATATTAGTGCTGCTGATGTAGTGACATTAAAAGCCGAAATTAAAGCAAGGGCTCAAGCCACGGGTTTGGTTTTAGCCAACTGCACCAACTTGGTCAGCGAGTTTGCCAACCTAACTACCTCAGCCTTAGTTTGGGTTGAAGGCAATTGTTTGATCAATAGCAATATCACGGTGGGAAGTAGAAATAAACCGATGATTCTGGTGGTGGAAGGTGAGATCAGAGTCAATGCAGGTGCGGAGACTTGGGGAATATTGGTAGGCTTGGATGACTTTGTATTAAATGGTGGTCCTGTTATTCATGGCTCAGCAATTTCTGATATCGAAAGTGATTTAACCAATGGTACTTACTCTCAAGTTTATGACGAGAGTGTTTTAGCCAATCTCAGAGAAGAAGGCATCAATACCGAAATGACAAAGATGCAATATAGCTGGCGTGATTTCACACCATAAGGCTAGAGGAGAAAATTATGAAACTAAACAAAAACAGCCATGGTTTTAGTCTTATTGAAGTGATGGTCGCCTTGTTGATATTGGCAGTAGGCATTTTAGGGATTTCTAAATTGCAAGTTACCTTGATTCGAAATAGCTCAGATGCCAATCAACGATCAGTTGCTGTTTCAGTAGCACAACAGAAAATTGATGATTTAAGAAGTTTTGCTCATTTAACGCTGGGCACATCTACCGATGCAATTCCTGATGTGTGGACCATAGGCATCGCGGCTAACTTATTATCCTTTGCTCATATTGCAGACAATACCGGCGGCTCGATCGCCGCCACAACATCAAACGTAGGCAATTACACCTATAACCTAAGTTGGGACGTGACCGATTATTATTATACTGGCGATCCTTCAATTGCAACCACACCGGTTCCTGGCGGAACCGCCATCGATTTTAAACGTGTTGACGTGACGGTGGCCTGGACAGATGAAGCTGGCAATACACAGAATATTTCATTAGAAACCGTGCTAGATTCTTATGCACCAGCTCTAACTGCGCTTTCCGACAACGCCACGTCGGGGGGCACAACACCACACGTATCCTATACACCGGAAATCGCTCCCGATGTTATTGATATTGAAGTAGATAGCGGTGGTAACCATTTTCGCCAGACGAGCAAGCCTTTCCCCGATGCGGTGCAAACAGGCCCAAGTGCTAATGTAATAGTTAGTTTTGAGGTGATAACTTATCACGAAGATCCCCTTAATTCTGGTCAATTCTTTCCCGACATTCAGGAAGAGTTTGTGACTGTCGATTGTGAGTGTCAGTTCTCAACAACCAGTGCCACTGCCTTGTCGCCATCCCATGTGATATGGCTGGATATAGCTCAAACTAGAGCTGATAATGTCGGTGGTGAATTTACAAAACAAACTGCTACACAGACAGGCAATGCCAATGCGGTGGATGAGATTTGTGATACCTGCTGTAATGACCACCATGATGCAACGGCATCAGCAGTGAAATATGTGGCTGGCACTGCGAGCGGTAACCA
>NVVG01000008.1 GCA_002402125.1 Moraxellaceae bacterium
ACGGATAAATCGCACCATGTCCGTTGACTGGGTAAAGTCGATTGTTGCAGTATCGGACAGGGTGTTGCTATTGATGGTTGCGCTGATAGTAACGGCTTCAATGGTGGTGCTGGTGATAGTAGCGGTGTAAGAACCGTCGCCCATGTCAGTTGGGGTGCTGATGATAGCGTTACCGTCTTGAATAAAGGTAACGGTTTCTCCACCTGAGCTGATATGGTTACCTTGCGCGTCAATCGCTTGTAATACGATTGTTGCACTGGTTGAACCGTCGGCCAAAAGGGATGCGAGGTTGACCGATAGGGATGATTGGGCCGGTGTAGATTCTCCTGGTATAAAAGTAACTGTTGCTATATTCGGTATGCTTGTAGTATTTAATGTGGCGCTTATAGTGACAGCTTCGGCAACAGTGTTGGTAATGGTTGCGGTATATGTACCGTCGGCATTGTCGGTAATCGCACTAATAGTTGCGCTGCCATTTTGAGTAAAGGTGACGGATTCTCCGCCCGTGGTTAGGTCGTTTCCTTGAGCGTCCTTGACTTGCATTGTGATAGTTGAGGTTGCTGCGCCGTCAGTGGTCACCGAAGCTGAGGAAACAGAAAGGGTTGTATTTGTGGTGGTGGCTGAGCCGGTAGTGAAAGTGATGACCCTGCTATCAGAAATTGGATCGCCATCCAGTGTGCCGGTCACGGTCACGGCCTCGGCGACTGTGTTGGTCAAAGTTGCGGTATATGTGCCGTCAGCATTGTCAGTAACCGTGCTAATTGTTGCGCTGCCATCTTGTGTAAAGGTAACGGTTTTTCCGCCTGTGGTTAAATTATTCCCTTGAGCGTCCCTGACTTGCATAGTGATAGCTGAGGTTGCTGATCCATCGGCATCAAGAGAGGTGGATGAGACGCTAAGCGTAGTTTGATTTGTCATGGCCGAGTCAGGGGTAAATATAACTGTTGCCGTATTCGCGATGGCTGCCGCATCGAGCGTGGCGCTAATGATAATAGTTTCGGCAACGATGCTGGAGATGGTTGCAGTATAAAGCCCATTGTTAAGGTCGATGACAGCGCTGATGGTCGCGCTACCGTTTGCGGTTAATACGATAGCAGATCCGCCGTTTGTTGAAATGTTCCCCTGAGCATCGATAGCCTGCACAGTAATCGTTGAGGTTGCTACGCCGTCAGCGGTTACCGAAGCTGAAGAAACAGAAAGAGTTGTATTACTAGAAACTGCTGCATCACTGGTAAATGTTATGGCCGTATTGCTAGCGATTAAGGTGCCATCCAGTGTGCCGGTTACCGTCACGACTTCGACTACAGTGTTGGTCAAGGTAGCGGTGTAAGTGCCATCGTTATTGTCAGTGGTGGCGCTGATAATGGCGCTGCCATCTACCGATAAGAAAAGTGGTGCACCACCGCTAGTGACATTGTTGCCATAAGAATCTTTTCCTTGGACAGTTACGGTGGCGGTCGCGGAGCCATCGGCGGTGATCGATGCAGGCGTGGCAGTGATGGTTGTTTGGCTAGCCTCGGCGCTATCAGCTACAAAGGTCATTGCCATTGTATTCGATAACGGGATCCCATCAATAGCTCCTGAGATCATCACCGACTCTGCTTTATTGTTGGTGATGTTCGCGACATAAGTGCCGTCACCGTTGTCTATGACTGAATTAATCGTAGCGTTGCCGGTATTGCTCAGGGTTACACTGAGACCGCCACTTATTAAATTGTTAGTGAAGGCATCTTTCGCTTGGATGGTGATGGTGGCGCTACCACCGGCTGTAATGCCGTCTGCGGAAGCCGACATTAGGGTTGTTACTGTAGATGCAGAGTTGCCCGCGATAAAGATCACAGATATCGTGTTGGTAAGAGTAGCGCCGCCTAATGTGCCGCTTATCGTCACGTTTTCAGCGGTAGCATTGGTTAATGTGGCTGAGTAGGTGCCGTCGCTGTTATCGGTGGTGACGCTTAATATTGCACTGCCCGTAGAAGTTAAATTTACCGTTAATCCGCCGGTTGTTAAATTATTTCCTAGGGCATCTTTAACTTGTACCGTAATAATGGCCGAAGATGAGCCATCGGCAGTGATTGAGCTATTGCTGGTTATGACGCTGGATTGGGTTGCGTCTTCTGTTCCAGGAATAAAAGTTAATGGCATTGTGTCAATGAGCGTTGCTCCATTGAGGGTCGCACCAATGGTTAACGTTTCGGCTTTGACGTTGGTGATAACTGCGCTGTAAGTGCCGTCGTTATTATCGTTAACTGTCCCGATCGAAGCACTGCCATTCTGAGTGAAGGTTACTGTCTCACCGCCAGATGCTCGACTGTTTCCCTGGGCATCGTTAGCTTGTAAGGTGACTGTAGTGGATTGGACACCATCAGCAACGACCGAACTATTTCCAATTAAAATGGTGCTGCCTATATGGGATGCGTTGCCAACGGTGAATAGGACGCTACTTGCATTTGATATAGCATTTCCATTCAGTGTGGCATTGATGGTGACAGTTTCTGCAGTGGCACTGGTGATGGTTGCGCTATAGCTGCCRTTGCCATTATCGGTAACGCTGCTAAGGGTGGCGCTGCCAGATTGAGATAGAGCAACTGTTTCAGTACCCGTGGTCAGATCATTTCCCTGTGCATCTTTTAGCTGTACGGTGATTGTTGAGGTTGAACTGCCGTCAGCAGATACCGTGGSAGGTGAAGTGCTAATGGTGGTGTTTGTTAGGCTGGCCGAGCCGGAAACAAATGAAATAGTCGTTGTATTGAGCAGCGTTGTACTATTCACAAAACCGGTAATGGTGACAGTTWCAGCCACGGTGTTGGTGATAGTTGCTTGGTAACTACCATCTGAATTATCAGTAACGCTGCTGATAGTAGCGCTACCRCTACTCGATAAGGTAACTGTTTCMCCGCCGSTTGTGATCASRTTGCCAWRTATATCTTKGGTTTGAATTRTCAGYGWGCTCGAGGTGCTGCCATCTGCGGTTAACGTTGATGGTGTTGTCGTTAGGCTAGTTAGGGTGCCATCCGCAGCACCAGGGATAAAATTAATTGTTTCGTTGCCACTGATTGCAGCGCCGTTAAGTTGGCCGCTTATGGTGACTGATTGCGCAAGAATGCTGGTGATAGTAGCAGTATAAGTACCATCGCCTACATCCGTTACTGGGCTAATGGATGCACTGCCGGTAGTCGATAAGGTGACGCTAAGACCACCGCTGGTGATGTTGTTATTTAAGTTATCTTTTGCTTGAACAGTGATTGTTGTGTTACTCGTACCGTCGGCGACAATTGTAGTTGTGGTAGCAGAGATAATGGATGTTATCTCCGAAGCCAAGTTGCCAGCCACAAAGGTAACTGAGACGGAGTCTGTCATGGTTACCGTGTTTAAGGTACCAGTGATAGTAACTGATTCGGCGACGGTATTGCTGACGAGTGCAGAGTAGGTGCCATTGTTATGATCAGTAATAGCACCTAACGATGCACTGCCAGTACTAGTAAGTACGATGGTATCTGAACCGCTGATAAGAGGGTTGCCGTTAACATCAATAGTCTGAATGGTGATGATGGCAGTTGAGCTGCCATCGGCGGTTACCGACGTTGGTGACACAGAAATTGTTGATAGTGTTTCTATTGCAGCGCCAGGCGTGAAGGTTATTGATTCGGTGTCAGTAATGTTTGGTCCATTTAAGGTGCCGCTGATAGTAACTGTTTCGGCAGCAGAATTTGACACGGTTGCGGTATAGGTGCCGTTTCCGTTATCTGCAACAACGCTAATACTTTCACTGCCATTGCCGCTAAGTGTGATAACGGCACCACCGGTTGTGTATGGGTTGCCTTGGGCATCCTTTACCTGGACGGTAACTAGAGAGGTTGCTATTCCGTCTGCAACAATAGAGAAGGGCGAAGATGAGATGGTGGTAGTTGTGATGGATGGAGCGCCGATAGTAAAGATTACAGTGGTTGGGCTGGTGATCGGGGTGAGATTGATGGTGCCGCTGATGGTGACCGACCCTAGGTCACTACTGGATAAGATTGCGGAGTAAGAGCCATTACCGTTATCGGTAACGCTACTTAATGTGGCGATACCACTGTGAGTTAACGCTATCGCATCTCCGCCCGTGGTTACATTGTTCCCTGCTGCATCTATGGCTTGCACGGTGATGGAGACGGTATCATCGGTGGTGGCGGTAGTTACTGAGGCGGTAATGGACGTGTTTGTAGCGTCGACGTTACCAGCGTTAAAGGTGGCACTAGGGTTGCCGGAGATTATGTTGTTGCCAGCGATGGTACCGGAGATAGTGACGGTCTCGATGGCAGTGTTGATCAGTGTGGCGGTGTAGCTACCGTCATTGTTGTCGGTAACGGCACTAACAAAACCATTGCCAGTGGATGCTAATGTAACAACGCCGCCAGAGCCTGTTAAATTGTTCCCATGCTGGTCTCTCGCTTGTACCGTAATAATGACGCTGTCGTCGGTAGTGGCAGTACTGGTTGATAGCGAAATAGTCGTGTCATTTGTGTTCGCAACGCCGGGGCTGTAGATGATGGTCGGTTGCACTGTGGCGATAACGTTGCCATCAATGGTGCCCCCGATAGTAACGGTTTCCACGGCGGTATTATTGATGCTGGCAGTATAGGTACCATTATTGTTATCCGTTACTGAGCTGATAGAGCACGTGCCACTCACCATACAGAGTAAGTCAACAACACCGCCGGAGCTGGTGAGGTTGTTTCCATGCTGGTCTTTTGCTTGTACCGTAATAGTAACGGTGTCGTCGCTAGTGACTGAGCTAGAAGATACGCTGATAAAGCTGTCATTAGCATTGCTCGTTCCAGCATCAAAAGTAATTGTTGGGTTGCCAGAGGTAATTGGGGTGGCGTCAATGGTGCCAGAAATTGTTACGGTTTCAGCGGTTGTATTGGTGATGGTAGCTGTGTACGTCCCGTTGCCGATGGGGGACACTGGGCTGATTATCCCGTTGCCAGTGGAGGATAGTGCTAACACGCCAGTTGAGGTTGATAGGTTGTTACCGGCGGTGTCTATCGCTTGGAAGGTGATGGTAACAACATTGTCGGTGCTTGTGCTGGCAGCTGAAACGGTAATTGTCGATATCGATGTATTGATGGCGCCGGCTTCAAAATTAATGTTTGGTAGGGCGCTGGTTATGGCGTTGCCAGCGATAGTTCCAGAAATGATGACACTTTCAGATACGGTATTGGTAATACTGGCGGTGTAGGTTCCGTTGTTATTATCTGTGACGGCACTGATAGAACCATTGCCGCTGGATATCAGGATTACTAGGCCAGCTGTTGAGGTGTAGAAGTTGCCTTCAGCGTCTTGAGCTTGAACGGTAATAGTGACGGTGTCGTCGGTAGTGGTCGTTATTGCTGATACGAAAATAGTTGTCTCCATTTCGTCAACAACACCAATGGTAAAGTTTATAGTTGCATCACCTGTGGTGATGGTGCTGCTGTTGATAGAGCCAGAAATTGTGATAGTTTCAACCACGGTGTTGATAACCGTTGCGGTATAAGTGCCATCTCCATTGTCGGTTTGGGATTGGATGATGGCGTTTCCGGTTACTGTTAATAATACATCGTGACCGCCACTAGTGATGTTATTTCCCGAGCCGTCTTTTGCTTGTACGGTTACTGTGGAACTGCTGGTTCCATCGGCGACAACTGATGCTGGCGATGCAGTGATTGTTGTGTCTGCGGCAGAAGAAATATTTCCCGATACAAAGGATACGCTGGTGGTATCTGAAATCGCAAAGCTATTTAATGTGCCGGATATTGTGACCGATTCTGCGGTGGCGTTTGTAATGGTTGCGCTATAGGTGCCATCGTTGTTATCAATAACCGTATCGATACTGGCGCTGCCTGTACTAGAAAGAACAATGGCATCGCCACCACTGGTAAGATCATTGCCGTTGCTGTCGATGGCTTGCACGGTAATGGTGGCCGTTGAAACAGCATCCGCGGTTACTGAGGTTCCTTGTGTGGATATTGTGCTGGTGGCAATAGAGGCAGTACCTGGTGTAAAAGTTATTATGGTCGTGTTATTCATTGGCACGGTATCTATAGTACCGCTGATGGTGAGTGTTTCTGCGACAATACTGGATATGGTGGCTGTATAGGTACCATCGCCATTGTCAGAAAGTCCGCTAATAGTAGCATTAGCGTCTTGTGATAACGCAATTGTCTCGCCTCCGGCGACGTGAGGGTTTCCTTGTGCATCGATGGCTTGTACGGTAATTGTCGCGGTGGAAACACCATCGGCAGAAACGGAGGCAGCTGAGGTGAATAGGATGGTTTCCACTGTGCTAGCGGCATCGGGAATAAAATTGACGGTGGCAACATCAATAATGGCAAAGCCATTTATGGTGCCGCTGACAGTGATTGGCTCTGCGACCGTATTGGTGACTATTGTGGTATAGAAACCATCGTTGCTATCGATTATGGCGCCGATGATAGCATTGCCATTTTGGGTTAAGATGATGGCGTCGCCACCAGTGGTTAGTGGGTGTCCGTCGACATCTCTTGCAGAGATTGAAATTATAGATGTGGCGATACCATCAGCGGTGACCGTTGAAGGGGATTGGGAAATTAGTGTGGTTGCAACGTTGGCGAGACCCGGTTCAAAACTAATGCTAGTGGTGTCTGTAATATCCGTACCGCCGATAGTACCGCTAATGGTGACGTCTTCTACCGTTGTGTTGGTGATCGTTGCAGAATAGCTGCCGTCACCATTGTCGGTTATGGGGCCAATAATAGCACCACCATTATTCGTCAAGGTTACCGCCTGGCCACCGACTGTAATGTCGTTTCCTTGTAGGTCGTGGGCCTCCACCTTGATATTTGCAATGCTGATACCATCGGCAGTGACTGAAGATGTTGAGGTTGATATTTCTGTAGTTGTCGCATCAACCGGGCCGGGTACAAACGTAACGGTGGTTGTCGCAACAATATCGTTGCCAGCAATTTTTCCGCTAATGGTTATTGTATCGGCATCGGTGTTGGTGACTGTGGCAGTATAGGTTCCGTTAGCATTATCGGTTACACCGGATATTGTTGCGTTGCCATCTTGGGTTAAGGTAACGGTCAAGCCGCCAGTAGTTAAGTTGGTTCCATCGGTGTCTTTTGCTTGTACGGTAATGATGGATAAGGTGGCACCATCGGCGGCTATATTAGAAGAGGGTGAAGCAGAAATAGATGTTTGAGCAGTTGTTGCAACTACCTCTAGGATGTGGATAGTTGTGGTATCGGGAGAATCTATCGTTAAATTACTGTTGGAAATTAATTCCAATAAAATTTGTTCGGTTGATTCTGTTGGAATTGCATCGAGAAGAATTGGGATGGTAAGGTTTTTCACGCCACTTTCAGCAGCGGCCCAACTAACGGTTTGAGTACTTGAGTAGGTAAAGTCTGTCCCCTGTGTAGCTGTTGAACTGCCGGTGTTAAGTTGCACATCGATGGAGGCAGCACCGGACCCTGTACCAAATCGTTCAAGTTGGATGGTTACACTACCTGCATTTTCAGAAACGGAGTAAAAGGAAGAAACAAAAGAAACCGTGTCGGTGGCGGTAATAGTTAACGCAATATCGGATCCAATATACTCCGCGCCATTGGTTGGGTTGGAAAATTTTAAGAATAAGGTTTCGTCTGGTTCAATATTGGTATCGTCATTGATGGTTAGAGTAACCGTTTTGTTGCTGGTGTCATTTGCGCCCCAAGCAACGTTAGTTTGAGAAAGCGAGAAGTCTGTTGCATCTGCCTGTGAGCCACCGGCAAGCATGATATCAATGCTAACGGCTTCTTGATCACTTGCGGACCGAGATAGGGTTATTGTTCTTGTAGAGCCTTCGTCAACATTAGCGCTACCAGATAGGGTTGCATCGATAATGGATTTTGGTGTGGTGCTAGCACCTACGTAAATGTGTACGGTGGCGAACAGTGCAGCAATGCCGCCAACAGCGTAATCAAACGTTATTACCCCGGCAGCCCCGTTGGCGACAAAACTGAATTCGCCAGAAGATCCTACTTGATCTAAAGTGTTGCCATTTAGGTTAAAAGCGCTTGCTACTATGTTG
Source organism: Moraxellaceae bacterium (assembly GCA_002402125.1). Classification (GTDB taxonomy): domain Bacteria; phylum Pseudomonadota; class Gammaproteobacteria; order Pseudomonadales; family Ketobacteraceae; genus 42-54-T18. Next base: position 8,078 of record NVVG01000008.1, read on the forward strand.
GGTGATCCTATTGGTAGGGTATCATTGTCTGCGACGTCGAAATTTATGGCGCCACCAGCAGTTACAAAATAAATATCGTCGACCAATTTATTTGAAGCGCTGTTGGTAATATCTATCGATACAAATGCTTCRCTACTGCCAGTGGGGTCAGTGACTTTGTAGTTAAATTCTATGGGGCCTGTGTAACCGTTATCGGGGGTTATCTCAAAATATGGATAAGCGCCGCCTGGTTTGACCATAACAATGGAAGCGTTAGGAGTAAAAACATCGGTTGCTTCAATAAAAACTGCAGCAGGGTTGGCATCAACGTCATCATTGCTAACTACGGGTGCTAAAAATGGAGTAGCCATGCCAGTATCAAACGAAAAGAAATCATTAGTTGCCGTGATAGCGTTTGCATTGCCAGCAATAAAAATGGTTATAAAAAATAATACGTATAATAACGCGTCGCTAGTACTTCTATTACCTAACATGTTTAACCCACTCGCCTGAAAAACAAATAATGATCAAGAAAGTTTAGAATATGCGTTAGGTTAGCTAAAGGTACTAATACCAATTTCTTGTTGTAGTTTTGTTGCCAGGAGAGGCTTATATGCGGTTTCGTTCTATCAAAATTTTGGTTACGTGTTGAGGGTTATTGCGCTTCAGCCAAAAAGCATTTTCTGTTATATCGGGAGTGCTTTGTTGCGGGATTTGGAATATATGACATTTTGTATTTAAGCATAATGAATAGCAAATAAATGCAGAATTGTTGGGTGGTGTTTTTGCTTTTAGGAGGGCGTCGTCCTTGACAATATCCCATGTGTTATTAAATTAGTATTTCCTACTAAAATTCGTAGCGACCACCTAGGGTAAAGCTTTCGCTGCTACGATCGGATTCGTTTAATAATGTATCATATCGAAAATACGCTGACTTTCCGTTAGAAAATGTTCCAGTAAGTGAGAAAGCTGCATTGAGATGTGCACTATCAGAACCTTCGCTGACAACTTCAAAGGAGCCTGCCGAAGGTGACTGTGCAAATGCAGCCTTGATTTTTCGATCTTTACCTTTGAATTCATGAACCCATTCGAGCTCTGCCGAGGGAATGATTACGCCACTTTTAATAGCGAACACGTAGGAAGATTTAATGCCAAGAGCAAGGTCTGTGGATACATCACTTTGTTTGGAAATGGTGAGTGCATAAAAATCATCGGATTCTGTATAGCTATCGATGGTTGAATTTATATAATCGATACGAGCGGAACCTGTTAGTTGTAGTGGGCCGCGTACATAATCATAACCACCACCAAAAGCTAAACTAAACTGTTGACCATCAGGGCTAGAGGATATGTTGTGTATAGTGCCGTTGCTTTCAAGCTTTCGATCAATTTTAAATGAGTTGATGCTATAGCTAGCAACCCAATCAGCGTAGATTTTGTTATTGATGAAGTGATTACCAAAGACAATAAACGAGATGTTAGACGCGTCCTGTTTACCTGAATTTTGATTGAACTCACTTTCGGAAGCACCAAATCCAATGGCGCCACCAAGGATTATTTTTGGCGTGATGCGGTAATCAACACCGGCGGTTATACCTTTGCTTTCCATGTCGTATCCTAATGAATCGCCGACATTGTCTTGGGAGCCAATTGTAATGGTGCCATTGATAAATGCACCCCAAGGCGATCCTAACAAGTCACCATCGGCGCCAGCGGAGCCGCCAACGGAATCATTTACCATCGATTGCATTGCTGCGGTTAAAGGCACGTTTTCACTAAATAACGACATGTTGAGTCCGGTGATGCTGACTTTGTTTTGTCCTGATCTTAATTCTGTTAACCGTCGACGCATATTTTTTAGCTGATTTCCAGCAAGTTCTACCGAGCTTTGAATCTGCGCTTCTACTGTTTTTGGAAGTGCTTTGTCTAGGGCTTTTTCAATGCCAGCTTCATCCAAACTACTCAGATATGCACATTCACTAATGGCTGCGGAGTTGTTGCTGTCGATGTTTTCACAGATGGTGTCTAGTGCATCGGCCACTGGTTTTACTTTGCTTGTTTCTTTGATTATGTTTCCTAATAACTCATGTTCAAATATAACCACCTCGGCTTCTTTTGATGCGACAACAAGAGTGGCATCACCTATTAAGGTGCTTTGATCAAGCTCCAATATAAAGTATTCTCCGTCTGCATCACCATTGTCTGCAGTGATATCAATGCTGAGTGTTTTTATGCCTATTTCCCCGTCCGCCCAGTTGACTACCATTGAATTGTTAAGGATATAATCGTCACCGGGTTGTGCTTTGTCTCTTGAGTCATCATTTCCATCGGTGGCAATAACACTGATTTGTACGGCGCCCGCTCCTGTTCCACTGCGTACGACCTGTATCTCAACTGATCCGATTTCCTCGGCAGCTCTGAAACTGGACTTTGCAAAACCAATACCATCGGGCTCTGGTTTTAGCTGAATAGTTGTTGTTGAGTGGGAGGCGTCTAATTCAAGTTCTAATTCGTCTTGTAGGGAAAACTCAAATGTTTTGGTAGTGTTGGATGAGCTGTTGCTAATCAATTGAATCTCAATTTCCTTCTCGCCAGTTTCATTGTCAGCCCATTCAAATACCAGGCTTGCAGGCAAAGTGAAGTCGGATCCTTGTACGGCTCTACTTTGATTGTTTTGATTGCCGGTATTGGTTAATGCCATTTCTACCGAAGCCGCTCCGTTACCATTACCTATACGTGTAGCTTTTATGGTGACGGATGTTGTGCCTTCAGTAACTAAATAATTGGCATCAACAAAACTCACTGTATCAATGGTATTGATCGCGGAGAAGCTCACTTCCACTGAGCTTGTAATGTCTGAACCGTTCAGTGTGCCTTTTATAGTGACTACCTCACCTTCAGTGTTGATAATCGTTGCACTGTAAGTACCATCATTATTATCCGTTAAGGCGCTTAATGTTGCGTTGCCATCTTGAGAAAGGAGGACTGGAGCCCCACCAGTGGACAAGTTGTTGCCTTGAGCATCTTTTGTTTGAACCGTGATCGTTGCTATTGATGTTCCATCGGCAGGAAGCGTTGCTAGGTTTGTCACTAGTGTGGTTTGTGATGCGTCAGCGGATCCGGCAACGAATTGAATGGTTTCTGTGTTTACGATGGGTTGTCCGTTCACAGTGCCGCTTATGGATATGGGTTCTTCCACCGTGTTGGTCACCGTTGCGCTATAGGTTCCGTCACCATTGTCTATGACATTGCCAATAATGCCGCTACCATTTGCGGTTAACGTAATGGTCTGATTGCCGCTGGTAAGGTTGTTGCCTTGTGCATCTTTGGTTTGAACTGTGATTGTCGATAGGGTTGAACCATCAGCTACAATAGACGTTGGTGAAGTAGAGATAGTTGTGTGTGTAGCACTTGCGGGGCCAGGAATAAACGTTAATAGTGATGGGCTGGAAAGGGAGGAGCCGTTAAGTGTGGCTTCTATTGTTACTGGCTCTGCTTTAACGCTGGTGATTGTCGCGGTATAAGTTCCGTCTCCATTATCAGAAACGACACTAATGTTGGCAACACCAGTGGTTGTGAAAGAAACTTGATCACCACCGGTTGATAGATTGTTRTTTTGCGYGTCTTKRGTTTGTAAGGWGATKATTRTRTTGCTTGWWCCATCGGCRATMACRGMGMTGKCYGMRAYTRAAAKKRYGCTRTTARTAKSYGATGCTRTGCCSGKGRYRAATATWAYSTCGYCRSTGTYRGYTATYGYWASYKYGTYRAKSKTWCCAYTTATRGTKACTSTTTCKGSYGWMGYATTKGWGATKGTTGCKGARTAGGTWCCRTCRCCATTRTCKRWGACRTYGCYAATAWTRSCGCTMCCAYTKGYKGTTARSGTWAYGCGTTGATTGCCACCGGTAAGGTTGTTGTTTTGAGCATCTTTGGTTTGAACGGTGATTGTTGATATGGTTAACCCGTCTGCCACAACCGATGCTGGTGATGCCGTTATAATTGTCTGTGTTGCAGCCGCTGGGCCGGGAATAAACGCGACGGTATTGAAATTAGGCATCTGTACGGTATTAAGAATTGCATTGATAGTGATATTTTCTGCCACAGTGTTTGTGACAGTGGCTGTGTAACTGCCATCCCTGTTGTCAGTGACATCGCTAATCTTACCGCTACCAGTAGCGGCTAATGTTATCGTTTGACCTCCGCTAGTAATATTGTTTCCTTGAGAATCTTTGGTTTGCACTGTGATTGTAGATAAGGATTGCCCGTCAGCCACAACAGACGCTTCGGATACGGAGATAGTAGTTCGATTAGTACTTGCAGAGCCGGGAATAAATTTGACGGTACTGACATTTGTTAGCGGTGCGGAATCAAGTGTGCCGCTAATATTGACTGTTTCAGCTGTTACGTTGGTGACTGTTGCAGTATAGGTGCCATTTTTATGGTCTGTAACTGGGCCTACGGCGGCGTCACCGTCTGCTGTTAAAGCAATGCCCATACCACCGCTGGTCACATTATTGCCCTGTTCATCTATTGCTTGAACCGTAATGATCGCACTAGAAACACCATCTGCAATAACAGTGGGAGSCGATACAGTTATTGTTGATAAATCAGTAGAAATAGATCCAGGTATAAAGGTTAGGTTTACTGAATTTGTCATCGTGCTACCATTTAGCGTACCGCTAATGGTGACTGTTTCTGCCACAGTGTGTGTAATGGATGCGGTATAGGTGCCATCTTGGTTATCGGTCACATTTGAAATGGACGCGCTGCTATTTCCTACAGCCAGCTCAATGGTTAGTCCACCGCTCGTTACATTGTTGCCGAGGGCACTTATCGCTTGAATAGTTATAATCGATTCGGTGTCACCATTAGCAATGAGAGTAGATAGTGATGATGTTATTGTGCTGTTTATCGGGGAGCCAACTTCTGGGGTGAATGTAAGCTGAGCAGTATTGGAAAAGGGTGAAGGTCCTTCAGTAAGTATGGTGGCTCCAATGGTGACGGTTTCTGCAGMGCTGCTTGAAATTGTGGCGGTGTAGGTGCCGTCATGATTGTTTGCGTTTGGACTGATAGAAGTAGTGACGCTGCCGTTATTTTTTATTAAAGACATTCTATTGAATGTTTCACTATCAATGTCCGTGAGCTGATTTCCGAAAGCATCTATTGCTTGTAGTGTAATTGTTGCACTAGAAATTCCATCAGCGATAACAGTGCTGGAGGACAACGATATCGTTGATAGATTTCTAGAAATATACCCAGGCACAACGCTAAGTGTTGCAGAGTTGCCTATTGGCGTTCCATTTAGTGTCCCGCTTATGGTGAGGTCTCCCGCTAGGGTTGTGGTTATAGTGGCGGTGTAAACGCCATCGCCATTTCCACTCGGTGTTACTGTGCTAACGGTCGCGCCATCACTTGCTGAGAGTGTAATAATGTCAGAGTTGTCAAAGGTATTATTGCCTTGGGTATCCTTTATTTGAACCGTGATAGTATTGTTAAAATTACTGCCTGCGGTGATGGGTGTGCCTGGCGGCGTAATCGTTGTATTTGCGGCAGATGAGTTGCTGGTGAATGTGACTTTGGGTGTGTCTGCAAAGGTTGATGTTACTTCAGAGACTAAATCGACATTAATGGTGACTTCTTCAGTTACAGTATTTGAAATGATAGCGGTATAAGTGCCGTCATGGTTATTGATAGCTTGGCTGATTTTGGCGCTGCCGGTGGTGGATAGCGATATAAATTGGAAATTACTTTCAACAATGTCCGTTAAATTGTTGCCGTTTATATCTTTAGCTTGCAATGTGATGGTTACGCTAGAAATGCCATCAGCAACGACTGTGGGTGCGGATACTGATATGGTGGATACCTTAGTAGAGATATACCATGGCACAATACTTAGTTTTGCTGAATTTGATATGTCGGATCCATTCAATGTGCCGTTAATAACGATGTCTTCGGCTTTTGTTGCGGTTATTGTTGCGGTGTAGACGCCATTGTTTTTCCCGCTCGGTATTGGGGTGCTGAGGATAGCGCTACCTGTTTGAGAGAGGGTAATAACGTCAGAGCTTCCACTAGTATTAGCCCCTTGGCTATCTTTTACTTGTATCGTAATAATGTTGTTTTGACTGCTGCCGGCACTAAAAGTTGAGCTTGGAGTAGTAATTGTGGTTCGTGAGGCATCGGCATCAGGCGACACCGCAGCATAGGCGCTGTTACCGGTTAAAAARNCCGTAAAAAATACTACCGATAGAAGTGCGAATCTCGAGCTTTTGATAGTAAACATAGCAGTTCCGTTTATCTGAAATAACAAAAAATTATAAGGGTGAAGTATAGGGTTCAGTTGGAAGGCGCCGAAGTAACTAATACCGGTTAATATTGGTATTTTTACTGATTCATGAGGTGTAATGGATACGTTTTCATGAAGTTACGGGCGTTTATAACAAGCTTCCTAACTGGCTTAACGTTCCTGTTAGATGGTTTTTATAACAAAAAACCATCAGTTCTAACTCCCTTAGAACTTTCGGTAATAGAATTCAAGGATTGTACCGTTTTTCAGGTAAAAAGTTAAGTAAGATAACAAGGTGGAAGAGGTCATATTGGAAGGAATAGCTAGTCACCTTAGTTTTTCTGGTAATGGCTTTAAAGGATGTTAAATTGGGTTGGTTTGAAATATAACTGTGGCGAAAAATAAGGAAAAGGAATGCTATACATATTCGGAATAATTGTTTCACTGATGTGTTCTTCGTTAGCTTATGGGCACGGCGAGGTTGCCAATAGTGGCCAAGTATTTAAAGAGGTTGAGGTAACCCAAAACATCTCTATGTTACAAGGCAAGGGTGGCAACATCGCGCTAGTTAAGGGCGAGCAGGGCTTATTGCTGATTGACGACGACTATAAAGTAAACGTGGGAGCCTTAGAGCAATTTTTGCAGAAAAAAGACGCGCAACCACGGTTTATCATTAATACTCACTGGCATGGTGATCATACCGGAGGCAATGCGCACCTCGGTGAGTACGTGACAATCGTTGCTCATGACAATGTGCGTAAACGTTTGAGTATGGCCCAAGAAATTAAGTTGTTTGGCATGAAGGTGGAACCTAGCCCCGCATCGGCATTACCTGTGGTGACGTTTGCAGAATCCTTGTCGTTGCATTTTAATGGTCAATCCTTAAACGTTGTGCATTATCCTAATGGCCATACAGATGGTGACAGTGTGGTCTTTTTCCAGCCAGCCAATGTTGTCCATATGGGTGATCATTATTTCTCCGGCATTTTCCCTTTTGTGGATGTTGAAAATGGCGGTGATGTATTAGGTATGGCGCAAAATGTCGCAGCGATAATTAAGCGTCTTAATCCAGAGACCAAAGTTATTCCTGGTCATGGCCCGCTATCGTCACTTGATGATTTGGAGGCTTATCATGAAATGTTGGTGACGACTGTTGCAGTGGTAAAAAAGGCCATCGATAAAGGCTTGAGTTTGGCAGAGATCGTACAACAAGGGTTGCCCGAGAAGTGGCAAGCTTGGGGGCGGGGATTTATTAATCAGGATACCTGGATAAAAATTATTTATAGTAGCTTAACCAAAGCCGGTTAAAAAAATGGACGCTTAGCCTGGCAACGCTATTTTGACATCGCTACCCTGACATCGCAATGAAGTTGCTTGGAATTCTTACTTCATAGCGATGTCGTTTTATCCTTGTCTGTCCTATCGGCTAAGCAGGTTTTTTTAATTTACAGCTGAGCAAACACTCTTTCCACCGCATCCAGCGTTCGATCCAATTCTTCTTGCGAATGTGCTGCGGAAACAAATCCAGCTTCATAGGCACTGGGCGCTAAATAGATACCCTCTTCAAGCATCAAATGATAAAACTTTTTGAACCGTTCCATGTCGCATTTTGTCACTTGCTCAAAGCGGCTGATTTTATCTTCCGTAGAAAAAAAGAAGCCAAACATGCCACCAATTTGATTGGTGGTTAAGGGGATGCCGGCTCTTTTTGCTCGGCTTTCAAAACCTTCCATTAGGTATTTGGCTTTCGCAGTGAGCTGATCATAAAAACCCGGTTCGGTGACTGCGTTTAACATGGTCAGTCCGGCCGCCATAGCAACGGGATTACCCGATAGTGTGCCGGCTTGATAAACGGGGCCAACAGGGGCGATAAAGTTCATGATTTCTCTTTTACCACCAAAGGCGCCAACTGGCATGCCTCCACCGATGACTTTGCCAAGTGTTGTGAGATCGGGTTTTACGTTGTAGATGCTTTGCACTCCGCCTAATGCAACACGAAATCCGGTCATGACTTCGTCAAAAATTAATACGCTGTCATATTGGTCGCATACCTCGCGGAGGCCCTGAAGAAAGTCAGGTTCGGGTGGGATGCAGTTCATGTTGCCTGCGACAGGCTCAACAATAATACAGGCGATTTGATCGCCAGACGCTTCGAAGGCGGCTTTTACCGAATCTATATCGTTAAACGTTAAGGTTATCGTGTGTTCGGCAACGCTGTCAGGAACACCCGGTGAGCTGGGCACACCTAAGGTTAGCGCGCCGGATCCAGCTTTCACCAATAAAGCATCGGCATGGCCGTGATAGCAGCCTTCAAATTTTACAATTTTGTCTCGACCGGTAAAACCTCTCGCTAGGCGAATGGCTGTCATCGTCGCTTCGGTGCCGGAGTTAACCATGCGTACCATGTCGATGTTATCCATGATTTCGCAGACTTTGTTGGCCATGTCTATTTCGATGGCGGTAGGGGCGCCAAATCCAAGGCTCTTGGCGGCTTGATCCTGCACGGCTTTAATTACCCCTGGGTGACTGTGACCTAAAATCATCGGTCCCCAGGAGCCAACATAATCAATATATTGTTTGTCGTCTTCATCGATCAGAAAAGGGCCTGTTGCGGCTTTGAAAAAGATCGGTGTTCCACCTACGCCGTTAAATGCGCGTACTGGACTATTGACCCCGCCTGGAATGTGTTCTTGGGCAGCGGCGAAGAGGGTTTCTGATCGGTTCATGTTGTTTGGTCCGGGTAAAGTGGTTGTTATTTAACTGTGTGGTTATTGATAGCGGGCAAATAGTTTGCAGTAGGCCTGGCATTGCTCGGTTATAGTATCCTGTTTGAAAATGTCTTCAATGACCGCAAGCATAGAAAATCCTGCTTTGAGCAATTCTTCGGCAGAATGTAAGCTGATTCCGCCAATAGCAACGGCGGGCACGCATAGCAAGGCTAAGCCCATGCTAATCTTTTTTAGCTCGGCGGTTGGTGCGTTTGGTTTAGTGTTAGAAGGGTAGAATCGCCCAAAAGCGACATAGTCTGCACCTTGTTTAATTGCGCGCTGAGCTCGGTCAATAGAGTCGTGGCAAGTGGCGCCAATAATGCTGTTAGGCCCCAGTTGTTGGCGAGCTGCGGAGATCGTGATGTCAGTTAGACCCAGATGAACGCCGTCAGCATCGACCTTCAAACACAGGTTAATATCGTCATTAATGATAAAAGTACAATTGTGTTGAGCACACAAGGCTTTTAATGCGCGTGCTTCACGCAGTCTTTTGGGGTGATCAGTGGATTTGTCGCGATACTGAAGGATCCGTACGCCACCCAGCAGGGCTTGCTCCACTTTATCTAACAAGCACTCCGGTGGTGTTAACAAATTGTCGGTAATTGCGTATAAACCTTGCAGGAGCATCTATCCCGTTCTCTAAGTCCAAATATTTAAGCTATGGGCAACGATCTGCGGATGATACGCGATTAATGCACTTTCTTCCAAGGTTGCACTAAACCTAGCTCAGACCAAAAAAACCGGTTGGGTATCAATTGGCCCATGCCGAGCCTGCGGGCGTGTAAAATGGTGTTTGTGGTGTATTGTTGTGCTTCTAGCACGGCGGTTTCTATTGGGTTGTTATGTGCCATATAACCGGCAATGGCGGACGCTAGCGTGCATCCAGTGCCATGGTATTCGCCCGGTTGTCTCGGCCAGGTGCGTTCGTTTATTTGGCAGCGTTGCCCCCATAACCGATTGGTGATATCGGTGGTGGGTTCATGGCCGCCGGTAATTAATACATAATTGCACTCATCATCCATCAAACCTTGGGCACAGGCGTCTAAGGAATCTGCGTCGGGATAAAGGGTGCGGGCTTCATTTGAGTTTGGCGTGATGATGGTGCAAAAGGGGATGATAAGGTGGCGAATTGCGTCGACTAGTGCGGCTTCAGCTAAGTTGCCGCCGCCGCCAGCCTTTAACACGGGGTCAAGTACTACGGGTGTTTCTGGGTAATCTTGCAAGATGGTGTGAATGGCTTCGGCATTTTCCACGCTGCCAATCATGCCAATTTTAAAAACAGCAATCGGCATATCTTCGAGTACCGCTCGTGCTTGTTCAATCAATAACGTCGAATCGATGGCGCTAAAATCTTTTACGTTGACGCTATCTTGAGCGGTGAGGGCGGTGATGACGGGAGAGCAATGGCAACCTAGACTGCTGAGGGTTTCTATATCCGCTTGAATACCAGCGCCACCGCTAGGATCATGTCCAGAAAAAGACATGACGATAGGTGGCTTCGTCTGTTCTAATGATGGCATTCAGATTTCTCCTTTCCATATTTTGTATACAGATATCATAGCCCATGACAAAGCAAAATCACAAAGCCAATTCTTCTGTTGGTGCGAAACAGGATAGTTCTACATCGGACCCATCACAAGGTCTGGCAATTTTGTTGCCGATCCTTGGTTTTTTGCAGCCCTATAAAGCCAGGGTTGTGGCGGCCCTGGTGGCCCTGGTGTTCACCGCAGGCATGTCCTTATCGATAGGTCAGGGCTTGCGACTGATGATCGATGATGGATTGAGCATGAATTCGCCGGAATTATTGGACCGAGCGGTAATGATATTTCTGGGTTTGGTAGTGTGCCTGGCGGCGGGCTCATACAGTCGGTTTTATTTGGTTTCTTGGTTGGGGGAGCGGGTGGTTGCCGATATGCGCAAGGCAATTTTTGATCATTTGATTCAGTTACATCCAGGCTTTTTTGAATTACAGCACAGCGGCGAAATACAATCTCGAATTACCACCGATACAACCTTACTGCAAACAGTGATTGGATCATCTTTATCCATGGCATTAAGGAACGTCTTGTTATTTTTTGGGGGATTTATCTGGCTGTTTGTGACCAATGTGAAATTAAGTCTCATTGTTTTAGCGGTAGTACCTTTTGTTGTGCTGCCCATCGTGATATTTGGTCGCCGCGTTAGGCGCTTGGCGCGGGTAAGCCAAGACCGAGTGGCGGATGTGGGATCTTATGTGGGGGAGGCTGTACATCACATAAAAGCGGTGCAAGCCTACAATCATCAATTTGAGGACATGCGATTATTTGGCCAGCATGTAGAGAATGCGTTTGCTGTGGCAAAACAGCGGGTGTCACAACGAGCCATGTTAATGGGGATTGTTATCCTATTGGTCATGGGGGCTGTGGCTGTGATGATGTGGGTGGGGGGGCATGATGTATTGGCTGGGCGTATATCGGGAGGTGAGCTGGCTGCATTTGTTTTTTATGCCGTCATCGTAGGGAGCTCCGTTGGTGCTATTAGTGAAGTGGTGGGGGATTTGCAACGCGCAGCGGGTGCCTCGGAGCGAATATTGGAATTACTGGCAACCAAAAACGCTATTCATGTGCCGCAAGTGCCAATGCCTCTGCCAGACCCTGTCGAAGGTGGTTTAACGATGAGCGAGGTATCCTTTCATTACGCAACACGGGAAAGTCAGTGGGCAATACAAGACCTATCATTAACCGTGGAGGCTGGTACCGTATGTGCGTTGGTAGGCCCGTCTGGAGCAGGTAAAAGCACCTTGTTTGATCTGCTGTTGCGATTTTATGATCCACAACAGGGTGAGATTCGGCTGGATGGTGTTCCCATTCAGCAATTGGACCCGATAGAGTTACGGGACCAGATGGCGGTAGTCTCGCAAAAACCTGCGTTGTTTAGCGGTTCGATAAAAGACAACATATTATACGGGGCTGTTGTAAACGGCTCTGTGGGAGCGAGTCAATTGGAGATGATTCAGGCGGCAAAGGCAGCCTATGCTCATGATTTTATCGAACGTTTGCCAGAAGGTTACGACACCATATTAGGCGAGCACGGCATCGGGCTTTCTGGTGGTCAACAGCAGCGCATAGCCATAGCTCGAGCGCTATTAAAAAACCCTAAGATATTGCTGCTTGATGAGGCCACCAGTGCGCTGGATGCGGAAAGTGAGCATCAGGTGCAAAAAGCGCTAAATGAGTTAATGAAGGGGCGCACAACGTTGGTGATCGCTCATCGGCTTGCTACGGTTTTGCATGCGGATAAAATCGCTGTGTTGAATGATGGCGGCATAGAAGCCGTTGGCAGTCATCAGCAATTGCTTGCCGAGAACCCACTTTACCAACGGTTGGCTTCGCTACAGTTTACTGATTAAGCTGCTGTTGCCGGATACGGACGCCAATAATTGYCGTATGTCAGAAAAGTCATGCTTATTTACAAGGATAATGGTCAGATTACGGGAAAAAGGAGCGATCTGGCGGTTAGGTGTGTATAATGCGCTCCGAAGTCAGTAGCTTTCGTTTAACATGCATAAGAATAGAAGTGTGATATGAATACAGACGAACGTATGTTCTCTTTGGCAATAACCCCGCGTTTTTGTGATACCGATGCAATGGGACACATCAATAACACTGTCTACCCGGTATGGTTTTTAGAGGGGCGAGAGTCGGTGTTGAAGATATTCAATCCCAATCTATCGACCGAAGAGGTGAGCTTGGTGCTTGCTAAGCTAGAGATCGAATTTATTGATGAGATATTCTTCGGTAAATCGGTTGAAATTCGCACATTTGTTTTGAGAGTAGGTACCTCCTCGGTACTTGTTGGTCAAGAAGCCTGGCAAAGTAATGAGTTGTGTGCGACGGCGACTGCGACAATGGTTAATTTTGATAAGCACACCCGTAAATCTGTACCTATTCCTGGTGATGTAAAAGACCGTTTATGTTTGCATGTTCTTGAGACTGATGTTTAATAATCAGTCGATTTCTCAATGAGTTAACTTGCCTTATCGTTTTAGCCTGGCATTCGATTAGATGCTGAGCAGTCGTTTACAAAACTATATAATTCTTCGATATATATCCTTGGTTAGTGTGTTATAAAAAAGATCAAGGGATTCTCTATATACAGCTACAATTAAAGAGATACATCTCTAAAAGTTGCTATTAGGGTGAGGTATTATGAAAAGAGAGTTAAAAGCCTGCTTGAGTGCTATGGCTGTGGCTGATTCGTATCAAGCATGGTCTGATGCTGCGAAAGAATACGACCAGCTGTCGGGTAATGACGAGTGGAAGGATGACGATGCGTCTCCCCACTACGATTATAAAATGATACGCCTACGTTATAACGAGCTTAGAACTGCTCGTGAGCGGGGAGATGTTAATCAGTTAGTTTTCTTTTTTAACGAAGGTTTACACGGTAACTTAGGTGGCATTGCAAACCCGTTACTTTACCAAAGTAGTTTATTCGGCACTAAACATCTGGTTACCGATTATTTAGATGAAGTCTGTGCCTGCCTACGCTGGATTTCTAATACAGAATTTTCCAACTTTTCTTTTGTACAAAAATTAGAGTTCTTTGAACGTACCAGCCAAGCGTTTGGTCAGTCTGCATTGATGTTAAGTGGTGGTGCTGCCTTAGGGCTGTTTCATCTCGGCGTATTAAAGGCGATGTTCGATGAAGACCTGTTGCCTTCGGTTATTTCTGGTTCTAGTGCCGGATCCATCATGGCGGCAGTGTTAGCCACTCACAGTGACGAAGAGTTGCATCAAATCTTTGATCCAGAGTATTTATTTGTCGAGGCTTTTAGGGCTATCGGTTGGCGTGGCACGTTAAAAGGGCAAGGGGTATTGGATCCAGCCCAGTTAGAGGTTTGTCTAGAGCGTAATGTGAAAGATATGACGTTCGAAGAGGCATTTAAGCATAGTGGCCGTAAGGTGAATATCACTGTGTCACCGGCCGATCCTCATCAGGAATCTCGATTGCTGAATGCACTTTCATCACCTCATGTACTCATTCGCAAGGCAACATTGGCATCCTGCTCCATCCCTTATATATACCCACCTGTCATGTTATGGGCGAAGAATATCGATGGTGAGAAATGCCCCTTTATTCCGTCACGTCAATGGGTAGATGGCTCAATTAAAGATGATTTACCCGCGCAACGTTTAGCGCGTCTATACGGTGTCAACCACACTATTGTAAGCCAAACTAATCCTCATGTAGCGCCATTTGTGTCTCGTGTAATTAAAGAGAAGAATCTGGCGGGTTACGTAACGGATATGGCAATAAACAATGTACGAAATAACGTGTCGCAGGGGCTTAAATATTTAACCGATAAGGCCACTAACTTGCAATTAGCATTGTTGCTGGATAAAGCGCATTCTGTTGTGGATCAATCCTATATGGGTGATGTTAATATTGTGCCGCCCCGTAGAGCGATGAATATTTTTAAAGTGCTGACTAATGCGACGCCGAGTATATTGGAAGAGTTCATTAAGGAAGGCGCAGCGGCGGTGTATCCAAAAATCGAGTCGATTCGAAATAGTACGATGATTAGTCGCACCATTAATGAATGTTTGGATCAGCTAAAGTTGGAAGAAGAGCGCGAACTTAAGGAATACTCTATGTCTCACGCAACGGCATAAGGCTTGTTTATTCATTTTATGGCTTGATGTTAAGTCGATAGCAAAAAAAGGGCCTGAGCAATCAAGGCTCTTTTTTTATGTGTTGCTAGTGACGCGGGGGCATGCCTAATAGATCTGTTAAATATCCTTAGGAAGCATTAAAATAGGTGCTTTCTAGGAAAATGAAACTAAAAGGATATTAAATCATGAATGAAACCTATAATACTCCGCAGTCAGAATTTGTTGAGTCAAGCCCCTTGGCGCCATCGAGTTCTGAATCGTTGGGTGCGTGATTTTTTATTGTGAAGTATTTGGTATTAAAAGTGTTTAAATTAATTAAATGAGATTAGCGTAAAAATAATAATGGCAAAAAAAACTGGGCCTGTTGCTCAAAAGATGCAGGAAGAACTATCTCGTTATCGCAGTTTGCGACAGCATGATTTCGCGCAGACGGAATTTAGAGAGCAGGTCTATGCGTTAAAGGAATGGCAATCGAAACGTTTGTTAAGGACGCATGATAGTTTGGTCAATGATGAGCGTTATCGGGACGCTACGTTATTCTTTATTGACGATATCTATGGTGGTGCCGGCTTGGTTGAGTTGTCACATCAAATAGAGCGCGTGATGAGAAAAGCCTTCCGTATATTGCCCGAGAAGGTGATGAGGACCGCCAACTATGCATTGGAATTTAACGCGCTATCTGCAGAGCTGGATGAAGCGATGACGAGTTTTTTGTTTAAGGAAATGGGGGTGACAGAGGTCACCACAGATTCGTACATTGAAGCCTTTAGAGAGTCGGTGGACTCGTCGCAGCGATATCAACAGGCCGCATTGGCGAAATCACTTGCGCAAGGATTGGACAAATATGTACGTAGTCGTTTGGTGTACGGTACGTTTAAATTGGTAAAAAAACCTTCAATGAAAGTTGGTATTGGTGAGTTGTACAATTTTATGGATAAGGGGTTTTCTGTGATGCGCCCACTCGGTAGTGCTAGAAAATTTATAGATGAAATTGTCGATAGGGAAATTGCTATCGTTGATCGTATCTATGAGCGCAGTGAGGATCCATTTGGATTTTCATCGGTGTAGTTTTGGTTTGGTTTTGGTGTAGCGTCGAAATAGGATGGCCAGTTGCCGCTGCTAAGCATTATTGATCTTCAAATGTTGCGATGATTTTTTGCTTTGGTCCTAATGTGATGCCTTGAATTGATGCGGTGATATTACCGCCGGATTGTAGTCGGATTGTTGTTTTTCTATAGAGTTTAAAGAGCACAGATTTCATCTCAAATAAGGCGAAGCCGTAACCAAGGCATTTTTTGGCGCCACCACCAAATGGTACGTATTCGTTAGTATTGTAGTCATTCTCTAAAAAACGTTCGGGTTGGAATTTATCAGGTTGGTCCCAAATGTTTGGGTTCATGTGTAATGAATAGGTTGCAATTCCAGCATAGGTGCCGGCTTTGAGTTGATAACCCATCAAGGTTTGATCGGATACTACTGAGCGCATAACTAATGGTACAACGGGATGGATGCGTAATACCTCTTTTATTACTGCATCTAAATAGGGGAGCTTCATTATCTGTTCGATGCTAGCATCAACAGGCAGCGCCATGATTTCTGCGGTTAATGTTGTCTCCGCAGTTGGATGGGTTGCCACTAAGTATATTGCCCATGCAAGTGAATTGGCTGTTGTCTCGTGGCCTGCAGCGAGTAGTGTTGTTAACTCATCTCTAATGTGAACGTTGGAAAGATGTTTTCCATTTTCATCTTGTAAATTAACAAAAGTTGACAGTAGGTCTTCACCCGTGTGTGCCTGGTTTTTTGCCTGTTCGATGTCTTCAAAAATCAGTGTGTTAAGGATTGATCTAGCTTTTAGAAAGCGGTCCCATGGACCAAGGCCCAGCATTTTTGTCCGCGTAAAAGGGAAAAGCATCAGCGGTGGAGTATAGGTGCGAAGTAAATTACGAATAGCGCCTTGATATTGGCTTTTTCTTTCATTGTTTGTCACACCAAAAACAACCTCGATAATTACGTCTAGGGTGATTTGCTGCATAAAGGTTTGCACGCTTAATGTTGCGGGGAAGTTGTGGTGATTGATGGTATTGATGACAGCATTGTGGATTAGTGATACATAGGATCTAAGGCAGGCTCCTTGGAAGGCCGGCTTTATCATTTTTCGTTCGTTAGTATGTGCGCCACCTTGTAACAAGATAAGCGACGATGAACCCAGTAGTGGCTGGAGCGGGCTTGGTAGAGATGAGGTTAGAGCCGACGTGGGGGCAGCAAATATCTCGGCAGCGCCTTTTGCGGATGTTGCCATTAATACTTGATTTAGTCCCGGCATTGAGAGAAAAAATTCATCTTCTCCCGTTTGAAGCTTTTGCCGAAAAAACTTCTCTGGATTAAGAGAAATCATTAGACCGTTAACTATTTTTTGCAAAGGAGAAGAAGGTGGTGGTGTATGTTTCGGTTGCTGTTGCATTTAACGTGGTCTCTTGACTGGCGATTATTATTATATTGTAACAGTGGTAGCGTACTGCGCATCGTGATTTCCATCTTGACTGATGTTTTGGTTTGTACCTTGATGAGTGGTTTCCATTACGGATAAAGGGAAGAATGGTGGAATTTCTTCTTTGTTGATAATGAGCTCCACAACGCCTGGGGTATGAATGGGTAGCGCAAAATACTCGGCTAATTTTCGATCTAGCTGTTTTGGGTCTTGCACTCGAGCGGTCCATAATTCGTTATCTCCCGCCAAACCTTTTGCTACAGATTGAAAATCAACAGCCGAGTATTGTGAGCAAGTGATGCGAGAATTAAAGTGGAAACGTTGCCTGCTGGTACACATTCCATGTTGACTATCGTTAAATATCACCCAAAGTATTGGGAGTTGGCGTTCAATGGCGGTGTGGATTTCCATTCCCGACATTAAAAATGCACCGTCTCCACAAATAACCAAAGATCTACCATCGCCACCGGCAAGTTGGGCACCGATGGTTGCGCATATTGCGTAGCCCATACCGCCCATGCCGAGCGCAATGTTTGCGTGAGTGTGATCTGATAGCGTGAAGTAATGTGCAGCCGATGCTGCGCAATTGCCTGCATCCATAAAAACTCGGGAGAAGTGTGTTAGGTGAGGCTGTAATTCGGCTAAGGACTCACTAGTGGTCAAACCAGGATTGCTACGCTTCTCATGTTTTAACAATTTGGCGGGTTCTCTAGTAAGAGTTGAGAACTCAATATGAGAAAATTGATTGTCCATCTCCTCGAAACGTTCATTGAGTTGTTTAATAACGAGGTTCGGGCAGGATGTTATTCCTTTTAGGAGAGGATAGTTAGGCGCATTGCTAATGCTGCGGTTAACTATCCATAATTTTTTGTCTTTTAGTGTCGATTCAAATGGGGCTCGGGTCATGCCTTCTAGTTGGCTACCAAGGGAAAGTATAAGATCACACTCTTGTAAGTAGTCATGGGATGATCGATGGCCGGCGACTCCTATGGATCCTATATGACGAGGATGGGAATTTGGAAATGCCGTTATACATTCTAGCGTTGTGACTACCGGGATTCCAGATTGGTCACAAAAATGTTGTAGCTCAATGCTGTGTTGCATGTCCGCACCAGCAACGATGAGCGGTTTTTTACAGGTTTTTAGGTCTTTTATTAGTTCTGTTACCCCCTGTTCAAGAACCGTAAAAGAAGCCGCATCGGCTTTTATCAAGAAACCCTGAGCGTTGATTGGCCACGTGGTTGGTCGCGGTGGGGCTGCTGCTTCCATGACATCTTTAGGTAACAGTAATGCGGAGGGCCCACAAAATCCGTTGAGTGCTTGCTGGATTGCATCAAATAGTTGTTGCCAAAAGTGTTCTGTGGTTATTACCGCGGTATATTTGGTGATTGAACTCCATAAGGCAAAACCATCGATACGATCGATGCCTCCGCTGGCATCTTGAAAGGCACCTTGGCCTTCCATGTTTGTTGGGGGGCAACCAACCAGTGCCAACATCGGTATGCCTGAGGCCCTTGCCTCGGCCACGCCGACGGCTAAATTTAGCATTCCTCCACCAGAAGTAGAGCAGCAGACACCTAAAGCGGATGGGTTGTTGATTTTTTTATGGCGGGCATAGCCGTCTGCCATAAATGCGGCACCAGATTCCGATTTACACAAAATATTTTCGAGGTTAGGGGAATTAAGCCGAACAACAGCATCATGCAAAGTTTCTATGTTGGCTCCGCTGACGCCAAATAGATAGTTTACATCCAGTGTGCTTAATACGTTAGCCAGTGTATCGGCGACGGTCTCAACATTCTTCACGTTTTTACCTCAATGGGAACCAATTGAGGTGGTGTGGTTTTTTTGCAAGGCTTTTTAGCGGGTAGCTTTTTCTCGTAAGTAGTGGTGTTGCTGTTTTGACAGGCGCTCCACTGATAAATTATTTCGATGCTCATGTTGTCACCTCATTTTTATTGTTTTGGCGATTTATCCGTTCCAACTAAGTACCGCTCCCGCACTATAATCCCCCGCGTGAGAAAAACCACTGAGCAATATTTTTGTTCCAGGTTTGATGCGTCCGCTATCAAGACCCAATGTTAGGCTGATGGGGATGCCCGCGCCAAATAGATTGCCGTGATCAGGCAATGTATTGATGTGTTGATCCTCATCTAGTTGAATGGCTTCACGCCAATTGCGTAGAAAAATGCGGTTGGGTTGATTGGTGATAAGGGTATCTATGTTTGAGGCTTGAAGATCTGCTAATGCTAAGGCCTCATACATGACTTCTGGTACAAGTTTGTTGCCTCTGGCGATTACGGAGGATATTTTTTCTTCACCAAAATCGATGTTGAATGCGGTCGTGCCAGGTTGCCACCAGTCTCTACCGTCACTGGTAACAATTTTCATGTCGTTGGCATACTCGCCATGAGTTTTTGTGACTATGGAGTGGATTGGGTTGCGGTCACCTTTAACGAAATAGGCGGCCCCACAGCCGTCTCCTGGTACCGCGCTTTGAGGAAGTTTTAGATTGTCATCCTGACCGCATATTCTACCTGCGGCAGTTTGTATATTGCAGATAATAGCGGATTTTGCCTCGGTACTATTCAAGATCATTTGTGCAAGTTCCATCATGAAAATAAATGAAACACAGCCGCCGTTTTGCAGGTCATAAACAGTTTTTGGTTTTAGTCCTAAGGCACCAACAATCGCTGCACCACAGCCGACAAAAGGAATGTCCGGAATGGTGACATTGGTAATCAGCACGTCGACGTCGTTAACAAGGTTTAGATTTAATTTTTCTTTGAGTGAGTTGATAGCAGCTGTCGCCATGGTGGTGGCGGATTCTGTGTCTTTTATGTGGCGACGTAATTTGGTTCCACGAAACATCGGATGGCGTTTGATGCCAGACGCATTCATGAAGTGTTCGTTATCGATGATGGTCTCTGGTAGAAAGCTCGCTGCGCCTACCAAGCTAATAGTTTGCATTATGGGTTACCTAAGATTGTATTGTGGCGAGTGTTAAGATTGATTGGCGTGCCGATACTCGAGAATCTTTTTTAAATTTTGCATCTCGATGGTGTGGCCGGCGTAAAACATTGGCCACATGTCGCCAACCCAAACTTTGCGGTCAGTAGGTGCTAACTCAGGGTGTGGGTTATTATTGTAATAAGGGTGGCAGCAGTTGGTCCACAGAACTACAGAACCTGGTTTGCCAAATACTAGCTCGGCAGGAACAACCCTCATGAGATAAATCATCCATAATTTTTTTTCTTGGTCCCAGGCGCAATGATAATCTACGGTCATGGCATCGGGAGAGCAAACGGTGCGACAAAAGCATTTAGTTTTTCCGCCGATAGCATCGGTAAAGGTGTATACATCGTCCTGCTCGCTGTATTCCATGTCCCGCAGGCTGAAGGTCCATTCTAGAAAATTCGATGTTTCTGCAAGATACTGGTAAACCTTTTCAGGCGGGCAGTTGATGTATTCCTGGATTGAACAATAGTCACCATATACCTTGTCATGTGGGTAGACTGCGTGTGTCATTTCCATGCAGAGTTCCTGCATGTCTTCCTTTTCTGTGTCTTCTATACGGCATAAATCGGGGATATCTAAAATAATCGGCTGGAATATCCTGTTGTTGGGTTTTGTAGCCTGGGCTGAGGTATCGGTAGACATAGTTATTCCAATTGGTTGTCAATAATATTGATATTTTTGTTGCTGAGCCTTATTAATACGTGGGTAGTGTGAATACAAAAAAAGGTTCAATGCAATATAAACATAACTGGAATATTTAGAAGTATCTAGGAGGATTTAGAAATGATAGGAAAATGCCGCTAACCAACCAGGGTTGGCATCGTCTCCGTAGGTATCGGTTGCAACGCTTGAGGCCCAATGATAGAAAATATAGCTGTTGAATTGATGGTAGGTATGCTGAAGACCTGTGTGAATAAAATCATAAGCAGAGCCTACGAAGTCGCTAATGTCCCAATGACCAATATGGGTTGAGTATGACAGTGTAGGTGTGAGGGGATAGGTGTGGCGTACTTCATACAGTGTGCTGTGAAAATTCAGCCCGTAGCTATTATCCGAATAGGCAATATTAAACTGGATGCGGTCTTGATAGTTTACACCACAGACATATTCGTAGAATTCGCTATCAAAGCCAAGCTTGCCACCAATAAAGCTGTAGTGGGTCGCCATACAATAGCTACTCCAATCTATGTCGATATTGAGCTTGTAACCCAGCGATAGGTTGCTTTCGCCTTCGGGCCCTCTCGCTTGCTTTACCTTTGTTTGGCTGACCCAGCCATTAATGAATGCTCCGCTGACATGGTTATATTGAAGGCTGGCCTGGATGCTGGGTTGGTTTTGGGACAAAGTGACACCACGGTAAACATAGTCTGACCTCCAGCCAATGTAACCATTAATCTTGTGAGAGGAGATTGTAGAGGACGAGGTGATTGGCACCGCAGAGAGAGCGGCATTCGGTGAGTAGGTGAATAGAAAAAGTAAAAAGCAGGCTGCGGATTTTAAGATAGGATCACTCACTTTCATAGTTGACTACACTTGCCTGATATTACTGAGGGTAAAAGTGATGCTGTTATACAATAGGGGTCTGGTTTTTTATGGGTAAAGATCTGCATTGTTTCTGCTGCTGTTAGACCTGGATAGGCTTGTTTTAATAATGCGGTCACACCTGAAACATAGGCTGTTGCTATGGAATTTCCGGTATAGAAATCATAGAGATTATTGGGTGCGGTAGAGAGTTGTTCTTCTCCTGGGGCCTGAATGTCTGCGTCTTTGGAAATTTTACCGATGCTTGATGAGGATATGACCTGCGGTAACTTTGCGGGGAAGTTCAGCGCGGTATTTGTGTGTTCTGCGGCGATCACAATAATGCCCTTTTCAATTAGCTTAACGATGATTCTTTCGATTAAAGGATCGTCTGGGCCGCTTAGGCTTAAGTTTATTATGTCGACGTCTGCTTGTAATGCAAATAGCAATGCTTTGGCTAACGTAAAAGAGTTGCAATTGGCTTTGGTGTTGACGTGGTTGTTGATTTTGCCGTTAACTATCTCATTAGTCTGATTGTACCAGCATGCTTTTAGTATCAATAAAGAGGCATTGGGAGCGACGCCAACAATGCCTGTCTGATTGTTAGGTTTTGCCGCGATGATTCCTGCAATGGCAGTGCCATGTTTATCGCTTAGAAACGTTGCCGAGTCATTGTTAACAAAATTTCTTGCTATGGTTACCTGGTCTTCAAGATCTTGGTGTTCTATGTCTGCCCCGGTATCAACAATAGCGACCTTGATACCATTGCCATTAAATTTCTGGTGTAGTGCCACAATGTTTTTTTTTATACCGTTGAACTGCGCTTCAAAATAGGGATCGTTATACAGATCTGCTTTCTGTTGGTTTGGCGTTGAGAGTGTTTGAAATGTATTGAGGGGCTGCACTAGTTCAACTCGAGCATCTTTGGCCAAGGCGGTAATTAAGGTTGATAAATCTACCCCTTCGGGCGCAGCCATTATTTGACAATATATACCTAGTGGGCTCATCGGCCAGCCATCTATCGCCTTCAGAGAGTAATCATTGGCAATATTTGCCATGATCTTTCTGGTGGCAAGAGGGAGATTATAACTATTTTTCAGTGCATAAGGTTTACCACCTAACCCGATATTGGATTGAGTATTTTCTGCTGAGTATTTGATGTTTATCAACACTAGCTGATCGCTTTGTGCAAACGCTTGTTCTGTCGATATCGCTAGATTTGGTGAGCGTAAAGAACAGCCAYTCATGCCAATTACAATACAGGTGATAATAAAGAAGGTTAAGGCTCTATTCATTTAACGATGGGTTCCGCTACTAATATGATGGGGTCAGTTCGTAGTAAGTTAAGCATCTCAGATGCYAGCCCAATGGTGTAGACTCCTCGTTTGCTAGGGCCACTWGCAACATTAGCATCGATGTCGGCAAAAAAGTGGGTTATTTGGTTGGGGGTGACGCTAGCCTTAAACAGTACCTTATACTGGAGTTCTCCTGTCGCTGACGCAGATGTAATAGGAGTATCTGTTAGGGTGTGGTAGTCAACAGAACCAGATTTCCCAAAGAGCGTATCAGTTGGCATAAAGTAACTGCCAGAGGCAAACATGAAGACGATAGCAAATGATGCCGCTATCCCTTGGAGATATGAGAATTGGAAGGGTGAACGTAAAGAGCCTACAGGTAGTTTGTGTACMGAGTCTTCTTTGGCTGTAGCATCTTTTTCATAGTGATCAATACGATCCATCAAATCGGAGAAATGTTTTTCCTTCACAGGAAGCTGATCGCTATGACAATTAATGGCTTGGTCAGCTTGTGCTGCACCTGCGATGGAGAGAAATAGTTGGAAGGCCTCACCACAGGCAGTACAGTGTTTCAAATGGCTTTCGACCTGGGCAGATTCTGCTAAAGACAGGGTGTTGTTGGCGTGCCAAGGTATCAAGGGGTTGATTGCCTTGCAGAGTTTTCTATCTTGTTGAGTCTCAGAATCAGTCATTTTCAGTAACCGTATTGTCGTGAACCGTTTTTGTAGGTGATGACATAATTTTCGACATATTCATTATCATAAATAGTGTCATTGATAATACTAATAAGTAGGCCTTGTTAGATAAAAGGTTCAATGTGTTTGAAAAAAGATCATGTTTCAGCATGGGGTGGAGCAAAGATGTCCGAAAGTTGGAGCTTATCGGTGTTTTCACCAAGTAATCCAGGAAGCACGTCTTTTAATTTACTCTTGGCATAGTGCATTCTGGATTTAACGGTGTTTACCGGGCAATCCATGGTTTTAGCAATCTCTGCGTAGGAAAACCCGTCCCAAAAGGTGAGCTTCACCACTGTTTGATGCTCGAGGGAAAGTAGATTCATTGCCGTCGCAAGTAAATTATGTAAATTGACCTGTTGTTGTTCTTTACAGGGTTGATTGACTTGGTCAGGGTCAATATCATTAATATTCTGGCATTTAGCGAGGTGCTTTTTTCGTTCAGATAATGCTGTGCGGTAAGCGATACCAAAAATCCAGGTAGAGACTTTAGAATCTCCCCTAAACTCGGCGCTTCGCCGCCACACGACAAACATGGTGTCATTGGTGACCTCTTCGGAGGAAGCTGCCGGGCAATCGCGAAGTATCGGAGAAACAAAGCGTATTAAGCGGGGGTGGTATTGCTGATAGAGCTGTTCAAATGCCTCTCTATCTTTGTTAGCAATACGCTGTAATAAGCCGTTATCACGCGCATCATCTTGATTGGGCTGAATATTTTTAGGGGGCTTGCTCGAAGCTGGCGATGTAATAGGGCCTATGTTCATAATAAGTAATGCCCAACCTTCTTAGAAGCGCCTTCTAGATAATCGCTGTTTTGAGAATTAAATAGCTCGGTTTGTTGATGTAGGTGTTTTCAGGGAGAGTCGCCTATTATTTGCGACATGACTAACAAACTACCTGTTTGGACTCTCGGGATCAATATAAATTCCATGCTTGTGAGGCTAAAGTCGGTAAAAATGTGATTAATGAGACCTGTCTAACTGCGGTTAAAGGGCTGGATCAATTGGAGGTTGGGTAAGAGCGTCGATATGAGTGATTAACCAAACTAATGCTCCGATGCCTGCAATGATGTTTGCCACACTCATGCCGACAAAAATACCTTTGATGCCATAGAAATGCTCACCAATGAATGCCATTGGAATGCTGAGAAAAAACAGCCGGACTCCGTTAATTATCATGCCGATGACAGGGCGTTGCAGCGCGTTGAGTGAGGCACAAATCAGCATCGCCAACCCCTGGAAGCCATAACTGAAGGGCACGATCCATAGGAATAGCGCCGTTACCTCGATCACAGTGCTATCGTTATTGAATAATTGGGCGATAGGTTTAGCCGCCACCAGTAATATCAGAGCGATGAATAATCCCCAGCAAATGGAAAAACTAAGTGCGATTTTTAGACTCTGTTTGATCCGATCTTGTTTGCCGGCCCCGTAGTTCTGACCGATGAAGGGGGTTATGGCGGACGATAGCGCCATAAAAACCACCATAGCCAGTGATTCTATACGTGTCCCTACACCGTAACCGGCTACCACTGCCTCTCCATGGGTAGATACAAGTCGAGTAAATATACCTAATGCTATGGGGCCTAATAAGTTGGTAGCGGTAGCCGGTATGCCGATGCGTAAAATGGAATACCAGTCTTGGATAATGGACGGTAGTGTGGAGGAGAGTTGGGTGAATCCAAACCCTTGTAATGTAATCATGCGTTTGTGTTTGCTAAGCAGATAAATCACAGCAATCGAGGCGACGATCCAGGAAAGGATGGTAGCAATGGCCGCTCCTTTTATGCCTAGAGCTGGAATTGGGCCAAGTCCAAAAATAAGGATTGGATCCATTATGCCATTTGCCAAGCCCGCTAATGCCATAATTATGCTGGGGGTTTTGGTGTCGCCGGTTGCTCGAATGGTGCTATTACCAATCATGGGTATATACAGGAACAATAATCCAGAGAACCAGATGTTCATATAATCGGTGATAAGCGGTAATGTGCTGTCATCGGCTCCTAGTAACCGAAATACCGGTGATAACGTGAGGATACCGATGAGGGATAAAGGAATTGCCAGAGCCGCGGCAAGTAATAATGCGTGGGTACCGAAACGTTTTGCTGTGCGTTTGTCGCCGCCGCCTATGTTGGCTGATAGCATGGTGGCGGTTCCAATACCAACACCCATAGCGATATTCATTAATATAAAAGACACTGGGAAGGTGAAGCTAATGGCTGCTAGTTCTTTGGGTCCCATTAAGCCTATGAAAAAGATATCCACCAGATTAAATAGCAAAATCGCCATAATCCCCAGGATCATGGGTGTGGTCATTTTACGTAGAGTGGAGGCGACAGGTGCTTGAGTTAGCAAGGCTATGCGGGAAGCGTCTTTGGATGAGTTGCTCATGTAAAACGCTCATAATACGGGGCTATTTAGACTGGGCCAGTTGTACGGGTCTGGTTATAAGAGGTCCAATATTGTCCCATAAAATGCGTGTAAAGCGGTGGATTAATTTTTGGTCGTTATTCGACGATAAAACTAGTGAAGAGTATGGCCTCAACCTCAGCGGGTTCGCCTTCTGATTCGAGGGTCGCTACGATAGCCTCCAAAGAATCTTCTTTTAATTGTGATTTACCTTCTGGGGTAGAGAGGTTTTCTTCTTCTTGACGGCTGAAGAGCATGACCAAATTGTGTCGAATGTATGGCAAGTGCCGTTCAATGGCCTGCGCAGTAGGCGTGCCAGAGACCTGTAGGGTGATCTCAGCCTTTACATAACGTAATTGAGGTGATTGATAGTTGGTGATAATTGCCGGTGATAAGGGGATGTATTGTACTCCGTCACCATCTTCTCCCGATTCAGCGATTGCTGTTGAGCTTAATATAATGGTTAAGAAGAGAGTGGTGGCGATAGAGATTAACTTCATGTTGGTATCCTACAAGGTTCCACAAATAATTGGCGAGTCCAGTTTCAAAAGCATAGACAATATTCCAGTTTTTGTCCTCGGTGTATGTATATGAAATGTAGTTGTAGTGTTAACCAATAGAGTTTTGCTAGGCAGTCGTTGTTATTGCCCCTCACCAGCTAAGGCCTTTGACGGTATTTTTACATATTGTTTCACAGATAGGAAAAATGAGCTATTTTTACAGGAGAGCTTTGCGAAAAGAACAATGACAAAGGTGTGATATGGAAGGCAAACGTTTGGAAATGCGAGATTACCGAATGAATACCAATATAGGGCCATGCTTGCTTATGGGCGTGGTATCTTGGTTGACATTATTCTCACTCTATCAATGGTTTAACTAAAATGAGAACTATTCATAAATTCCGGCTAGAAGTTAATGCAGAGCCTCAAACCTTAGAGCTCCCTGAGAATAGTCGGTTATTACATCTAGAGTATGTGATACCAAAACGAGCACTGACCCTATGGTTCGAGGTGACAGCCGATATGACGGCGCCACTTTTCCCACATAAATACCGCATCTTTAGTACCGGCGATGGTATTCCAGATCAAGCCGAATATATGGGGTGCGCAGTTGATCAGTATTTACCGAAGTCCTACCATGTTTATGAGATCAAAGATTAGTTGGTTTTTGTGTTTGTAAACGAAAAAGGGGTGCTGTGGCACCCCTTTTTCGTTATGGTT
This sequence comes from Moraxellaceae bacterium, assembly GCA_002402125.1. Taxonomy (GTDB): domain Bacteria; phylum Pseudomonadota; class Gammaproteobacteria; order Pseudomonadales; family Ketobacteraceae; genus 42-54-T18. The sequence goes on from NVVG01000008.1 coordinate 35,443, forward strand.
GAAATTCTTGTTCTCAAAGCCTTTGTTGATGAGGTAGAATTTCGAACAACTGTTGTCAAACTAGTGTGTGTTAATACGATATGTCAGATCTTGAAAGCATAGGAAAATATACCATAGAGGGAGTTTTGGGGCGTGGGGCAATGGGGGTGGTGTATAAAGCATTCGACCCTAATATTGCACGTACGGTGGCGGTAAAAACCATTCATGGTAATTTGTTATCCAGTGAAATGGGTAAAGAGATGCTAGAGCGCTTCAAAACCGAAGCGCAAGCGGTTGGTCGATTAACACACCCCAATATTGTGGGTATTTTTGATTTTGATCAGGATCGTGGTACGCCGTATTTTGTAATGGAGTTTGTAGAAGGTAAGGATCTTAAGACCTTGATTAAGCAAGGTTCGGTTTTTACCACAGAAGAGGTCATTCGTGTTACCTCAGAAATTCTCCACGGTCTTTCATATACCCATAAGCTAAATATTGTTCATCGAGACATCAAACCGGCCAATATATTTATTACCGACAAGGGCGAAGTCAAGATCGCCGATTTTGGTATTGCTCGGATGGATGACTCCGAACTGACACAGGTAGGCAGTGTTATCGGCACGCCGTCTTATATGTCTCCTGAACAATGCATTGGCGCAGGTGTTGATGCACGTTCAGATCTGTTTTCTGTGGGCATTCTTTTGTATGAAATGCTGACAGGAAAGAAACCCTTTCGGGGAGAGCAGACCAATGCCATTATTCATAATGTTATCAACCTAAAACCAGAAGCGCCCTCTAAGGTTAGAAAAGAAATACCCACAAGCTTTGATCGGGTGATCGCTAAGGCGTTGGCAAAAAATACTAGTCAACGCTATCAAACAGCCAAAGACTTCTTGGATGATCTGGTTAAAATATCATCAGGGGTGACTGTTTCGGCGGGAGGCAAAAAACTCTGGGTGGGGGGCGGTGCGGCGGCAGTAGGCCTTATTGTTATTGGCGGCGTCGCGTTTATGCAATTGGCGCCAGAAAGAGCCTCGGTTGCCCCGACGGTGGCAAATGTTGCCAGTACTGCGCTGGTAAAGGACGAAGATCGTCTGTCTGTTGCAGAACAAGAGAAGGTTCAGCGCCTGTTGGATGTTGCGAGAGCGCATTTTCTTGTCGGGCGATTGGTTTCTCCTCAGGGTAGTAACTCCTATGATGCTTATAAAATGGTGCTGGGCGTTGATGAGAAAAATTTAAAAGCCAAGCAGGGCATGGATACAGTAAGAGATCGGTTCTTTAAGCGCGCAAAAATCCTTTGGATGCAAGGGGAAAAAGATGAAGTGCGCCAGCATCTTTTGTTAGCAGAAGAAATGTTTAAGGATGAACCATTGCTAGAAGAATTGCGAGAACGGGTTCAAGGCGGGTGATATTACCCAATAGCTATCTAGCGATAGCTATTGGGTGAGCGGGCGGTAAAGGCAAAATCCAGTTGCTGTTGTGCATCGTCCCAATTTTCATTTTCCCTAGCGATCTTCGCTAGGGTCAAATGTGCTTTTGCAATGCGTGAGCGGGCTTCAAATATTCTATCCGAGTTAGGCGCCAAGTTAATGAGTTTTACCAGGTAATATGTTGCCGTGCCCTCCTTGTCGGCGGGTGTCAGATTGTAGGCGTTTTCCGCGGTGGTTATTTTTGCAAATAGATAGTCTATTTCCTCTTCGGTTGAGCTAAATGTAGGCGTGATTTCTGCTGTAGTTTCTGTTGTGGCTTTTAGGGTAGGGTCCACCTCTGCTACTGCCAATGCCTGCTTATCTTCTAATGAAGTAGATACAGTACTGGAGGGTAGATGGTTTGCTGTGTTCAGCGTGTCAGTGGTTGCCGTTGCTTGAGTTGACGTTTTCGGCGGTGGTGTTGATTGGGGCGGCTGTTTTGCTGCAATTGGTTGCTCCGCTAGGCTTAGGGCTGGCTGGTTTTGACCCGTTGATTCAAGTTGCTCTGATCGTTCAGGGGCAGGGGATTCGGGGTAGTTGTCCCATGATCGCGGGGTGGTTACTGTATCCTTGGTTATTTTGGCAGTTGTACCAACACTCGTTTTAACATTGGCGTTAACGCCAGCAGATGGTTCAGCGCTGAATAGCCAAAGGGCCCCTATCAATACAGCAACTCCTGCGGTAACACTGCCAGCGATAAGCTTAGCGTTAACCTTGGTTAGCGGCACGGGGGAACCTTGCTCAGGCCGAATAATCTCTTGTTCATTAGCATAGGGTTCTGCGTGAACTAGGGTTTCTGCGCTGTGATTGGCATCATTGTTGGTATTATGTTGAGTGCTGCTAATGAGCGTCGGAGCATCGTCAGCCGATGCAGCGATGGTTGGATCGGAAGGGTTTGCTGTTGTTGCGGCTGTCGCGTTGCCTTCTTCATAGGTGGACGCTATGCCTATACCTGTTACAACGGTGGCATCTTCGCTGCCAATTGAAGGGGGGGCTGTTTGCGTTGTTGGTATGGTTGGTTGTGCCGATGGCTTCGAGTCGGTCTGAACGCCGCTAAGAGTGCCGGAGGGCATAATCATTGTACTTTCATCGTCATCAGCATTCACATCAGTGCTAATTTCTGACGATCCTAAAAGGGTAGGGTCGCTTGGACCTACTGGTGTATTTGATACGGCACTAGAGTTATTAGGCTGTTGAGCCTTCTTGTTTGCGGCCTTTGCGTTGGGGTGGGTGTTTTCCTCGGGCAGAGAGGTGATTAGTGTTGCGTCAGGGTCTGCTTGAACGGCCACAATAGATGGCTTGGGCACTATATTTTGAACGTCTTTTTCGATTTGTGAGCGAAGCGGTATGAAGTCAGCGATGGGGATAGGCGTGCTCTGCTGAACCTGGTCAAGCATAGGGATGACCTGGCGCTGAAATCCGGCGTCAGCTTGTATCTTGTCACGTAGTGTTTCGTACAGAGTATCGAAGGACAGTTTCTTTTCTCTGAATTGTTCGAATAACGCGACAATCTTGTCCATAGCTTGCGGTAACCTTACTGGCTGCAATGACTCTAAAAAAAAAGCGCCTCATAATAGGCGCCAAATGGATAATACGAAACTAATTCTCTACAAACAGGAGCTTTATCGATGGATCATGTAACAACGACTGTTTGCGGTAATTATGATGCGCTGACACTGAACAACATGCCTCGCATCATATCAAGAGCTTAGATTGACTGAAAGAAAAACTCCCCTGCTTCATGTCCGGCATAGCGAACAGGGGCGTACTCAGGAACCTGGTCGTGGTTTAGTTCTAAAGCTTTGCGACGTACCTTTCCTAGCACCTCGCGGTATATCGCATGGCCTTCAGTGACTCCGCTGGTCTTACCTAGCACCTCGAGGAATGCTTGAGAGAAAACAGAATGGCCACTGCCTCCACCGTCTAATACCGGTGCGACACCGCCAGAGGTTAATACTGTTCTAGCACGGGCTTTGGACATTATGCTTACCCATTCGTCGTGTGCCTCGTCGCTCATGGCTTCATTGATGCGTGGTACCGACGCCATTGAAAGAGTTCCTGCATAACAGGAATCCGCTACCACCAAGACGTGCTTGGCGGGCATGGTGTTGAGAATGTCGGAGATGGAGACATTAGAAATCCAGTTGGTAGTATTGCCTGGCTCTGCATCAACTGGGAGCCAATAACCTCGATTGTTGGCATCATCGAGTTCACCGTGGCCGGCATAATAAATTAGTAAATTATCGTTGTTTGTTAGTTCAGAGCGCAAAGTGTTTAATGCTGACAGTATGTCGAAACGTGTTGCGTTGAGTAATGTAGTGGTTTTGAAGCCAAACTTTGTACGTAGAATCTTCTCTGCTTCAATCACATCATTTTTTGGCGTCTCTAAATCAGGATAATAAGCATAACGGTTGTTACCAATAATCAGTGCGTGGTATTTACCTAAGTCTAGGTTGCTGCTGGTTCGAAGTGGCGCTGATTTGCTGGTTTGAATGGATTTACCCAGTTGTTTTTTGGCGGTTACCAAGGAGAAGTCAAAGCTAACGTTTCTGCCTTTGTTATCGGTTGCTTCTAGCCTTACGGTTGTTCTAACGGTGTTTACCGGTACGCTTACCCAAAATAAACTGTAGTCATCCACCTGCACTGTCTTGCCGTTAACTTTGAAGTCTTTTAGTCCTGCGGGGGCTTTTATTTTTCCGACAATTTCTTTTTCTTTCGTGCCAGCCCGAAGGCGTATGGTGGGGATGCCACGCATCAACGCCATTGGAGGGTCGATGATTTCTATGGATGGTGCGTTGCCCGTAGCGGCAACTAACATTTGTGTTTGGTTGACCTCATCACTGGCGCTTTCTATTTCATTCGACATACTTTCTTCATCAAAACTAAGGGCGGCAAGTTGGGCTTTTTGTGCGGCGACATCAACTTTTGATTTAGACAACGCTAAGCGTAGGGCTTTTATCGTTTCCCTGCTTTGTTCGTGAATGGCTTTAGACTCTTGTGCAAATAACTCAAGCTCTCTATTTTTCTGGTTTTTTTCCGCATTGAGGAGGGCTTCTTTACCCTTTTTTAGTTGCCGCTGGGTGCGGGCCAGGCGAGATTGCATGGACTCAAGTTGTTGGTTTTTGGCTCGAACAACCTTTTTTAATTCATCCAGTTCTTTTTGTGCCTCTGAATTTACTTCTACGGTTGAAGCATATAGCAAATCGTCGTTTTTCATGCCCGATGCTCGACGATACCAGTTCAGCGCGATAGCCTTATCCTTATCCACCCCTAGACCTTTCTCGTACAGGTTGCCAAGGTTGATTTGTGCGCGAGAAAAATCTTGTTTTGCTGCTTTGTGGTACCACTCCGCCGCAAGCGCGTAGTCGGATTCCAGTCCTAGGCCTTTTTCGTAGATTTCTCCAACGTAGGTTTGTGCTTCGGCGTCTCCTGATGATGCTACCGGTAACCAAATCTTTAAGGCAGTGGCATAATCTGCGCGGTCAAAGGCGACATATTCTCCACCGCGTATTTCACAATCTGAAGCAGAGGTCTTTATTGGCCGCCTAGCAGTTAGGTAGGTAGAGTAGCTCCCCAGTTTGCGGACTTGGCCCGGCAGTAAACAATCAATGATTAGTAGGTCATCTGCATTGCGAGATGCTTCTTTAGGGATGGTTGTGTCACCGCTTGTGGCGCAACCCGCAAGAAGCGTGATGCAAAATGCGATGCTGCCGTTTAAAAAAGCACTGAGTGCGTTGTTGTTCATGATGAGGCCTCTACTCTTAATGTTTAGCGGTACTTTATTGTAATTGGGTAAGTTTTAATGATTACCACCTAGTATATAAACTTTGCAGCGGAAGTAATTGTGAATATTGCACATTTGTGATGTACATAATTTGGGGCGAGGGACTAGGTGCTCTAATATACAATTCAGTTTTTAGAACTTGCGGGAATATAAAGCCCCTAGGGCACCATAAGTAGTATTATCTTAGTCTATAAATGACTGGTATGATTCAATCTTTTTCAATACCTTAGGCCATAAATCAACCCAGCAACAGGCATGGTCTGCTTGGTCGATAAGATGATATTCCGCCTGTTTTTGCTTCTCTGATACGCTTTTAATCCAGTCAGCCTTAATGTTGTCGTCTTTTTTGCCAGCATAATGGAGTTGAATGATATTTGAGCGCAACGGGGGGCGGTCAGCCGGGTTGAGTGATTCCATGAGTGGGGTGTACTGATGGTACGTTGTCCACTCGAAAGTATCTAGGTTACCAGCAATGGTGACGAGAATTTGAGTTTGTTTGAGCTGCTCTGCCATTAGCATGGCAAGGGCACCGCCGCCGCTATAACCAATAAGTACTATATGATCGTAACGTGAACTAAAATGAGAGAGCGCGGCCAGTAAACTGGTTACAACCTGCTCGTTATAGCGGCGGTCTGTCCACCAAGTGGGATGACAGTTACTATCAATAGGGTTGAAGTAACACGGCCGGCCTAAATAGATGGCCGGTTGAATGTCTTGCTCCATTAGTTTAAGTAATAATGGGTTGAGCGGGGTGGGATTGATCGAAAATTTACCATTTACATAGGCTCTGCCATCGCCACCAATGTAAACATGAAGGAAACGTTTGCTTCTATTGTCTGTTTGGTCGGTAAAAGCGGCTTGATTAACATACACTTGATGAATAAAAGGGGATCCAGTCACTGTTTGCAGGTTAGTATGGGAAGTTTTGGCTACACTTTGTTCATAAGGTTGTGTACTGCAACCGATAGTTAACGCACCGAAAAGGAAGGAAAGTGCGTATTGAATTAGAGTCGAACGTTTTTTCATAACAATCTGCTTTTAGTTGTGGAGGGAAGCGCTTGATTTATTATGATAAAAAGTTGGTTGAAAGCCAACTGATAGGTAATATTAGTAAATTGAAATTTAGGTTGTCGTGACAGAGTGCTTATTGGTGCGACTTCCTGTTGATATAACGAGAAATAACTATGTCATTGGTACTAACAATCGTACGCCATCCCAAAGGAATCGAGCTTGCACAAACTCGCATGACGTTTGGTGCTTCCGGGGGAACAATTGGACGCAATGCTGAAAATGATTGGCAGTTGCCGGACCCTGAGCGTTTTGTATCTTCTCGCCATGCCAGCATTCGATGTGAAAATGGCCAGTATTACTTGGTAGATACCAGTACCAATGGTGTCTATTACAACAATACGGAAGAGGCGTTGGGTACGGGGAATCAGGCTGCCTTGTCGGAAGGAGATAGACTCTACTTTGGCGAGTACGAATTGTTGATAGAATTTGAGCAAAACCCAGCTGCTGACAACATGAATATGTACGAATTTGATAAATGGCTAGACCCTGAGGTGCCTAGGGAAGTTCAAGCGGGTGGAGCCGCTGCTGGGGGCGCTGGCAGCTCGGTGGGTAATGATTTTCTCAGCGAAACTGAAGAACTTGATCCATTGGCTGCACTTGATAGCGCCGTGGCAAATTCCAATGAAATATCTTCGAATGTCATTCCTGATGAAGATTGGCTGGGGGGCGGAAGTCAGGCAGATAATGCGCGAGCAACCGAACAGGCATTTACTCCCCCGCAACCGAGCATAGACCCATCGCTAGCATCAGCTTCTGATGTACCGAGTGCCAGTGCACCGCAGTCGAGCCAGGGCATTCCAAATGATTGGGACATTGATGATTTACTAGGGGGTGAACCCGCTGCCGCAAGTGCTGAGCCAGAATCTGCACCGGCAGAAATAAGCAAAAAACAATCGGCCGCGCCTCCGCCTTCTGCGCCGAGTGTTCCAGCGGCAAGTGCTCCCATTCCAGATGCGCCAAGTTCGGGACCAAAGTTGGATGAAATTGAATCACTTCTTGCTGCAGAAGTGAGTCTACCTGAAGTCCAGCAAGAACGTATGGAAGTGGCACAGCAAGAAACAGATGAGTTGGATGCGTTCCTAGGGTTGAGCGGTGAGTCAGCAGCACCTGCATCCACACCGACTCCGGCCCCGACACCGTCGCCAGCTACACCGACGAAGACTAAGCCAGTGGCAGAAAAAGCCAGTGATCCGACGAGCAAATCTGCCACTACGGACCAAATAACACCAGCGGCTAAAACCGCCGATGCTGTGGTCAAAAAGCCATCGCCACCACGACCTGCTAAACCTTCACCTACTAAACCATCATCTGCGAAACCATCATCTGCGAAACCAGCTGCTTCAGAAAAAGCATCGCAGCCTGCAGAATCTCCACAAAGTGCGCCGGTAACCGATGCGGCTGCAGTGGACGCTCAAACCGATGCGTTAATTAGTTCGTTGGGCCTTGATCCTAGCCAGATTTCACCCGAGCAGAAGCAGCACTTTACCGGATTGATGGCCGACATCTTGCGAGAATCCACCAAAGGACTGATGGCGGTGTTAGGTGCGAGGAATGCGATAAAGAATGAATTTCGCATGAATGTGACGTTAATCCAGGCGGCAGAGAATAATCCGTTGAAATTTTCGCCGAATGTTGATGAAGCATTAAAAAATATGTTTGTGTCACAAAACAACGCATACTTACCCGGTATTTTGGCCGTGCGCCATGGTTTTCAAGATATTGCTGATCATCAAATAGCCGTTATCGCCGGGATGCGCCAAGCATTCAATGCGATGATGAAGCAATTTGACCCGAACAACTTGGCGATGCGTTTCGAGAAACAGAGTCGGTCGGGTTTAATGAAGGGAAAAAGCGCGAAGAATTGGGAATCTTACACAGAGTTTTACCAAGAATTATCCAATAATATGGAAGATTCGTTCCAAGACCTTTTTGGGGAGGATTTTGCGGAAGCCTACGAGCAGCAGATGAACACGCTTGCTTCATCAAGAAAAAAGTAACGACGATTAAGGGGGAGACAGATTGATGTTTAAATATGGACAGGGATTGAAAGCAGGGGGGGGGATAAAAATAGTAACCCTCGCCGTGGTATTATTGGCGGCAAACTGGATGGCGGGTTGCAGCACAACGGCAAGCCTTCTTAATCTTGAAACTGAGGTTATACTTGATTTTCAAGTGTGGCCAAAAATAAACCCCGATGATAACGGCCGAGCGTCCCCTTTAGTGGTAAGAGTATATGAGCTAAAGGATTCACGACAATTTTTGGCGGAGGACTTCATTGACCTGTTTGAAGAGAGTAAAGAGCGCCTAGGTGCCGATTTGTTGGCCGAGCATCGTATTCGGGAATTGATTCCAGGGCAGAATCGCACAGAGACCTTTGTTGTAACCCCGGAAGTAAAATATCTTGGTTTGTTGGGTGAGTTCATTCAATATGAGAATGCTCAGGCCAGAGTGGTGATTGCGGTTGAACCCAACCAGACCACAAAAAAAGTTATCTGGATAAATAAAACTAAATTAAAAGTGGGTGATGGCGAAAAGCCTGAAGACATACAATAGGAAGGATTGAGAGCAATGTCCCAGAACAATAAAGTTGTCTGGTCTGAAGGTATGTTTTTACGCCCCCAGCATTTTCAACAGCAGGATCGTTATTTGGAGCGCTATGTTGATGCTCGTTGTAATGCCGTTGACAGCTACGGTTGGGGATTTCAAGATCTTGTCATTGACCAAGATCTATTAAACGTTGGAAAAATATCCCTGACCTCTGCCAGCGGAGTGTTACCTGACGGCACGCCTTTTCACCTGCCGCAGTCTGATCAAGCACCAAACATTATTGATATCCCCGAAAATGTTCATAATGAAATGATTTATTTAGCATTGCCATTACATCGGGCTGGAGCGTTGGACGTATCGATGGGGGATAACCCTCAAGGTTTGGCGCGCTACCATGCTGCGGAAGCAAATGTTCGGGATGCAGCGGATAGTAGTGGTGATTTACAGCAAATACAGCTTGGTGCTCTGCAATTAACCTTGCTTCGGGAATCTGAAGATTTGTCGGGTTATGCATGTTTGGGGGTGTGTCGCATTGTTGAAAGCAGAGAAGATAAGCAGATTATTTTAGATGATCAGTTACGTTTAGGAAACCTTAATGACGAATATTTAAATTTATTTCGAAATATTAGTGAATATCAACTTTTTAGAAAATTGAACCCTCAGTTTTTGCAGATAGGCATTAATAAAAATCGCACTAAGAATTTAGATAAAATTCTTTTGAATTTGAAACGCCAGAAGGAGTTACTTAAACAAGAATTAGGATTGATGCGTGGCGATTATGAACGTATGCAAACTCTTTTTGAAGAAGGTGCTGTTGCTAAAATAGAGGTAGAGCAAAAAGAAATGGAATGGCTGGGACTCAAAAGTCAAGTGGAAGCACTAAATAGCTCTATCCTAAATGCAGAATTACAACAACAGGTTATTAGTAAGGAAAATTCTACTCTAGCCATCGAGCAGTCAGACCGATATTTACAGTTGCGAAATAATATTTTGAGTAGTTATAGTCGACTGCTTTTTTTGCTA
>NVVG01000246.1 GCA_002402125.1 Moraxellaceae bacterium
GCTCCTAAGCAATTAATTGCTTAGGAGCAGGCCTAGCGGATAGTTTTATTTCCAGCCCGCTCTATCCATCAACATTACCGCGTTGCTGTTTAGATCCCCAAGACGAGAGAGGTTCAGGCTATCTGCTTTAAAATCGCCCCATTGTTGCAAAATTTCGCTAGCTTTTACACCGTCGCGTACCGGGTATTCGAAATTTACTTGCGCATACCACGCTTGTGCTTCTTCGCTAGCCAAAAATTCGATCAGTTGTACCGCATTGTCTTTATGCTTGGCATGGGCGGTTACACCTGCGCCACTAATATTTACATGCGCGCCACGGCCATTTTGGTTAGGCCAAAATATGGCGAGTTTCTCCGCCGCCTTTTTTTGTGCGGCATCATTGCCGGATAACATTTTGGCAAAATAATAGGTGTTGGCAACGGCGATATCACATTGGCCAGCGGCGGCGGCTTTTATTTGATCTCGATCACCACCTTTGGGGGCTCGGGCCATGTTGCCCACCAGGCCTTTTGCCCAAGTTTCTGTTTTAGCGTCACCTTCGGCGGCAATCATCGATGCAACTAAAGATTGATTGTAGATATTACCGGAGGAGCGAATGCATATTCTGCCCTTAAATTCTGAGTTGGCTAAGGCTTCATAGGTCGATAAAGATGACGGTTTAACCTTGTCTTTAACATAAAAGATCGGTCGAGCACGTAAAGATAAGCCGTACCAATAACCTTCAGGGTCACGATAAGCTTTAGGTACAGAGCTATTTAGCAAGTCTGATTGTATGGGTTGTAGTAGCTTGGCTGCCTCCGCGCGGTGCAGGCGTCCGGCATCGGTGGTCAAAAATATATCGGCCGGGGTGTTTTTGCCTTCGCTCTTGAGACGCGTGAGTAAGGCGTCGGCCTTGCCAGTAACTAGGTTCACGGTAATGCCGGTTTGCTCGGTAAATTTATCCAGCAACGGTTTGATCAATGCCTCTTTACGTGCGGAATATAGATTAACTTCTGCGGTGGCCCATGAGGTATTAATGGTTAACAAAAGGACCGATATAACGCAGCTAGCAGCAAATTTGATGGGTTTCATATCCGGTTTCCGATAGGTCATGTTGAATTCTACAAATGATAATCATTATCAGTTGCAGTTGCAACCTATTATCACTCTTATTTAGACGCTAGGTAGGTGGTTTTTGAGAAGTTTGGAGGGTGTTTTTGGTTGGCATAGTGCGCTTTTTTATAAGCTTATTGCGTTGTCTTATTAGAGTCGTCGAGAGATTTTACAGGCCGTCTATAGGTTTTGGCTTGAACAAAAAACAAGCTATTGAAAAGTCTATTGAATGTGAACTTGGTTTGAACCTTGCTTTGCTAAGGTGTGCTTTAGAAGTTGATGTTGGAAGTTGMAGTTAAAGCCAATTACTAAACTACTCCACTTGATGAGGAWTGTGCACATGAAAACARTAAAGTTTGCTTTTGTYCTGTGTTGTTTGACCATGTTTTCTACGGCTGCTTCGGCAACCTTGATGTCGTGGTCGGATACGATGCTTTTGGGAAAAAAACTGGACGGGGATAACAAGACCCTAARCTATACCCACGATATTAATGATAATGGCTTTATGGGATACCCTACGGATTGGGTGACWGGCTTTAAATTAAGGATCGGCATCTATGATGATTGGAGAGACCCTTGTCTAGATACTGATGCAGTTAGGCGCACTCGTTGTACCAGAGAGGGTGAAGGAGCGAAAGTCTATATAAATCATTTCTTCAAGGTCGATCAAGGAAAGATACAGGATCTAGACGGAAAMTATACTTTCGATGATCTTAGTGATGTSGGTGGTTATCTTACCTGGCTTAGATTGGAATTTGATGGCACCTTGGGTGTGAAGATTAAGCGTACCTATGGCGATTTTTGGGTGCTTTGGTCAAAGTTAACTGTTTATGGCAARCGTCACGAAGTGCCAGAGCCTGCAACGATAGCATTGTTTGGCCTGGGCCTTATGGGGTTAAGTTTTGCTCGTCGTAAGAGAACATAAACCCTAGGCATGAMAAGAGTYGCGTAGTAGTGAGGTGGTTTTTGTAAGCGCATTTTTACTCAAAAAATCCTACCTAGTATTCCATAAAGGGTAACTTGGTAATGAGAATTGAATCGGTTTTATTTGTCGATATTCATCTCGCACCGTCTTAAAACCTTTTGGAATACAGGGTAGGAGTAGTAAAGACCCAGGGATGGCAGGTCTTTAGATTAACGATATCGCCGCGAAGACTCGTCAAGTAGGCAAGTAGCCTAATAATGATAGAATGCAATTAGGCTTGCAGCCCCATAAAACCCTATTTTGACAAAAAGTACCGGCCAAGATAATGCCGCTGGAGCTGGTTTTTTTTGTATAAATTCGTTAATTAATAGTGGGTTATCGTAGTATTGTATGCATTTTCTACAAACTTGCTTTTACTAATGACACTTTACCATTTCCCGTCAGTAGCCTTTATTGACAAAGAAATTACCGTTTATAGCAAAGACTGACACCCACCTGATCGGTGATCCTATCCCTTAGTCTGGCCGCCAACCAATGATTCGATATCCCTTAGGTGAGAATCGCTTTTGACATACCAATATTTCGTAATCTGGCAACCGAATTAATCTAAGGAGACTATCGTAATGAAGATAGCGAACATCGCAAAATCACTCGCTGCAGCCGGTACTTTATTGGTAATGGCAGGCCCAGCTTCTGCATCCATGGGCGGCTTAGCTTCAACTATTGGACTTTTACCTCACGATATTGCGACTGTGCAATCGATGTCTATCTTCAGCAAGGAAATTTCTGCTGCATATTATAAYCCMGCGGCATTAGCCAATGATSCAAACGGTTCAATGACAGCGGGCCTGCTTCACTCGTCCCTCGARATGAGAGCTGAGAGTCAAGGCGGWGCGGCRCCACTRAGYCGCAGCAGCGACATTCTTGAAAAGTCTCARTCACAAATWATCTTGCTGGGTTTGAAAGCGAATGCRAGCGAGCTGACCACCTTTACCCATCCACTCTATTTTGGTTTTATGCTTGCWGCAGAAGAGWACAGCGGTGAGGCRTTGGCCTTTACCTCYGAAACKTCTCAAAGTGGTCAACCGTTACAATACGGCCGTGAACCGCTATTTATAACCCTTGGTTTTGGTACCAAGCTTTGGCGTGGTATCAATATTGGAGCCGGCGTGCGTGCAGTATTGCAGGCCAGTGCCAAACTTGACCTAGAGACTGACCTGGCTGGAAACACCGCAAATGAAAAAGTCGATGTTTCCGCGACGTTGGTGTATAGCCAAAACCTCGGTCTAGGTATCAATATGGGCGGTACCTTTTGCGGCTATCAGCATTGTTGGATGGACAACTTAGATATTGCTATGGCGCACCGGACCTCTGCTTATGGACGGGTGAAAGTGTCTGCTGATGCAGCAATTCCAGGAATCATTACTAACCCCGGTCTCCAACTAAGACTGAGCGTCATTGATAACTTTCAGCCTGCGACCAGTAGCATCGGAGTCCGTTATACCTTCGGCGATGCCAGCTTCGGTTTCACCGCCGAATTCCAGAATTGGGAGGAGCTCAACGATATACTTGAAGAAGATACTATTCATGATCAGGCCAATCTACGTTTCCGCGATACCTTTATTCCGCGTTTCGGTGTTGAATACAGTGCGAGTGACGATGTTGTCTTGAAAGCAGGAGCCGCTTGGGATGTATCACCGTTGGCCAGCGATACCAGTCCTGATGTTAACTACTTTGATGGCGATAAGCTGATTGTGGGTGTGGGGTTCAGTTTCACCATCCATAATGCGGGTTATATTATGATGCGCACACCATTGCAGCTTGATTTCGCATATCAGTTTCAAAGCATTTCCGAAAGGGATTTTTATATAAGTGACACCTCAGGAACCGTCAATGAAAGCCTAACCACTAGCGGCGATGTACATACATTCGTTGGTAGTTTTACCATGAAGTTCTGAGGAGGAAATCATGATTAACGCTATAACAAAATGCTTATGTAGCATAGCTATTGCCGCTATGCTTGCCTCTTGTGGTGGTAACAGCCCCGCTAGTGTCAATGATGACATAAAAATGCAGACAGAACTGGCTGCTAAACAAGGTCTAATTTTTAGTTATCCTCGGCAGAATCAGGCCGAATTTAATACCTCCGCCCCCATCGTGTTGCGCTTTACCAGTGCAATCGATGATGCTAACCCCGAAGACTTGATTACGCTGCGTGACGCTCAAGGTGCTACCGTGGCTTATTCTATTAAGAGTGTTGGGACCGGTCTAGGTTTGGTGTTAACGCCGACTCAGCCATTGTCTCCTGCGGCTGAATATTCTCTTGAAGTGAGCGACAGGCCTACAGATTGTGATACAACAGCGACTGAGGACTGTAAGTTGACATTGGCTGATGGTGCTATGAATAGCATTACCATCAACTTCTCTACCCGCGCGCTGCATGAAGGTAGTCCGGGCGAGGTTGTCAAAGATGCCGATTTTACCGTGCAGCGGATGATACCTGACGGTACCGATGTAACGATGCCGGTGCTGGATTTTGCCACCTTCAGAATACAGTTTAATCAGCCAATAGATCGCAATACGGTAAATTACGGTACTGCAGCGACAGACATTTCGTTGAAAGATGCTGCGGGCACTTTAGTGGATGCTACGGTGATAATCGGTGATTCCTACCTGACACTGGATCCCAATGTTGACCTAACGCCCGGTGAGGAATATACCATTAGTTTGAGCTCTGCTATTGGCAGTGTGTATGGTTATAGTCTAACGGCCACTGAATTTACCATTACCCCACAAGATTCTGTCAGTCGATCCAGCTTAGTATTAGAGCTTGAGAGTGGTTCTGATTCTAATTTGACGGGAGACCCTATCAATTTAATACCCTTGGATTTGGTGTTGTTAGGTAGTAATGAAATACAAACCTCTGGCAATTTAGGCGCAGAGCTAGCGCATCTTCCGACTTTCCCCGATACAGGACCCCTAAGAATTAAGAAAGGGGCATTGATAGCCGGTAGCAGTATTGAATTGAAAGTTGGTGGTGAAGTGCCGCTTGGGTTTGACTCCGGTGATGTGTCACTGCATTTTATCTCCGACGCCACGGGATATATGATAGCTAATCCTTATAGTGATCTTGATGAGGCTCCACGGCAGATTGTGCTGTTTATGGATATCGCGTTAACAGCGGCGAATCCTCGTGCTAGTGGCGCCGTAACCCAGAATATTATGCATCTTGAATTGGTAGGTACCGCTATAGTCGAGGATGGTCGATTTAATATTAATGCAGTGAGCATGGCAGAAATTCGTGTATTGGGTGCGGAAGATACCAATAGTTTGTTAACGTTTAATATGCGCAGTTATCATGATTTACATAATGCGCCGGATATTGAAGATACTACAGCGCCCACGGTGCATGCCTGGGTTGAAGATGATGTTCCTGGTATCTATCGTCCTGGTGATGCCATTGTACTGCATTTCAGCGAGCCGCTTGATATGGCGTCCATTGTGGCAGGGGAAAGTTTGATATTGACGGATACCACCGACAGTACGGCAGTATCCTTTCGTTTCTACCAGCACGGATCTGCCCTGGTGTTACAGCCAGACTCACCTTTGGAGTCTGGTCATACCTACTCGACGGCGTTTAATGGCGTGACCGATGCGGCAGGTAATTCTGTGGCATCACCAAGTCAGGCATTAGAGGTGCCTGAATTTGTCGAGGTTGATCCGCAATCACCGGTGATTCTTTCCATTTACCCTGGTTACCCCTGTGTATTGGTTGACTCTGATTTA
>NVVG01000247.1 GCA_002402125.1 Moraxellaceae bacterium
GCAAGTCTGTCGTATTGTGAAGATTTGGATTCAGCTCTTTAAGCTGTTTAATTAATGCATCCTGTTCACACAATGCTAATGACTCACGCAATGTTGCATTTGTTTCCACTTCGGTGAATTGATATTCGTTTAACACCGATTCTAAATACAAACCGGTGCCACCAACCAACAGCGGCAAGGATTGATTCTGTTGTATTAGGGAATACGCATCACAAAAGCGCTTTTGAAATTCAAAAACATTAAACTCATAACCAGGATCTACAATATCAATTAGATGGTATGGAACTTGTCCGTATTCAGCCAAGTCCTTTCCGCTACCGATATCCATACCTCGATACACTTGACGCGAATCTGCTGAAATTATTTCGCCTGACAGTTGTTCTGCCAACTTCACCCCAAGCGCAGTCTTTCCCGATGCCGTTGGCCCAAGAACAACAATCAGATTAGTACCCGATGATAACACTGACTGTGAAGTCGACTTCTTCTCTTGCACTATATTAGACACCTCTATTCCTAGTTATTAACCGACAATCGGTTGAGTCTTTGATAACGCGGGATCATGGTATCATTGCCTAACAGCCCGCCTTGATGGATGTAGAGAATATTGACTTCCTCTTCTATATTATTTTCGCAATATTCAAGCAGTGTAATCCACCCCAATGGATCGTARATCAATTCAAARGTTATGTTTGTTTCCTGTTTTAACGCAWTCCAGATATCAAARAACTCTCTATAGAGCTTACCAAAGTGATATTTTCTATCTGYCTTTAAGATTGTCGGGTGATCTGYTTCATCTGCAGATAACTCRAAAAACTGCGCGSTCAAATACTCATCTCCACCAACACAAGCACAGGTTAACACTTCAACTGGRAGATTCTTTTGCAAGAAWAGAGCCGTTGTTCCAGTTCCWGATGGYAATGCTACTTTTAGATTTTTCACACCCGTTTGTTCGGCCCATAACAATATTTCATCTGCTAGCTGTTTGACACCATACTCCGCCTCCGCATTACGCCCGCCCTCAGGCACAAAGAGGCTATTATTCTCTTTTGGCAGAACATGCTCCTGAATATAGTCAGCAGTATTTTTTGCTTGGCCTTCCCCCTGCAACGAAATCACGTTAGCACCGTTATTTTTTGCCGCCAAATAGTTTCCGGCCGGATTGTCTGCCAAAAAAGCGGGTATATGATTCACGTAGAAATCAAATTGCCAATGTTTTAGCTTCGCCAATTCCGACAGTGAATACAACAGGTTTGCTTGTGGCGACCCGTAACCGATGACTTTATTGATATCCGGAAAATCATTCTGCAAAAAATAGCATAGCTTTCTGGCTTTATTTCCAGAAAAATGGGGCGATAACAGATCATCTCTTTTCACGAAATATTTTCGCTCCCTAAAGGTGATTTGCTCTACTGGTGAATTATCTAGTTTCATTACAACAAATCTACTTGGATAGTTTACTAACTATTTCCACATCAACATAACGACCATAAATYTCATACCATGAGCAMTTAATTTTTACAGCCAACGCCYTACGCGTTTTTTATACTCTATATAAGGCTCACCAAATTCTTGGGTTAAAAATGCTTCTTCTCGTTCAATAACATATTTCCCCATTATCAACATAACAGGAAGCAATAACACCAACACCCAGAGGTTCGCCAACAGCAAAGCCGCTCCTAACTGTATTATTGAAAAGGATACATAAATAGGGTTGCGGCTGAATCGAAAWGGGCCAGAACTAATGATGGCCGATGAGGCTTTATGGGGCAATATGGTGGTTTTATGGTGTTTAAATTCCACCGAAGCCCATACCACAATGAGCAACCCCGCTAGCACCAGGCCCAGACCCAGACCCAACATACCCTGTACCGGTAAAGTTAATGCCGGCAACGGCAATAGCTTCTGCAACAACCATCCACAACCAATAAAAGCCGCATATAATACCGGAGGGGGGAAATGCACATCTGGATGTTTTAATGTCTTATTCATTATTCTCTTACCTGCATTGATGAAAAAGAATACGTAGTATACAAGCCTCGACTCAACTATAGACAAGACAAGACAAGACAAGACAAGACAAAATTTTGATTATTTATCTTGCCGCTGTTGCTACAAACACCGCTCGTACCGGTGCAGGGTAACCTTCTACCGTTTTGCTTTTATCTTCAGGGTCTAAAAAATCCTCCAGTGATTGAAAGGTCATCCAGTCCGTTACGCGTTGCTCATCGAGCCCTGTTGGCGCACAATCCGCCAAACGTACATCCTTAAAACCACATTTCTCTAGCCACAGTATGATGGAGTCAGGAGAAGGAATAAACCACACATTGCCCATGCGCGCATAGCGCCCAGAAGGCACCAGAGTTTCTCCTAATTCCCCTTCTATTACCAACGTCTCCAACACCAACTCACCACCAGGCCTAAGTAGTTCTCTTAACTCGATAAGATGATCCATGGGGGAGCGCCGATGATAAAGCACCCCCATCGAAAACACGGTATCAAATGCTCGCATTTTTGCCGGCATCTGCTCTATGCCAATCGGCAAATAATATACAGTTTGATTGCCTACAAAATGTTGTATGGCATAAAACTGCATGAGGAATATTAGCGATGGATCAATGCCCACCACCAGCGCCGGATCTTGACCACACATACGCCACATATGGTAACCACTACCACAACCAACATCGAGAATGGTACGATTCTTCAATGGACTGATATGAGGCAACACACGATCCCACTTCCAATCCGAACGCCACTCAGTATCAATCTCAACTCCCGCAATCGAAAACGGCCCTTTACGCCAAGGATTTAATGTCATTAGGGTATTTTTTAGGGTTTGCTTTTCCGGTTCAGACAACGCTATCGCAGGTTTAGCCGTTACCGCTGACTGGTTGAAATCCACCGTGACATTTTCAATATCAGGCAATTCTTGTAACGCCGCTACCCAACGATCAAAATCGCCATGATCCTGCGGAGTAAAACCCACATTTAACACTTGGTGAAAATGCTCTTCCCAAACCTTTAACGGTGTTTGTTTAATATGATTAAAAAAACCTTCGAAGTTAATCATCGACCTTGCCATTTGACCTCATTGTTTAAATGCACAAAATGAAATGAAATTGAAACACTGGAACCAACATTGGATATGGGAAAAACCTGCCGCAGATAATCGCGCCGTATGCTGTTCAAGGGTATCGGGGATTAACACGTTTTCGATCGTCTGACGTTTCTGACTGATTTCTAAATCACTATAACCGTTTGCTCGTTTAAAATCGTGATGCAAATCAGTAAATAGTTGCTGCTGCTCCGAGTCATCGAAACAGATTTTTTCTGACAATATCAATACAGCCCCTGGCAACATGCCCCGATAGATAGTCGACAACATAGCCAAACGTTCTTCTGGATCTAAGAATTGTAAGGTGAAATTAAGCGTCACTAACGAAGCATTTTTAATGCTTACCTGCTGAATATCACAACACTCAAGCACCACAGGAATACCAGCCCCATGCTTGTCTGCTTGCTGTATGTTTTGCTGGCAACGATCGATCATCGCAGCTGAATTATCCACCCCCACGATGCTACAACCGGTAACGCTAATGTGTCGGCGTAACGCTAGAGTCGCCGCACCCAAGGAACAACCCAAATCATAGACTGTAGAATTCGGCTGGACATAACGGCCAGCAAACACCCCGAGCATAGCAATAACCGCTTCATAACCCGGCACCGAGCGCCGAATCATATCGGGAAATACGTTGACGACCTGTTCATCAAACGCAAAATCCACTAAGTGAGTCAATGGTTGCTGGAATATCTTATCTTGGCTTTTACCAATAGAGGCAGCAGCGGACGAACCGGCCAAAGAACCCGATGAGGGCTTAGAATTCGGGCTGGAATTGTTTATATCTTTACTCATTGGGCTACGTTGACAAATTAAGGATAGACAAGTTAAGGGCTAGTAATGGTGAATTGTAGGCAAATCCACCGTAGAAGTAACTAGCCCTGCGCATTTTACTCTATCTATAACCTTCTGTAGTAAAACTTTAGTTAGTCTGTAGTTACCATCATTGCTTCAAAATAATCCGATAACCGCTCCATCGACGCTTCATCCATGCCTTTAAATACTTTATTTACCACCATGTGCCCTGCACCACGACTGGTTACTATGCCGCCGTCACAAATTTTCTTCACCACAAAATTAACCGGTATCGTACCAATCATGCGCTTCATCATATTATTTACATACGAATCAACTATCTGAAGCATAACCTGGGCTTGCTCATCCCTGATCTCCTCCAAACGGCCATCCTTCATTATCACCATTAATCGGTGCATTGTGGTGTAGAGCTCTTCGGTAATCTCACAGCCTACRGAGGCGACACCACTAGAGTTCTGATCYGCCCGCAAATATATATCCTSAATAAAGGCCATAAAATCTGCCAATTCWTCGTTAGAGCGTTTTTTGATCATTTTRCCTAACATAAAACCCAAGGTTTTTGATATTGTGCTTGATGCAGAATGAATTACCTTAGAAGCCTTTGGCCCCAACTGCACCGCATCGCCAACATCGGACATTATGGCTCTCATAAAACTCGGTATAAAAACSTCTARCAGGCTATCTATATTGGGSACCAAGCTGTCTTTTGACTGTTTAGCATGTTGATCAAGCAACCTCTCTCCTGCRGTGAYAAGAGYGTCTGAAGCGGGGAATGCTAAAAAATACCGAGTTGCCATAACAATTTCCTTTACCTATTTTTAGCCGCACTGATCGCAAGCTATTGAATATTAATATATTTGACCATTTTCTGGGGTAAACAAAATAATCCCAAAAATCTAATTTGCCCCAGCATAGCTAAGTGACCTTTCAAGTCAACCGTCATAATTGAATTGTTACAATGACGAGACGGCCACTTCGAGGTAAGATATCCAGCCAGTTTACTGTTTAGTTCTTAATCGATAGAGTAGTTTTTGTGGCCAAGTTAAAYCCCCGGCAAWCCGAAGCCGTACATTATATTGACAGCCCGCTATTAGTRCTAGCAGGCGCAGGTTCWGGAAAAACCAGTGTAATCACCCGCAAGATTGCCTACCTGATTCAAACCTGTGAAATYCCCGCCAACAAAGTCATYGCTTTAACCTTTACCAATAAAGCCGCYCGAGAGATGAAGGAACGGGTTAAACAGCTACTCAAAGGCAAGGAAGGACGCGGGCTCACCGTATCCACCTTCCACAATTTGGGTTTAAATATGGTGCGTAAGGAACTCAAGTATTTTGGCCTTAAGTCGGGTTTCTCTATTTTTGATGACCAAGATAGCAAAACGCTACTCACAGAGATTCTGATAAAAGCGGGCTCCAGCGATGACGATGACGTCAATACCGTGCGCTACACCATCTCAAATTGGAAAAATGACCTCATCACACCCTCCATCGCCATTTCCAGGGCTAATGATGAACTCGAAATGCGCGCGGCCCAGGCCTACGCATTATATGACCGTTATTTGCGCGCCTATAATGCCGTCGACTTTGATGACCTCATTCTGCTACCAACATTAATGCTACGAGATAACGAAGAGATCCGCGAGCGCTGGCAACGTAAGGT
This sequence comes from Moraxellaceae bacterium, assembly GCA_002402125.1. Lineage (GTDB taxonomy): Bacteria > Pseudomonadota > Gammaproteobacteria > Pseudomonadales > Ketobacteraceae > 42-54-T18. The sequence goes on from NVVG01000247.1 coordinate 5,594, forward strand.
CCACTACATGCTGGTGGATGAATACCAAGACACCAATTCCTCACAATACCTATTAGTGAGATTACTGGTGGGGCGCCGCGCCGCATTCACTGTGGTAGGCGATGATGATCAATCTATCTACTCCTGGCGTGGTGCCAAGCCGGAAAATCTGGCCTTGCTGCAGGAAGACTTCCCAGCCTTAAAGGTCATTAAATTA
>NVVG01000248.1 GCA_002402125.1 Moraxellaceae bacterium
CTGTTATTACCTTTATTAAAGTCTGTGTTGATTTCAGTTTTCAGTTTTCAGTTTTCAGTTTTCAGTTTTCAGTTTTCAGTTTTCAGTTTTTCAAGATCATCCAAATACGAATAAACTTGCTGCCAAACTAAGTGACGTTATATTCAACCCGGGGTAGCACTTTATTAAAACTATGTCGTTCTAAAATGCCAAACTCCACATTCCTACGATATAGTGTTTCCAACCATTAGGGTAAATCGAAAGCTGATCAGTGACATGACTTCCCTTGAGACTGTAAACGCCAATAGTTATAAGGCCAAGGCGTGATAAAGCCTGCAAACAATGCTAAAGGGATCACCCACCAGGTCAACAATGCACCTCCAGTTAATAGATAATCGGTTAGGTTCATCGCGGTTTCCATAGCTAACATTGATATAAAGCTCATGCCTARTGCTGTTTTTARCGCGTTRCTTATGTTGAAACCAGATCGAAATAAAATAATGGTTTCTAATAATATACTGGTCAGYAAGCCATTCAACATCGCGAGCAGCATGACAAAGAGCGTTGATACGTCATAAGCGCTGTATTGGAAAWAGGCAATGGTTCCAAAATCCCCAATAGCACACCCWATCARACACCATTTTGTATTATGAGCACTCTTGCTCCAGTTTGCGGTGTTACTCCAAAAATCCGTCATCATTTCAATTCCAGTAAGTAAAGTAAGTGAAATCTATTTTATAGTGAGAGAGTTAAAATCCAGTTATATCCTATCTTTGTATCGTTATATAATTTACAGCTTATCGATGGAATGTCGTTTTTTTTCATTTTTTAATGAACGAAAATGGCTAGGAGTGAGGCCGGTAATCTTTTTAAACTGACCGCTCAAATGGGCAACACTGCTATAACCTAATTGAAACGCTATCTCGCTCAACTTAAATTCATCATAAACTAATAATTCTTTTACTTTCTCTATGCGTAAACGAATGAAATACTGTTCGATGGTGAAGCCTTCAACCACAGAGAATAGTTGACTGAGATAATTGTAATCACGTTTAAGCTCTTTACTTATATGACTTGATAATTTCTCTTTATTAAACTCTTCGGCTCGTTGAATATAATCAATGCACGCAATTTTAATATTTTCAATGAGCTTACTTTTTTTATTATTAAGAAGTTCAAATCCGTATTCTTCCAGCTTGATCGTGAGTAATGCTTGAACCTCGCTAGCCAACTGTTCTCCATAGGAGTCGCCAAAATCAACTTCACCAAGTACAACAGCCCGAGCCTGTAAATTAAGGTCTTTTAATATATGACCGACCACCAGGCAGCAACGATCACAAACCATATTTTTGATAGTTATTTTCATTTTAAACCTTAGCCAATTTGATAACTATGTAACTTGTAGGAGGAGAATGTCCGTCTAGTTAAGCAGGGAAACGTAGCTATCTTGTAGCTAGAATAGTCAGCATGATCTTCACTTCAACACGTCAAACATTTTGCTTCTAATGAAATATTGATTTTCTCCATAACGATAAGCTGAGTTAGCACTTGGCACAATTACCTCGCCCAATTTTTTATTGGCACAGGCCTTATTGACCGTATCACTTAGTTTTAAACATGCCGGTGACACTATGTACGTTGCACACTCTAAACTAGCCAAACTTTTACATTGTTGTAACTGAGCCGGACAAGACATGCCCTTAGCTTTCAACCATTTATTAAAATGGGTCCCAGCATTAGTAAAATAATCATCTCCAAATGCAATAGGCTCGTAATCGTCTGCTTTGATATATTCATCTTGCTGTCTATTAGCGATACGATCATAAGGGAATTTGGCTCGATAGAACATTGAGCAATTTATGCCCGAATCCCAACTATCATTTACATAATCAGCCCAATCAAAATCACGTTGTATTTCATATTCACCCGAACTTTGATTACAACTTAGGTAGTTACCCTCGCCGTGAAGAAGGCTCATATAAAATGTCAGGCCCGAATAACTGGCCGCCATATCTGCGTATGATTTGACGCCAGAATTGCTAAGCCCAAAGACATAATCTTCATAGTCATTACTACGCTGTAGGGCGCTATAAAAATCGCCTCCTTCCTTAATAAATGCCTCTTTAAACAAGTCAAAGCCTTCGTCTACAAAATGACCAATCTTAGTCACACCGACGACATGCGCATTTAAATTAAAACTAGGGTCAATCGACCATGGCGTACCATACATCTCCTGATCCCCCTTTGAACTCACCATCATTCTGGAATGGCTAATCCAATCTTCCAAGGTAGATTCAGTATTTTCTCTTCCCAGCATGCTCTTCACCTGTGAATAAATTTCTGGTGAATTCTTTTGCATATCATCAACACAGGAATGGCTACTATTAAACTCACTAACTGCCGCATGAAAATACTTATTCGTTTGCTCATTAAGCTCAAATAAATTGTCCACTTTCTGGTCAGCAGAAATCGCGATAATTTCAGCTCTATGAGTGAAATCATCCACTTCCCATGCATGGGCAGTTAAAGACACAAAAAAAGTGAGTAGTGTTAATGTCCTAATCGTCATATACGTCTTAGTTAGTAAGTTGATTGATTTATCTTATAGAAATATTGGCTTGTTTTTTTAAAATCTGCCCGACATATAATCATCCATATGGATAACATCGTATGAGCCATTATCAATGTTAATCGTAAAGATACGTTGATCAAAGCCTGATGAACGCTCATTTCCCGGTAACGGCAAATATTTATATTTCACGTGTGCGTATATTGTTGAGCCACTGCCTTCAATTCTCATTTGAACAATTTCACCGATACGAAATTTTCCAGCCCATTGCCCCTCATTATCATAATGATAAGTCACTGCCTGACCAATGGCATTACGATCGATATCCGTTGATTCTTCTGGTGCGGTTTCATGGCTGTCCTCCTCAGAATTGCACGCCCAGACATGGTTGCTACAACTGTGGCCATTAGCACGCTTTTCACATTCGATTCGCGCCTTCTCGCCAGCTATTTTCCTATTAGCCGCTTTACCCCAACCATAAGCGGAGCCCGCCGAACTATCAATAGTGCGATATGAACCACACCTGTTGTCACCAGAGAGCTCTAATTCAACAACACAATCTCCGCCTTGCTTACTACATTCGTCAAATGCTCGCGCTCTTGCTTGCTCCATAGATGGTTGATCAATAGAGTAGCCATAAACAAATCCATCTGTTCGGTCGACGGCTATCGCGCCAAAATTAGCGGCAAATACATTGCCAGCAAGTGCGGTTATTGCCAAAGTAAAAAATATAATCTTTTTCATCTGTGTCTCTTTTAGGATGGGGTTAAACCGGGTGGCATCTTCACTTTTCAAGCTTGTACATGTAACAGATTCTGAAGAGAGCTAGCGGAGAAGTTAAATTCTCCGCCATCTTTTTTGTTGAGTTTTTTAATCGAACCTTTTGCTAATAACTTATTGCCTTGACGGGTAGATTCCATCTAAAGCAATGATATACCTAGCACCACCCAAAGCCTTCTCCGCYTCTTTCAKGTTTGGCAATGCAAAGGTAGTTGCACCRTCACCACCATATGTTGTGCCAATGAGTGAAAATAATGCGTTATTTTCTGCTKTTCCTACTGTCAACAATTGTCCCTCRCAAAATTTAAACCCRCKAGGAGCAAATGTTCCAGCAAATATAATGAYTTCAGCAATAAAYGGTTCATCACCGCCAGCCAACGCTTGCTTCATCGGGGCTAGAAGTGATGCTGTCATCATAAATGCTGCTAAGAGACTCTTTTTCATTTTTTATCCTTGTTAAGGTATTTTATTGTCGGAATTCAGTTAGCTTATTTACAGGTATCTGTGCCAAATTCTATGGCTAAGGTCTCTGTTACAACAACCGGGGTAAGCTCAGTATTACTTTTTGAGACGGTGAAGTTATATGCACTTAACGGCGCTAGCTGTTCATCCGTATGTTTAGCGAAGTTAACGAGTTCTTGAGTAAATTCATCATCACTATAAGCAATGATGTTCTCTCCAAAGCGCTTGCCATTTGAATCAACCAAGAACTCAATATCAATAAAGGCCTTGGGCTTATTAGTCTCTGCTCTCAAGTTAGATGTAACTTCACCACAGCCAAAGTCGCCGAGGACAAATCGACCTGGTTTTGGCTGCACATCATCAGCAAGTAACCAGTATTGTCCTAAGGCTTGATAAGATGAAACATCGACTGATTCGCCGTTCATTTGTGGTGTGTCTTCACAAGCAGATAGCAAGCCAAATACTAAAATGATAAAAAATGTACGCACGTCATCGCTCCGATATTTTCTGTAAGTTGTAGATGTAACTGTTCTAATACTCTGTACTAACAATGGCAGCGGCCATCAGCACTGTGACAATCCAGCCTATAGAGATACTTAACTGCGCTGCGATCATCTCAGTAATCGGTGACCACAGGTCAATCACACTGCCCATAGCAATATCCAATGACATGCCTAAAGCAATGTAGATAATAGGAAAGGCAATGAGTTTAGGGATTTCTAAGCCATAGTTCATATATAAATAACTATGCCKTACGCTAAAGATAAGCRTGATYAAGGCAACCACATTGAAAGCTTGGGCACTGTCAGCATCACCAGAAAAGTAATATCCAGCACCGGTATAAGCGAGGTAGCCACTAAAAACAGTCGCTAATACCAAAAAGATAATATGCAAAATACTAAGTAGCATTGTCATCTCAGTTAAAAACCCCAACCGTAGCCATCATCACCGCTGTCGTCATAATCATCGTCTGAACCTTCATCCTCAGAATCATCACTCCAACACGTCAAACATTTTACTTCGGTGGCAATGACTTTGCACGAAATGGGGTCCACYAACCAAACATGTATGCTTTCCGCRTAACCACCTTGTTGTGACATGACATCACTAGTAAAACAAGCCAAGGTGCTTTGGGTGGTGTTGGTAATRGCSGGTTCTGGATTCATGCTGCTATARWYACAGGTYTCATTTGGCCCGGTGTATTGATTAAACCCCGTATTTTCTTTCCAAGTGTTGAGGTCGGGTTGGCATGAAGGTGCTTGTTCCGCTAATACATTCATTGCTATTAGCGTTAATAAAAATACGGTGAATCTCATAAACTTTGCTCTTTATACGTTAAAAACTAACTGTCTTAGCTTACTTATGTAGCCAAACTTAAACCTTAGGCCCATGTCCTGTTTGGTGTTCACAATAATGTTTGATTTTGTCCAAAGATGCGAACTTTTCTATTTGGCATCGTGCTTAATAGACTTTATTAAGCAATAACCTTGATTCATCGTCAGACAAAGAAAACTCAACGGCAAGCTCTTTGCCATCAAGACTTTGTACACAGCTGATTAGACGAGTCTGTTTTTCTGCTGGCTCAATCTGTTGCAAAATAGTTGCTATCATCGCCACCGAACACGTGCCTACAGTGCGAGGCTTAATATGACTAAGCAGGGATAATTGTGACCGTTGAAAAGCAGCATCTAAGGCTAAATCAGCTTTGCAGCTATCAACTAACTGTCCATAAGCACAATTTTTTACCTCATCAAGAATAAAAGACGCGGCATAAGCTTGTTGCCCTGTGGGACTAAGCACGACATTGCTTATTGCCACTTTTACTTTATGGGCGATGCTGTAAGGACTACAACCACCGCTAGTATGACGACGGATAGAAAGCTCATAGTAGTCATTAACGTTTACGGGTGTCTCAAACTCTTGGCTCGATAATCTTATTGCGTCGCCATACATCGGCTCAAGCTCAACAAT